>JAKTNK010000024.1 GCA_029593465.1 Streptococcus suis
CAGTATCAACTTCAGACTCAGTAAGTGCCTCAAACTCTGAATCAGTATCAAACTCAGACTCAGTAAGTGCCTCAAACTCTGAATCAGTATCAACTTCAGATTCAGTAAGTGCTTCAAACTCTGAATCAGTATCAACTTCAGATTCAGTAAGTGCTTCAAACTCTGAATCAGTATCAAACTCAGACTCAGTAAGTGCATCAAATTCTGAATCAGTATCAAATTCAGACTCAGTAAGTGCATCAAACTCTGAATCAGTATCAAATTCAGACTCAGTAAGTGCTTCAAACTCTGAATCAGTATCAACTTCAGACTCAGTAAGTGCATCAAACTCTGAATCAGTATCAAACTCAGAGTCAGTAAGTGCATCAAACTCTGAATCAGTATCAAACTCAGATTCAGTAAGTGCTTCAAACTCTGAATCAGTATCAAACTCAGACTCAGTAAGTGCATCAAACTCTGAATCAGTATCAAATTCAGACTCAGTAAGTGCTTCAAACTCTGAATCAGTATCAAACTCAGACTCAGTATCAAATTCAGATTCAGTAAGTGCCTCAAACTCTGAATCAGTATCAACTTCAGACTCAGTAAGTGCTTCAAACTCTGAATCAGTATCAAATTCAGACTCAGTAAGTGCTTCAAACTCTGAATCAGTATCAGTATCACAAGCATCAGAGTCAGCAAGCTCATCATTGACTGACCCAACGTCAACATCACAAAAACCAGTGATGTCAGAATCAGAGGTTAACTCACACTTGGCTTCAGAGTCAGTAAGTGCGTCCTTGTCACAAACTGTTTCAGAATCAGATTCAATCAGTGAACTTGTTTCAATGTTAGAATCCGTTTCAGTATCCAACAGCGAGTTTGTATCAAACTTGGATTCAGTATCGCATTCTGAATCAGTGTCAGTATCACAAGCATCAGAGTCAGCAAGCTCATCATTAACTGACCCAACGTCAACATCACAAAAACCAGTGATGTCAGAATCAGAGGTTAACTCACACTTGGCTTCAGAGTCAGTAAGTGCGTCCTTGTCACAAACTGTTTCAGAATCAGATTCAATCAGTGAACTTGTTTCAATGTTAGAATCCGTTTCAGTATCCAACAGCGAGTTTGTATCAGACTTGGATTCAGTATCACATTCTGAATCAGTGTCAGTATCACAAGCATCAGAGTCAGTTTCTGTATCGCAGTCACAACAATCTAGCCTTTCAGTACTTGCTTCAGTGACGGATGCTTCTAAGGCATCAGAATCAGTATCAGTAGCAACAGCCCTTTCTAACTTAGAAAAAGCCTTACCAAATACTGGTACTAAGGAATCAAGTGTTGGATTATTACTCGGCTTAGGTGTTCTAGCAAGTGCTAGTGTCTTGGCGAAACGTGCTAACGATTAGTTAATATTACTGTTATAAAGTTGTGTTTCAGTAGTGTGTGATACATTACTGAAACTAACTTTATAAGTATTTATCTGTCCCCAGTAAAAAAGTTTCTGTTTTTCTCAGTATAGAAACTTGTCAATAATTATTTAGGAGAAAATAAATGAGTAACCTTGTAAATGTCATTGTCCCTGTTTACAATGTTGAAACTTACTTACGTCAATGTGTAGACAGCATCATCAATCAAACGTATCAAAATTTATCTATTATCTTAGTTGATGATGGGTCTACCGATGATTCAGGAAATATTTGTGAAGAATATAAACAATTAGATAGCCGAGTTAAGGTCATTCATCAAGCAAATGCTGGTTTATCTCAGGCACGTAATAGTGGCATAGAAGCTATTGGTGATTTATCGCAGACGATGATCATGTTTGTTGATTCAGATGATTTTTTGGAGTTGGATGCGATTGAAAAGTTACAAAAAGTAATGGCTGAAACCGACTCTGACATTGTACGCGGTCGGTCGTTTACCTTGAATGAAGAGGAAGGGGTGTTTGGCTATTATGGTGATTTAGCAAAATTAGGCGAAGTGTCCTTTTACGACTCTGAAGAAGCTATGCGTACTCTGCCGGTGATGGTTCACGCTATGCTTTATAGAGGGCATATTTTTGAGACGGTTCGTTATCCAGTTGGAAGATTATATGAGGACAACTGGACAACTCCAAGGACTTATTGGTTAGCTAATCGAATTGCCTTCTTACACGAGAATATCTATTGTTATCGCCTTAGAAAAGGAAGTATTACTACCGAAACCCCTAGTATTAAACATATGGAAGATTCCCTAATGGCGGTTAAAAGTGAGATGATCGATTGGTATTTTGCAGGTATTCCTACATTGCCTCTAGAAAGAGATTTGTATAGTATTACCAATAATTATATGGGCATTTTGAAGCACAAGTACAGTTATAATTTGCCGCCTATTTATTATGAATTAGCCTATACAAATAAATCTGTTAAAGCTTCTATTGAGCGTCAAGAAAAAGAACTGGAACTCAATAAGTCCTCTGAAGGAGAAGCCTAGATGTGTTATTGCTTGCTTCCCTATCACGATGGTTTACGATATCATGATAATGGAGGTCTTTGAGGAACTAAGATGTTAAAAAAGATTAAAATGAATAAATTTTTATCACGTGTTGCTTTTACAATTTTCGTCATTTTTATAATGATATTAACACGTTATATTCCTTTACCGACAGTTGCCTTGGATAGTTACTTGGTTGAAGCAGGTTCTAATTTAGATTTGGTTAGTTCAGCAACAGGAGCCAATTTGGCTCAGATTAGTTTGACAAGCTTAGGTTTGTCACCTTGGATGTCTTCGATGATTTTAATGAGAATTTTCTTTTTAGGAAAACGAAAAGATATGAACATGTCTGATAAGCAGCGAAACACGATAACAAATAGTTTAATTTTGGTGTTAGCTGTGCTGCAAGCTACAGGTTTGGCACTAAATTTAGATTATAATGTAGGTTCTTCTTATTTTGTAATTGCTGTCTTGCAGACAATCCTTATTTTAGTGGCAGGTTCCTTTGTTCTGATGTGGTTAACGAATCTTAATGCGGATAAAGGTTTTGGTGGGATGAGTATTATTATTTTAAGCAATATCATCCTGTCACGTCTAAATACATTTGATAAGGTAAAAATCATTATCGAACGAGGCTACCTCAATTTTCTCATTTTTCTAGCAATATGGATTTTTGTTGGAATATTTGTTATTATTGTCTTAGAAAAAGCAGAGTACCAAGTGCCAGTTCATAGGGTTTCAATTAACAATAAGTATGTTGAGGATTCTTATATTCCTTTAAAATTAAATATTTCAGGAGGTATAGCATTTATGTATGCCTTTAGTCTTTTGATGATTCCACAGTATTTATTTTTATTAGGAAGCTATTTCTTTAAGAGTTCATCAAAATGGGAAGAAATTTCGTCTTATTTCACTACAGGGACTTACTCAGGTGTCTTCTTTTACAGTGTTGTCCTATTTCTACTATGTATCAGTTTTGCATTTGTTAATGTGGATATTTTAACCTTATCTAAGAAATTACGTAGTAGTGGTGACTTTATTGAAGGTGTGCGACCTGGCTTACCGACACGCCGCTATCTTCATACTAAAGTGATGTCCATTGGGGTGTTAAACGGTACTATTTTGACGTTTATGTCCGCTTTTCCGATGGTGTTAGCAGTAGGCAATATCATGCTGGTTGATTTGGCAACTATGTCCGGTATGGTGATGATGATGTCGGGAATGATACTGATGATTATTGATGAAGTTAATGTCATCAAAATGGTTAAGACTTATAAATCATTATTTGAAACATAAGGAGAATCAGATGTTTTACTTTGTGCCATCTTGGTATTCAGAGCAAAGAGCTTTTGATAACAACACCATCGTTTGGTTTTGGCATCAGCCCAATATGTTGATGGATGATATAACTAGTTTATTTAAACTATTCCAACGAGTAGATCAACCATCAACCTTATTGATACTAGGTTATATGCCACATCTCAGGTATTACCTTCATGAACTGGACTTATTGGAGCAGTCTTACATTTCGATTTTTGATCGTTTGCAAGATATTAGTGAAGTAACCCCTAAAATGGTTAATTTTGAATCCTTAGAGTGGCCTAAAAACACTCAGTTTGTTTATTCTCCATTTCTGATTTTGGCGCGACAAAATGGTAAAAAGTTTGCTGAGATTAATTTTGGAAATGACGGTCAATTGATTTGGATTGATTACTTTGCCAAAGACGTCATCGAAAGAAGGTTTGTAATTGATGATCGTGGTTTTTTATCAAGTATCATTTACTTTGATCATGAAGGGCAAGAGTTGTATCAAGATTATCTGAATGTCGAAGGGATTTGGCAATTTAGACAATATTTACAAGAAAATCATCGTATTGAGGTCAATCCACTGGTTTCATCTCGTTTTAAAAAATCGTCTTATGATTCTCTTTATCAGCTACTTGAAGAATTTACAATCTCCTTATTTGAAGAGAAGGTGAAGCCTAGTGATTCATTTGTATTAGCCTATGATGAGACTCATAATGACCTCATTTTACAACACAAAGGCCAAAGAGAGCTGATTGTTTCCTTCTTTCAGAAACGTCCAACGCCCTCAGATGATCAGTTAGTAGTGGCTCTTAAAGAGGCTAATTTAGCTCTGACAGACACTGTATCTGAATATAATCGCTTGTCTGCCTATAATCAATGTCCTGTGGCTAATGTTTCGCCCTACGATGCTCGCTTGTCTTTAGGGAAAAGCCAACGACTTAAAGAGTTGATTATTTACCTACTTGTTGATAAGTTGTCTTTTACTGATTTGGATAAAATCATCAATGAAACGTTTGATGTCATGCTCACTAACGAAAATATTCAGCTACTCTTAGTATCTTATCGAACGGACTACCCTTTTAAATCTGAACTAGAAGCATTTGTAGAGAAAAAACAGGAAGATTGGAAACGACGACAAGGTCATGTCTTTCTTGATGATTTTGAAGAAGAGTATGAGAAAGAAATTCAAAGTGCAGGTCAAACCGTTTTACAGCAATCGCAGGAAGCGTCTCGCTTGTTGCTAACCTTTTTAACTAATGAAAATGAACTATTGAATCAATTAGATAAAGCACGTTTGATAGTTGATCTCTCAGAGGACCCTGATCTATATACGCAAATTGCAGGCATCAGTGCAGGTATCCCGCAGATCAATATGGTAGCAACGGATTATGTGGAATCATTTAAAAATGGCTATATTATTCATAGCCTTTCAGAGCTTAAAGAAGCGTATGATTATTATTTACTAACCCTAAGAAATTGGAATGAGTCTTTAGTTTATTCGGTTTCTAAAATTGGGGAATACACAAGTGGATCGGTTGTCAAAAAAATTATGACATTGTTAAGAGATAATCAAAATGGATAAAAAAGATATAATAACTATTTTACAAATAGGAAGTCATAGTTGGGAAGGTATGGCTGACTTGCCCGAGCATGTTAATTGGTATTTTTTGGATACAAACGATTTACCTGCTTTTGTAGAGTCACCAGAAGTGATGACGACATGGTTTTTGACAGATGAGGAGATTAAGAAAAAAGAATCGTTACAATTTACTGCATTGGTATTAACGGATAAAGATTATGGACCAGAGCTTTTAGAGTTGGATGCTATTATTCCACCATACGCGGTATTTTACAATCGTAATGACCATCCGTCCTCATCTTCAACACAACTTTTTTTAAATCAAAAATATTACCAAGCCATTTCCTTAGAAAATCCCACAGAAACGATGGCTTTTCTTTCAAAAGTTTTGTTTACTGGTCAATATGGTTCAAAATATCATATCAATGATTTTGCTATTGCTGAAGATTTACAGCAAAAATCTTACTTTAAGGGACACTATTACCTCGCCATTGAGGCATCGTATGGCTTACATTTTAGACCTATCGGTTCGATGCGCTATAATCATCCTTTTAAAGCTGATCGTATTTTAA
Organism: Streptococcus suis; assembly: GCA_029593465.1. Lineage (GTDB taxonomy): Bacteria > Bacillota > Bacilli > Lactobacillales > Streptococcaceae > Streptococcus > Streptococcus suis_AH. The sequence goes on from JAKTNK010000024.1 coordinate 5,917, forward strand.
CCATTTGGTGGGAGTTGATGTCAGATGAGTCTGTCGATATGATGATTAATGTTCAACTCATTCAGTCTGGGACAGCAAAAAGCATTTTAAAAGAGTGGATAATTGAAGGAGAGGATTTAGAAAAACCATTTGATCTTGATTATCCTGAAGCAGGTTATGTTTCAATCACATTGTTAGCCCGTGGTTATGGGGCTATGAAAGTAGGTCCCTTGCATTTTCGAGATGGTAGAGCAGGTCTCGGAGAGTTTATCCTTGGTGGGAAGCGTTATGCTGATGCTAGTGGTCAAGAATTTATGTATTATTTTGAGCCAGGAGATTTGAAGCCACCATTAAATGTTTATTTTTCAGGATACCGTTCAGCGGAAGGCTTTGAGGGGTATTTTATGATGAAAAAGATGGGGGCACCTTTTCTTTTAATTTGTGATCCAAGATTAGAGGGAGGTGCCTTTTATATAGGAAGCCCTTCCTTTGAACAGGCAATCCCTAGAGTGATTAATGAATCCTTGAAACAGTTGGGATTTAGCAATAAAGAGTTGATTTTATCAGGTCTTTCAATGGGAACGTATGGTGCTTTGTACTATGCCTCATATTTACTTCCTCATGCTATTATTGTTGGCAAGCCCTTAATCAATTTGGGAACAATGGCAGCGAATTTACAATTAAAGCGTCCGGATGAGTTTGCTACGTCACTTGATTTACTACAACTGGTAGAAGGTGATTTATCAGATAATAGTATCAAGGCTTTAAATCAGCATTTTTGGAATGCGTTTGAAAGGGCTGATTTGTCACAAACCTTATTAGCTGTGGCTTATATGAAAAATGATGACTATGATATTGAAGCCTATCATGATTTAATTGCTTATGCTTCAGATAAGAAGCCTAAAATCATTGGTAAGGGTTGGATAGGTAGGCATAACGACAATTCAGGAGCTATCACCAAGTGGTTTTTAGCACAATATGATAGTATTATGAAAAAAGATTTTCAAAGGGAATAGACAAAGGAAATGAAGTATCTTATACATTGGGAGAACAATAGTTCAAATAGCTTTTTGTTTGGTTCAGAGATTGCTTTAAAAGGACAAAGTGTGTCGTTTAGTAATCTCCGAATGCCCCCAGGTCAGTATGTCAAAACGTGGTTTTCAAAAACCAATTATCAATCCAATCGTATTTCCCCCTCTTTGCCACTGTTACATAGAGGGAAGACCTATTATTTAGAGTTGTGTGCTGAGATGAGTCCTAAAAATAGCCTCTATCTCAAAATTAGTTTCCAAGATCGTTTCGGTCAAGCGATTGATTTTGTTATTTTAAAGGAAGATAAAGGGGAGTTTTTGTACCCAGAAGAGGCCTATAGTTACACGATAGAGCTCTTTAATGCAGGGTGTGAGCACCTTTTGTTTCACTATCTTGTCCTTTATGATGAAGAAGAACGCCTAGAACAATCAACCAATGATTGGGATCCAGCTGCCATTCATCACTTGGTTAATCCAGAATCTCCCAATAAGGATCTTTATGTGATTTTTATGGAAAGTAGTGATACTCCCTTAACTAAAGAAGAGCGGCGAGTGTTTGAAATCATGGGACAAGTTCTTTTGGTGGGGGATGCCAAAGCAGTGGATACGTATTATTTATTACCGGCATTTCTTAATTATTTACAAGATATTATTAAAGATTTGGAGTTTGATCGCCTGTATTTTGTTGGTCATGGTCCTATTGGGAATTTTGCTGCAGCTTATTATAGTCGGGAATACAAGGACAGCATTGCTTATGTGACTTCACAAGTCTATGATAGTGCGGTTTATCAAGCGTCTTTAGAAAAAGCCTCCCTAGGAGAGTACTTTGCAGAAGGGATTTTGTATCGTTTGGAGCATGGGAAAAACGTTTTCTCATATGATCGAAAAAGCGATGATATTTTCAGAATTTTTGATAGTCTTTACTTTCCATTGTTAACGTTTGCGCAATACTTAAAAAATAAGCTAGGAAGAGAAAAAAGGCAATGAAACAAAAACTGTCTTTAGATTATTTTAGAATAAAGAAACTAAAGAAAATCATCCAAAAAATTGAGAGTTATGCTGATGTGATGTCCTCTTTGGAAGATAAAGCCTTGCAAGCAAAAACCATCGAATTTAAACAAAGATTAGCAAAAGGGGAGACGCTTGATGATCTCTTGCCAGAGGCTTTTGCAGTGGTGAGAGAAGCTAATAAGCGTGTATTAGGTCTGTATCCTTATGAGGTTCAACTCATGGGGGGGATTGTCATTCATCAGGGAAATTTGGCTGAAATGAGAACGGGTGAAGGTAAAACATTGACAGCTACCTTACCCTTATACCTGAATGCTTTAACAGGTAGAGGTGCCTTTTTGGTGACCCCTAACGCTTATCTGGCTGAAAGGGATGGTCAAGAAATGAAGGCTGTTTATCAATTCTTGGGCCTTAGTGTGGGTGTTCGGACTGGTGATACATCAACTAAAAAATTAGAGGTCGAAGAAAAAAGGGCTATTTATCATTCTGATATCATTTACACGACTCACTCAGCCTTGGGATTTGATTATCTAATTGATAATTTGGCTCCTTCTTTGGATAAGAAGTTTATGCGCCCTTTCTTTTTTGCTATCATTGACGAGGCAGATGAGGTATTGCTAGACAGTGCTCAAACCCCACTAGTTATCTCAGGGGCTCCTCGTATTCAGTCAAATCTTTATGGGATTACCAATCAGTTTGTTAGCACTTTGATTGAAAACAAGGATTATATTTATAATTCAGATAAAAAAGAAGTTTGGTTAACGGCTAAAGGAATGGATGAAGCGGAGCGTTTTTTCTCCTTACAAAATATTTACAGTGAATCTAATATAGAGCTCATCAGGCACATTAACCTTGCTTTAAAGGCCCATAATTTGTTTGAACGGGGTAAAGAGTATCTTAACAATGAAGATAAGGTTATCTTGTTGGACAAGGGCAATGGACGTATGCTTGATATGACGAAATTGCAAGGTGGGTTACATCAGGCGATTGAGTCGAAAGAAAATGTCAAAATTACCAATGAAATGCGTGCCATGGCTTCAATCACCTATCAAAACTTATTTTTATTATTTGAAAAGATTGGTGGGATGACAGGAACGGGTAAGCCAGCTGAAGATGAGTTTATCGATGTTTATAGCATGGAAGTGGTTAGTATTCCAACGAATAAACCCGTTATTCGAGTGGACTACCCTGATCATATTTATGCCACTCTTCCTGAAAAAATTAAGGCTACCGTCGATTTTGTCAAGCAGGTCCATGCCACAGGTCAACCTATTTTACTGGTGACGGGTTCTGTTCGGATGTCAGAGTTGTACTCTGAAATTCTTTTATTTGAAGGTATTCCTCATAATTTATTAAATGCCCATAATGAAGTCAAAGAAGCCCAGATGATTTCAGAAGCGGGGCAGCTAGGCTCAGTGACGGTTGCAACTAATATGGCGGGGAGAGGTACGGATATAAAAATCTCTCCGGAGGTTCGAAAACTCGGTGGCTTAGCAGTTATTGGGGCAGAGAGAATGTCTAATGAACGGATGGACTTGCAGATTAGAGGAAGATCTGGCCGCCAGGGTGATCCAGGGTTCAGCCAATTTTTTGTATCTTTGGAAGATGATCTTGTTACTAATTATGCCCCCAAGTGGGTCCTTAAGTATCTGAAGAGACAATTGAAGAAAGTAGACCCTGATTATCCTAAAGAACTGCATGGACAACGATTTAGGCGGATGTTGAAGCATTCACAGGACCTTAGTGAAAGTAAAGGGCGTTCGGCACGCAAAACGACTTTGGAATTTGATGAAAGTGTCAAGGTACAGCGGCAATATATCTATAATGAGCGTAACGCCATTTTAGCCAATGAGTCCGGTCGTTTTGATATATTTGACATTTGTCAACAGGCCTTAGATGACTTTTTGGATGACTGTGGTGATACGCTGGATAGAATGATGCTTGAGCGTTTCGTTTTGGATACCATTAGTTATGATTTCATAAGATTGCCAAAAGAACTTGATGTCAACGATAAAACGGCTGTCAGAGACTACCTGACTTCGTTAGTTAAGCAAAATCTTGATAAAAAGAAAAAAGAAGCTGGAGAGCATTTGCTCAAGTTTTATCAGTTGGCCGTTTTAAAAGCGATTGATGAAGCTTGGGTAGAAGAAGTTGACTATTTGCAACAGCTTCGCTTGTTGGTAGAGTCTAGACAGACTGCTCAGCGCAATACGGTCAATGAATATCATAAAGAAGCTATGATTTCCTACAAAAAAATGAAAAAAGATATACGTTATCATGCCTTACAAAATATAATGTTGAGCCAAGTTGTCTATGATTTAGACGGGAAAGTTAATATTGTCTTTGTTTAATGAAACGATTGGGTTGAAGATTGCTATCAGCATTTGGTATAATTGATGAAAAGAAATCAATCTCTATCTTTATCAATCCTTGATTTATTTACATTTCAAGCAATATTGTTAAGTGAATTAGAGTAAGCTGTAGGGATTGTGATATATAGTGAGTTTAAATGGCTGACTATGATTTAGTGAGGTTAAGTTAGAAATATAGGGAGTTCCTTAAAATGACGATTTATAATATTAATTTGGGCATTGGCTGGGCTAGTTCTGGTGTTGAGTATGCCCAAGCTTACCGCTATAAGGTATTCAACCGCTTAGGAGAAGACTCTAAATTTGTTTTTATGGATTTTATCTCTTCTGAGAATATTAGTGATTTGACACGAAATATTGGATTTGCTGATAAGGATGTTATTTGGCTCTACACGCATTTTACCGATCAAAAAATAGCGCCAACCACCTTTACCTTGAGTCAGTTGCGAGAGCTTTATGCTGGACAGATTACCCAAGAGGAGACTGTTGGTACGAATATTGTTCGGCTGTATTATGCTGAAGAGGATACCTTTTTAACAGCCTATCTCAAAAAAGATAGTGAGGATATTGTTCACCGAGTTGAATTTGTTTCCAGAGGTATTTTAATTCGCAAAGATTATTTTACATATGTTCGAAGTTTTTCAGAGTATTATTCTGCAAAAGACGGTCAGGCACACTTGTATCAAAGACGATTTTTCAATGAAGATGGTACGGTAGCTTATGATGAGCTTCTTTCAGAGGATAATAAAAACTCAATGTTTTTATTTGATGGTCTGGTCTTATATTCAAAAGAAGAGTTGGTAAGTCATTTTATGCAAACCCTGTCTTTGACAGAAAAGGATATTGTCATCTTAGACCGAGAAACAGGAATTGGCCAATCTATCTTTACGCATGTCAAGCCAGCTAAACTGGGTGTTGTGATTCATGCGGAGCATTACAGTGCCAACCACGTCACAGAGAGCACCATTCTATGGAATAACTATTATGAGTATCAGTTTACCAATGCTGATAAAGTGGATTTTTTCATCGCAGCTACAAAACGTCAAAAAGAAGTGGTAGAGGCTCATTTCGAGAAATTTACAACAATGCGTCCCTATGTGGTTGATATTCCAGTAGGCAGTTTGGAACACTTGAGTAAACCAGAAGTTCCAAGAAAACCATTTAGTATCGTAACAGCATCGCGTTTAGCGGTTGAAAAACATATCGATTGGTTGACTAAAGCGGTTATTGCGGCTAAAGAAGTTTTACCAGAGTTGACGCTAGATATTTACGGTGAGGGGACCCAACGTGGGTTGGTGTCTAACATTATTCGAGAAGCATCGGCAGAGAGTTATATTCAGCTTAAGGGCCATCAAAATTTAGATGAGGTTTACCCTAAGTACGAGGTATATCTTTCGGCTTCTAAAAGCGAGGGGTTTGGTTTAACACTTCTTGAGGCTATCGGAGCTGGCTTACCTATTATTGGCTTTGATGTTCCTTATGGTAATCAGACATTTATTAGAGAAGGTGAAAATGGCTATCTTATTCCGGTATCTGTCAATGATGATGAGTTTGAAATTCAAGAGGCCTTTAAAGAAGCAATTATCAAACTATTTACATCTAACCAGTTAGATAAGATGCATCATGTATCTTATGAAATAGCGAGTCAATATCTAACTGAGAAGGTTGAAGAAAAATGGCGTCAATTAATAAAGGAGATGGCCTAAGCATGTTAAATTTATTTGATACTTATAACCAATTGAGTTGGGATTTGCATTTCTCAATATTTTCTTCGGGCTATGAAATTCCCACTGTTGTAATTGAAGATGATGGCTTTTTGCCTCATGATGTGACGTCCCCCATTCAATATTTTACTGGAGCTAAAGAACAAGAAGGGCGTCCGCTTTATTTCAATGAGCTGCCATTACCTCCTTTTTGGGAAATGACTGCAAATAGTCAAGAGGGTGAAATTTTTAACCTTCACAAAAAAATGGGGCATGTTTATTTTGATCAAAAGACCAACAATCGTTTCGTAAAAGAGGTGGATTGGTTTGATGAAGCAGGTAGGTTACGCTTTAAAGACAAATACAATAATTTAGGTTATCGTTTTGCGCGGACAACTTATACCGAGTCGGGGCAAGAGATTCAAACGGCTTATTTTAAAGCAAACCAGGAAGAAGTTCTTGTAGAAAACCATTTGTCAGGAGATCTTATTTTAAATCATCTAGGTCAAGTAATGATTTTTAAGGATAAGGGACAATTTGTTAGATATTATTTAGAGACTGCTGGTTATGATTTGGGTCGTGTGTTTTATAACTCCTTATCAACCCCTCTTTTTGTGGCCTTCTCACTACCAGATGATGGTCATGACATTCTGTTTTGGAATGAGCCTATTGGGGATAGTATTCCAGGTAATATGATGGAATTGCTACTAACTCATCACCGTAATACACAGATAGTTGTGCAAGATAAAGAAGTCTATCATAAAATTTTATCGCTGGTCGATGAGCAATATCAGTCTCGCTTCCATTTCTTAGGTTATCTTTATCCATTTAAACGTACGAATGAAGGGCGTAGAGATGTCTTTACCTTGACCAATTCTGATCAGCTGCAAGATTTAGCGACTATTTTAGAGCAAAATCCAAAATTAACTTTCCATATTGCAGCTGTTACAGAAATGTCAGAGCACTTGATGTCTTATGGCAAGTATCCTAATATTAAGCTTTATCCGAATATTAGCCCTGATGTTATTGATCACTTGTTCAATACTTGTGATTTGTACTTAGATATTAACTATGGCAATGAGTTGCCAAGAACGTTACGGACTGCTTTTGAGAATCGGATGCCTATTTTAGCCTTTGATTCCACTTGTCATAATCACCACTATGTTGCCAAAGAAAATCTATTTGCAAGGGATAATGTTGCTGGTATGAATGCTGTCTTAAATCAATTATCTCGTAATAAGGCGACTTTCAAGGAATTACTAAAATACCAACGTGAGGGAGCGGATGTGGCGACTAAGGCCCAGTATCGTGACCTAATTAATTAGGGAGTTTTAACGACCATGAATGATCATAATCCAATTCAAAAAAGCATCGAGAAGCGTTTAAAGGATGAGCGTTATCATATTCCTAAAAAAGAGACTGAAAAGCGAGGCTTTGATGTTCAGTTAATACTGATTATCTCAATTATACTATCTATTATCTTAGGGATTCTTAGTACTTTAAAGTCTTTCTTTTAGAGGTGTGACAGCTAGCAATTCGGTATTATGATGGGGCTTATCTTTTGAGTGTAGAGGATAGCTTCCCAGTCTAATATAAGAACGGTTTGATAGCTTATATCATCTGGAAACTGCCATTAGAGTGTCAGATGGTAATCCATCATCAGCAGCAAGGGAGAGAAGTTTAAAAGTTATCATAGAGGTTTGCTTTTTGGGACTTCATTTGTATGGGGTGTTCCCTGAGAGAATCAGTAGTGGTTGACCTTGTTTTTAAAAATCCTAAGATGACTTTTCTAAAATGTTCATACTGTTAACATTTGTGTTCTTCATTGATGAAAAGGAAGGGTGAGGTTCTATTTTGAGTGGTCTCACTCCCCTTTTTTCATTCTAGTGAGGGCTCTCGCTGCCTTCTCAAAGTCAGCTCTTTATTGATGTCTATCTCGCTAAGCACCGATCAGAGATATAGTCCAGTGAAACACTTTTCTTATCATTAAGTTTGATGTACAACCAATATGTCTATCTCTTGAGACATGATTAAGTAACTATTTGTCAAGATTTCTTAGTTTTGGGTATCAAATAGGATAAGGAAAATGACTAATGGTAAAGGTGTGATGATGCTTATTGGTCACCTTTTTATCAGTAGTCTCATTAGCACAAATAGGATTTTTGGTTGATACTATCATAATATAACTGTAATGATTTCGTATGGAGGTCTTATGACATTACAAAATACCAATTTTTCAATTATTAGTAACAATTGCTGGGGTGGCTATGTTTATCAAGAACAAAATCTTCCTTATCAAAGTCCATTTGTTGGTTTATTTTTATATGCAAAAGATTATTATAAACTGGTCTCACACTTTCGATATTATATGACTAAAGAGTTGACCTTTCGTGAAGAACTTGAATATTTTGCACCGGGAGATTATTACTATCCTATAGGGCAATTAGGTGATCTTGAGATTCACTTTCTGCATTACAAGACTAAAGAGGAAGCTTTCGAGAAGTGGAATCGTCGTAAAGAGAGGCTTAATTATGATAACCTATACTTTAAGTTTGATAATCGTGACGGTGCAGATGCGGACCTATTGAAGAAAATCGATCAACTGCCTTATCAAAATAAAATTATTTTTGTTAATCGCCCTGAACCAGATTTGGAGTCTAGTGTCTATATCCCAGGGCAAGAAGCATCTGATGCTATTTTCTTGATGCCGAATGTCAGTGATTATTTTGATGTTATTAGTTGGCTTAATAAGGGAGGCAATGCCTTGCCAGAAGACGATGCTTCGGCTGAAGCCCTCTCTAATTCGTAATTGACAGAAGATAATTGTCTAAAAGTGATGAAAGGTGCTGGCACGGATGATGTGATGTCAAGTTAACATTAGTCGGAAAGTTGTTAATACTGTGGTCAATTCTGTTGCGGTAAAAAACTTTATAAAGGTTGAGGAAGCTTAAGCTGACTAACATGAGGTATTGTTTGGTATGATAAACGCCTAAGAAAACGTTTAATTTCAGATAACATCGTAGGAAATCGTCCCAAGGGATAACTAATCACTAAGTCATCGCAGGTTTAACGCCTTGTTCACATTATCAGCTACCGATTTGACAGTATTAGGAGCAATTGTTTTTTATCTGATTCGGTGATGCACTCATTAAATAAGCAATAGTGTTTTTAATAGATGGGCTTGGCTATGACATGCCCAATGATTAATCTTAGATTTGCCATGTACCATATGGAAGAATCAGGTGATTTGTTCAGACGTTAGGTGAGATAGCTGTTCATTTAAAGACATCATTATGGAGCGACCCGTCTAGGGTCGTTTTCTTTCTGCTCAGAGGAAGATTATTGGAATCGAAAGAGTGTCGTTTCATTTGAAAAACAGGGCTAAGTCTAGTGACAATGCTCTAATGGGAATACTTGATTGAAACTCTGATTATTCTTTTTGATTATCAGCTAGAAGAGAGACCATTGCTTGATAAGCTGATTCTTGCAGTCTTCTTAGTCATTTATCAGATAGGATGTGTTATCGTTTTGATTAGCATTCCTATTGAGCAGTGATTGTGTGCTACCATCAAAATGATGTTTTTCAGTTCTTGATAGTAGAGTTTTCAAACGTTAATTCAAGCTTTGCCTTTTCAAGGATTACGTTTATGGAGATAATGTTTGATGTGTTCGTGAAGATCGAGGCATTCATTGGAGAGAAAGCTCAGACGTTTAGGGTTTGGAAAAAGTTTCTTAACGGCTTCTTTGGGATTTGACGTGTCAGATACTGTGATGAATAGGGGGAGATGTCAGTGACGTTGATGCTCTTGGGTTAAGGTTTGAAGCAATTGTTACGGGTTATGGATGGCTACTGCTGTAGCTATTATCTAATAAGTACTGGTTGGTTTTATGATGTTTGGGTATTGGTTTCAGATAGGGGTGTTTCTGTATCATCATGGATTGCTTGTCAGGTCAATGCCTGTTTTATGAAAAGGTGTCACTGATATTCATACGGAGTGGCTGTGATTTATTTTGGGGCCTGCTGTGCAATTAGCCGATGATGGAACGGGGGATTATGAAGCCTTTTTCCGTAGTATTAAGGAAAAAAGTGATATGGTTATTTTTGGAAACGCTTGCTAGAATAATCTTATCAGATTAAAAATGCTATAAAGGAGGCTATTATGTCAAGATTACCTAAGGATTTCTTATGGGGCGGTGCTGTTGCAGCCCACCAATTAGAGGGTGGCTGGCAAGAAGGTGGTAAAGGTATCAGCGTGGCTGATGTCATGACAGCAGGCCGTCATGGTGTTCCCCGTGAAATCACAGACGGTGTCCAAGAAGGAAAGTACTATCCCAATCACGAGGCGATTGATTTTTACCATCGCTATAAGGAAGACATTGCTCTGTTTGCCGATATGGGCTTTAAGTGTTTTAGAACCTCGATTGCTTGGACGCGGATTTTTCCTAATGGTGATGAAACAGAGCCTAATGAAGCAGGGCTGCAATTTTATGATGACCTTTTTGACGAATGCCTCAAATATGGCATTGAGCCGGTGGTGACCCTATCGCATTTCGAATTACCTTATCACTTGGTGACAGAATACGGTGGTTTCCGTAATCGTAAGACCATTGATTTCTTTGTCCGTTTTGCGGAAACGGTCTTTAAGCGTTACAAGGACAAGGTTAAGTATTGGATGACCTTCAATGAAATCAATAATCAAGCCAATTACCAAGAGGATTTTGCGCCATTTACTAACTCTGGTATTGTTTACCAAGAAGGAGACAATCGTGAAGCGATTATGTATCAGGCAGCTCACTATGAATTGGTTGCCTCGGCTCGTGCGGTTAAGATTGGTCATGCCATCAATCCTGATTTCCAAATCGGTTGTATGATTGCCATGTGCCCGATTTACCCAGCTACCTGCAGTCCCAAGGATGTCTTAATGGCTCAAAAAGCCATGCAAAAGCGCTATTTCTTTACTGATGTGCATGTGTTTGGCAGATACCCTCAGCATATGATCAAGTATTTGGAACGTAAGGGTATTGAGCTGGACTTTACCGAACAGGATCAAGAAGACCTTTTGGCAGGTTGTGTGGATTATATTGGTTTTAGCTACTACATGTCTTTTGCGATTGACTACCATCGTGACAATCCCCACTTTGATTATCTGGAAACCGAGGACTTGGTTAGAAATCCTTATGTAGAGGCTTCTGAGTGGGAGTGGCAAATTGATCCAGAAGGTTTACGTTATGCGCTCAACTGGCTTACCGATCATTATCATTTGCCACTGTTTATTGTGGAAAATGGTTTTGGAGCTATTGACCAAGTGGCAGAAGACGGTAGGGTGCATGATGATTACCGCATTGACTATCTGGGTGCTCACATTAAACAGTTTATCTTGGCTGTTGAAGAAGATGGGGTTGACCTTATGGGCTACACGCCTTGGGGTTGTATCGACCTTGTGTCTGCCGGCACTGGTGAAATGCGGAAACGCTATGGCTTTATTTATGTTGATAAGGATGACAATGGTGAAGGAACTTATGAGCGCTCTCCTAAGCTTTCTTATGAGTGGTATAAAAAGGTGATTGCTTCTAACGGAAAAAATCTCTAAAATAGAGATATGGTTTATGTATTGTTGATGATAGCTGCTCTGGGGTCGGGTATCGTCCAAGGTGTGACAGGCTTTGGGGCAGGCGTTTTAATGATGTTGGTCTTAGCTAATCTGTTCGATTTGCCCCAGGCTGCTGGTCTATCGGGGATGATTGGGTTGACCTTGGTATCTGCTATGGCTTTTCGCTACCGCAGTGCTATTAATTTCCGGATTATAATTTGGCCGTGTCTGTCGTTCTTGTTAGGATCGACCATAGCGATTTCGCTTTCTAAAGGGCTTAATCAAGGCTTACTCAAGATGGCTTTTTCCTTATTTTTGATTGGTCTGTCAGCCTACTTTTTATGGCAGAAAAAAGAGCTTGAGCTTAAAGCTAGTTTGCCTGTTATGCTGGGGGTGGGACTTTTTTCAGGTCTTTGTGACGGCTTTTTTAGCATTGGTGGACCGCTTATGGTTATTCTCTATCTGGCCATGACTTCATCGGTTGAGGAATACTTGGGGAGTTTGCAGCTATCTTTTGCGCTATCGGGTCTTTATAGTTTTTCTCTTAGATTCTTTAGTGGCATTATTACAGCTCAGTTACTGCCTTTTGCCTTGGTGGGAATTGTAGCCATTCAGTTGGGCTTGCAGATTGGCAACCGCATTGTGGATAGGATAGATGCCGGTCTCTTAAGACGATTGACCTACGCTTTTATCGGGATTTCTGGAGCAATCACGCTAGTGACGACCTTGTTGACCCTGTGAGGTTTGATGGGCTTGTTTGGCCTCTGATATCAATAGGAGTTTAGAGAATATAGGAGAAGATATGATAGGATTTGTGGCAGCTTGTCTAACAACCTTTGGATTTGTCCCTCAGGTTGTTAAAATTTTTCAAACCAAAGATACCTCAGCCATCTCGCTAGGGATGTATAGCATGACGGTGACAGGGATTGGACTCTGGCTGATACATGGTTTGATGATTGGGGACTTGCCCTTGATTTTGGCCAATGGGATTAGCCTAGTCTTAACCAGTACCATCTTAGTTTGCAAACTCATCTACAAATAAGTAGTGACTGCAAGGCGATAGGCAGAGATATGTCACAAACAGATGTAAGCGATTGCTAAAATAGTTTTTTGATGTTATGATAGGGATAATGTTATGAGAAAGAGTGACGAAGATGCGGTACGTGCCTTTGTTTTTACGATTGCGTTTGTTTAAACCACCGAGATGACTGCTTTGTTACCCATCCATTGGTGTGATTAAAAGCAGAAAGAGGTTTACAAATGAACGTATTATTCGGATTAGTGGTTATTTTTGGATTTATGTATCTGTTTATTAGGATTATAATTGGTGTCAGGAGAAGACAAATAACCCCTGCTTATGGCACAGATACGAAATACACGACTTATTTTATTAGCTTTAAAAATAGTGATAAGCCCGATATCAGGCATAACGACGCCTTGAATCAAGTGGTCAAGGTTAAGTTTGAAACTGAAGATGGTTACAGTGTGGCTTCCTCCATCAATGATCGCCGTTTAAGAGACCTCATTATGAAAGAGTTTGACTTAAAACCGAGTCAAGTGATTGTGACCTATCGGCAGTTTGTCTAAAGGGTGTTCAGTTTATCATTCACTTGGGCTAACTTGGTTAGAAAAATCTTCTAAAGCAAAACTCAGTTCGTTGGAACTGAGTTTTTGTTCTTGTCCTGCGGCAGTGATTAAAAATTAAATAGGGACTTTTTCCGTAGTGCTAAGGAAAAAGTCCCTTTTGAAGTTGCGAGCGATTTCAAATACAATGAAACCATAAATCAATCATATATTATTGGGAGGATATAGTTATGACAAAAGCGTTAATTATCTGTGCTGGTGGGATGTCATCATCACTGATTGCTAAAAAAACACAAACCCTTTTGGCAGAACAAGGACATGATATCGAAATGAATGCAGTGGGCGTTCCTGAAGGTAGTAAAAAAATCAATGCGGCGGAGTATGATTTATACCTCATCAGTCCGCAGACCAAAATGCACTACAAACAATTTGCAGATGCCGCTGAAAAAGTAGGCAAACCCATCGTTCAAATCCCACCTCAAGCTTATATTCCTATTCCAATGGGGATTGAAAAGATGGCCAAGCTGGTTTTGGATAATCTCTAAATCCTTGTTATAATAGACGGATGATTTTAACCTAGGGGGATGATATGCTGACAAGCAAAGAAAAGATGATTTTACAATACCTCTACCAACATCGAGGTGAGTTTTCAACCAGTAAAGTCTTGGCAGATTATCTCTCTTATTCGGATAGAACGATTCGGACCTACATTAAAAAATTATCGTCGGACTTGTCGCTTGACGAAACGGGATTTCAGATTATTTCCAAGCAAGGGTTTGGTTATCAGCTGGACATTGTGGATGAGGATACCTACCATCAGTTTCTGATTGCAAATGATTTGACACTTGGTTTAGATTACAGTGACATTGATAATCGTCATAAGGTCATTCTCAACAAGCTGATTTTTGAAGAAGAGGCTATTTTATTTGATGATCTAGCCGACCAACTCTTCATCAGTCGTTCTACCTTGTCCTCTGATTTCAAGAAAATCAGAGAAATACTTGCCAACTACCAGCTCAGCATCGAAAGCAAGCCCTATCGTGGCGTCTATGTTTTAGGTAAGGAACAAGATAAGCGCCACTTTATTATGGATTATTTCTTTGGGGACCACTTTCACCAAAACATGACTAATTTTGTTGGCAATGACATGCTAGCCTTGCCCATTTCCTTGGAAGAGTTGACCATTATTGTCTTAGATGAATGCCGAAATCAAGGCTTGAAATTGTCTGATTATGCCATTCAAAATCTGGTTATTCATCTTGGATTAGCCATTCAGCGCTTTCAAAAAGGTTTTCGGATTGCCCCGATTGACTTAGACACGAAGAAATATGCGAAGGAATTTTCCGTAGCTAAGAACATCACCAAACGCCTCTCACAGCGTTTCAAAGAAGTTGATATCATCCCTGATGAAGAGACGGCCTATATTGCATTGCATTTGCTCTCCAAATCAATGGCCAATGAGCAATCTCCTCACAGGGCTGCAAACCTAAGGCAGGAAATCAGCAGACGTTTAGAAGACTCTGATGCTCAAGACGGTTATGATTTCTTAAGTGACCTGTCCTTGATAGAAGGCTTGGTGACTCACTTGGAAATTCTGCTTGAAAGATTGACCAACGACATCCATCTGGACAATCCCTTGTTAGATGATATTAAACAACGTTATCCAGATATGTTTCAACTGACAAAGGGCTTTATGTCAGGTCTTTCGTCCTTTCAAACTTACTCTTTGTCAGAGGACGAAATTGCTTATGTTGCCCTACATTTTATGGCTTCTATTGAGCGGCACAAGGAGAAAACAAAGTGTAACCTTCTTGTCATCTGTGCCACAGGTTTTGGTAGTGCTCAGATGCTCAAGAATCGCATCATGAATGAGTTGGGGCAGTGGGTGACTATCTCAGATGTCATCGGTTATTATGACTTAACCAATGACAAACTAGAGGGCATTGATATGATTATGTCAACCATCGATTTGTCCAACTTGGTCTTTACGGTTCCTGTGCAAACGGTTAGTGTTTTCTTACCAGAACAAGAAGTGCTTGCTACCAAAGCGATGTTGTCTAACCTACGCAGAAAAAACCGTCATAGGCAAGTTCAGCAGGCAGAGAATCCTTTGGGTAAATCTTGTTTGCGGTCTGTTTTTGATGAGTATTTTTCAAGAGAGCGATTTGTCGTTTTGGAAGAGGCCGATAAGGTAGACCTTGTGGCTAAAATGGTTGGTTTAGTTGTTCCAGATGATAGCCGTCAGCGAGAAATCTTGGTCGATTTTATCAATAAGCGAGAGCAGTTGAGCACAGTCGTTTTTGATCAAGATATTGCTGTCCCCCATCCCTTAAAACCGGTCACTGAAAAACATCACATTGCCGTTGCTATCATCAAAAATGGGGTGGTTTGGGAAGACGGCTTTGAAGCGGTGAAGCTGGTTTTCCTAGTGTCACCGTCTCCCTACTTAAATCAAGGCTTGAAAGATATTACTAATCGGATTGTTGATTTGGTTGACCTAGCTGACATTAAAGATAAACTCATCCATGCCAAGGATTTTGAAAGCTTTAAGGCGATATTTTTAGGAAATGAAAGGAGTTAATGATGACTACAGAAGAGTTACAAATGGCTGCTTTTGGGATTATCCTTAGTAGCGGCAATGCTCGGACTTTGGTCCACGAAGCTTTTGCAGCCATGCGTGAGGGTGCCTACGATAAGGCTGAACAGCTCTTAGAAGATGCCAATGCAGACATGCTAGAAGCTCACCACGCCCAAACAGAATTGTTGCAACAGTATGCCAGCGGCGTTGATATTAAGATTGAAATCATCATGGTACATGCTCAGGATCATCTCATGACAACCATGACCCTACGCGAAGTGGCTATTGAGATGTTGGCGTTGTACCGAAAAGTCGGATAGGAAGGTAAGGATATGAGTAAGGTAAGGTCTATTCATCAAAAGCACAAGACACCCAAAACGGCAGAGGCGATTAGAAGAGAAGTCAAGCGAAAAAACACTGCCTTTAACCGTTACATGCTCTTTCGCTACAGCCTAGCCCTCTTTTTCTTTGCCAATGTTTATTGGTCGCTAACCTTGTTTTTTAAGCCAAGTCTGTACATGCTTATGCCGATTGTTTTGCTGGTCCTTTTAATCATGGCAACAGTTGAGCAGTTTAGGCTCTATGGGGCAACGAAAGCTAGACTATCACGTACAGAATTTGCTTTAAAAGCACAGTTGGCAACTAATGTCTTTGTCATGATGTTGACACTCTTTAACCAAACATCTGTCTTACTACCAACCCTAACCAATCACTTGCCTGCCAAGGTGATGGTGATTCTGCTACAAGTTTTAGGAGTGGTCCTTGTTCGTATGAATTTAAACCGTATTAAGCTCATTAAGCGAAATAAGGACAGCTATTACCAACGTTTTCAAAGGATTGAAAAATACATTTAATTTTTAGGAGGAGTTCTTATGGAAGAACAAAAAGGTTTCTTTGGTCTATTGGACAAGTATCTCATGGGTCCAATGGGGAAATTGGCATCCTATAAAGTGGTTCGTGCTATCACAGCTGCTGGTATGGCTGCCGTACCGTTCACTATTGTTGGGTCAATGTTTTTGGTCTTTAGTATCTTGCCTCAAGCCTTTTCATTCTGGCCAATTGTTGCTGATATTTTTGCAGCTTCATTTGACAAATTCACAGCCCTTTACATGATTGCCAACTATGCGACAATGGGCTCACTGTCTCTTTACTTCGTGCTTGCGATTGCCTATGAGTTGACCAAAATCTACGCCGAAGAAGAAGAGTTAGATATGGCTCCTCTTAACGGTGCGCTTTTAGGTCTCTTTGCCTTCATTATGACCGTTCCGCAAATCATTTTCGAAGAAGGAATGATGTCAGCAGTCGTTTCTCTCAAAGAGGGCGGTGTTGTTGCTGATGGCTGGGCCATGGCCAATGGGGTTTCTCGTTTTGGGACAACAGGGATTTTTACTGCCATCATCATGGGTGTGGTTTCCGTTCTCTTGTACCGCATGTGTGTGAAGAACAACTGGGTTATCAAAATGCCTGAGTCTGTTCCAGAAGGGGTATCTCGTGGTTTCACAGCCTTGATTCCGTCATTCGTGGTTGCCTTCTTTGTTATTCTTTTAAATGGTCTGCTTATTGTCCTTGGTACGGATATCTTCCAAGTGATTGCCATTCCGTTTGGCTTTGTTTCTCACTTGACAAATACCTGGATTGGTCTTGTTATTATCTACCTTCTCACCCAAGCGCTCTGGATTGTTGGGATTCACGGGGCTAATATTATCTTTGCCTTTGTCAATCCGATTGCCCTTGCCAATATGGCGTTGAATGCTTCAGGTGAACGCTTCGTCGTTGCCGGTGAGTTTTCAAACATGTTCGTCATCGCTGGTGGTTCTGGTGCGACTCTAGGACTCTGCCTATGGCTAGCCACACGTGCCAAATCAGAGCAGCTGTCAGCCATCGGTAAAGCCTCTATCGTGCCCGGTATTTTCAACATCAATGAGCCGTTAATCTTTGGCTTGCCAATCATCTATAATCCAGCCCTAGCCATTCCGTTTATGCTAGCACCGATTGCTTCAATGTCTGTTTATTACTTCTCCATGAAACTAGAGCTTATCAAACCTGTTATTGCACAAGTGCCATGGCCAACACCTGTGGGTATCGGAGCCTTCCTTGGAACAGCTGACTGGAAAGCCATCATTGTTGCCTTCGTCTGCGCCTTGGTTGCCTTTCTCATCTACTACCCATTCATCACAGTATATGACAAGAAATTGCTCCAAGAAGAAGCCGAAAATGCAACTGAGTTAGTATAATATCTGAGACCACCCCTGTGTGGTCTTTTGATTTCCAAGAATAGTATCAGTTTTTCAGAGAAAAGGCTTAGTTCCTGTTGCCCCATTTGTTTATAATAGGAGATGAGGGAGGATTTTATGACGATTAAACTGATTGCTAGTGAAATCGGAATAAGGTAATTGATACAATAAAATACAAAGAAAGCCTTGGAATAAGCTGTTTCCAAGGCTTTTTAACTGACTATAGGTACAGAGGAAAAGTTGTCAGAGTAGATGATTTTTATTTAGACATCCTTGATTTGTATATCGTTAAAAGGTAAAGAATGATTTCACTTATTCTTTGTTGACTAGTTTATCAAAATGGCTAGTATAGTGTAATTTTAACTTGTCTTCTCC
>JAKTNK010000025.1 GCA_029593465.1 Streptococcus suis
TTGATAGAAACCAGTTATAAAGGTTTTGTCCAAAATTCATAAAAATGTTCTCCTCTCTATATTCAATGAATTTGTATTTGAGTTATTTTTTTGTTGTTATCACGTCCTGTTCTTTTACTGACTGTTGCTTCAAAATCTGCTTGTGTCGGTCTGTCAGTTTCGCATGGTCGAGAATGTCTTTTACAACCTGCGTCTGGTTGATTTCATCAAGTTTAATCGCAACCTTTAAGGTCGGGGCAACTTGATGAGATAGCCAGTTCAGCGTCCTTTGGAAGGAGTAAGGCTCTGGTTTTGTGGTTAGTTTTAATCGTTCACGATTGTTCCCAATAAACCAAGCCCATTCTTCATTCAGTTTCCAATCAGAACGAGGTTTGGAATCGTCTTTATCTACAAAACGGATATACCGATTGATAATTTTAAAGGCGGTATGCTCTGGATTGTCATAGACGAGTAAATCACGGACTGCATAATAGGCACGCTCATTTTTCAATCGAATCTCAAAACGGTTTTTTACTTCTGCGTCTTCAATGGGAATATCATTTTTCTTGTACTGCTCGTAGTCCTTTTCATAGATACAGAAATAAACTTCACTTTGTAATGAACCGATATAGAGGGTGTTTCCCATACATTCCTTTTCCTCTTTGCGTACCAGTTCGCCACTGCGATAGCTTTTAAAACTGCGGAAGACGGAGATACATTCTTCCTGTTGGCACTTTTCAGTGAGTACAGGGATATTTAAAATCCCTGTCTTATCGTTAATGGCAAGGTCAAGGCGTTTCATCACACCGCCAGCCACCAAAACGTCCATAAAGAACTCATACCAGCTTCTTTGTTGTGCCAGAAGATAGCTTTCAAATTGTCTGCACCCACGACCTTTCAATTCCACCAGAACTCCTTTGTCCAGTTCATGGGAGCAAAGGACGAATATGTCGCCTAAAGCATAATGCTCTGAATAAGAATAGAAACCATAGTCCTCATGAAGAAAATAGGACAGTTTCAGTTGTAAGATGTTTTCGACCACCTGCTGTACGTCTGTTGTCGGAAAGCGAATTCTTACATAATCAAACAGCATTTCAAGGGGAGCGTCGGGATTGAAGCGTTCCAGAGCTTCCCAAAGGGACTGCTGTAAATCCTCTGATGGCTTGACTTTTCCTGTTTCAATATCGCTTAGATACTGCCTTGTAATACCAGTCGCAACAGCTAAACGGTTTTGAGATAGTCCATAAGCCAAGCGTTTTTCTTTTAAATGCTGTAACCAAGTTTGTTCATTCAGTAAAAATCCCTCCAATCAAAAAGGCGTATGTCAACTTTTAAAGCCCATTTGACATACGCTGAAATTTTGTAAATCCCTTGTAACCAAAGGATTTTCTAATGTTTTTTTGACTGTTTCCTGTCGATTTGTACCCCCCTGTTAGATACGGGGGGTTAAGTGCTGGCGTGGCTATTGCCACACCAGCCAGCAAGATCAGTCCACACCTGCGACTTCCGCTTCGCACGTCGCCTGCGTGGACTGTCTGCTGTTGGATAACTTTTTAATTTCCTCCAAGAAATCATATCCTTTTGGTACAAGGGGAGTATAAAACTCTGATATGACACTTGTTCCTACATCAACATAGCCACGACCTTTGATTCGCTTTAAGAAGAAATCCTTTTGTACGTCACTGCCAAACATCATGCCATAGCCCATTTCAGACATACGACCTAAAGCCACTCTGAAATTAAACTGATCACGGATTCCGTCGCCTAAATATTTTGCGTCTGGACGTTGACAAGCCAGTATTAGAAAGAAGCCAGCTTGACGACCTAACATGACAATCTGTTTCAGCTTATTCATAACTGCGGTGTTTTCTTTTGTTCCCAGCATTTCCATGAAAGCGACGTATTCATCAAAGATTAAGAAGTGTGCCGGGAGACCTAAGTAAGCATAATTTTTGCCAGTCTTATAGTTCTTCATCTGCTTCATTTCCTCACTACGTTTCATCATTTCTTCATAGAATGTTTCAATGCAAGAAAGCAAGTCTTCTTTTCTATAGTAGACATTTGCCATCACAGAACCTAAGTCCGCAAGATCAGCATTTTTCGGGTCAAGAATATACAGTTTTGAATCTGTATGAAGCAAGGCTTCAATCAGTGTCAGTATAAAGTAAGTTTTACCGCCACCTGTACCACCAGCAATCAACATATGAGGGAGCTTATCATATTCCCACCATACGTTTTTCATTAAGCGAAGTTTACCATCTTTAGCTTCTACTTCATCAATAGAAATACGACTGGCTATGGTGTCATAGAGCAAAGTATATTCCACATAGGAATCCTTTAACTCTTTATCCGTCAGCTCACAGTACAAGCCACTCTCTAATTTCTTTTCCAAGTGTAAGAGTTGGTCTTGATATTTTCCCAGCGTGATTTCCACCCGTATCTGTATCAAGCCATTTTTAAGTCGATAATACATTTTAGGGAAGTAGGTTATCTTTTCCTTTGTACGACCAGCACTATCTTTAAAGAAACCCTCTGTTTTGACCTGTTCAGATTCATACCACTTGTTTTCAAGTATCATCTTTGCCAGTTTTTGACGGTGGTAAAGTTGTTTAACCGTATCATAGCGAACCCGTTTGAATACAAACGCTACCAGCAAGCAGATAAGAATTGCGACACTGAAACTGATAATTAAATAGGGAATGTCAATCTTATCTGCTTGTGATAGGTTAAAATCCTGCCAGTTGATCTGCTGGATTGTCTTCACATGAAACAGTCCGACAACCAGCAGGAAAACAGGCAGGAGTGACGCTATCGTAAAATGAAAGACTAAATCTTTACCAGATGGGCGAATCCTTTTACCACGCTGTTTCATGCGAAAAAGTCTCCTTTCTACCTAGCGACTATTTGTCTTGTGTCGGTTCTTTCTTTGCTTGTGGTTGAGCTTTGAATGAACTAGAATCCTTTGTCAGCACAATATCGTCTGCCTTGATATACCAGTCAACATCTGCTCCTTGATAGGTGGCAGTAGCAACGGTGTCCGCAATGGGATTGATAAGTTCCACCCGTGCGTTATAATCAAACTCTTTCAAAGGCACGCTGGCAGGAATACTTACTTGAATCATGCGTCCTTGTCCTTTGGATTTTAAGTCATAGGTACGTTCCTTGATTTCATCTGAAACCGACCCGTCTTCATTTTGGATTCTCACTTCACGACGTAGAGCAGAGAATTTCAATTCTCCAAAAGTCGTGTCTTTATCTAATACAATGCCATTTGCTAATCTCATCATTTTTCCTCTCTTTCTTTATTCTTTTATCATGTCGTCAGCATGTAAAAGGTAATTTGTAAAACCACGAGTGCCGATTTTGTAGCCCTCTGCGGTAATACGTGGATTGACTAACTTCACACGTTCCTCAAAGCCGAAATGTTTTTCGCCAGCTTCAGCAGGAAGCACCACCACAATATCATCTGCTCTTTGAACATCAGAATAGAGATTATAGCTTCTTGATAAGACAGTTAGCCGTCCGTTGATTCTTCGCTGAACGACTTTATCCTCGCCAGCAAATTCTAAATTGCCGAATGTTTTTTCCATGTTGGGAATCACAAATTTAAGTTCCATATTTTTACCTATCCTTTCTTTTTTATTGGCTGAATGAATGTTTGATGGTCTTAAAGAGTGGGGAACGACCTTTTGATTCTTGATTTTTTGTTTTCATAAGTTCACTTCCTTTCAAAATCGGGTAAAAAAATAGACACCTCATTTTTTGAAGTGTCTACCTATTAAATATTCAAATTTTATTGGAAGTATCTTTATATCTTCACTTTTCAAGGATAAATCGTCGTATCAAAGCTCATTCATAAGTAGTAAATTAGTAGTAAATTGAGTGGTTTTGACCTTGATAAAGTGTGATAAGTCCAGTTTTTATGCGGATAACTAGATTTTTATGCTATTTTTTATCTAAAAAAATAGGTCAATTTTTCTAGTCTTGTTCATCACTTGGGCTTATGCTATAATCTTGAAAAGCTCAAAGGAGGAGTGCTTATGCCTATTTTAAAACCAGGAAGTCATCTACGGATTCTCAGTCCATCGTCATCTATCGAACGTATTGGTGGTTTTGATGCCAACCTCTCAGCTAAAGAAAGGCTGGAGGCATTAGGATTTAGCGTATCGTTTTCAGAGCATTATTTTAAAAATGATTTATTGGACTCGGCTTCAATAGCGAGTAGGGTATCAGATTTGCATGCTGCTTTTTCAGATGCATCGGTAGATGGTATCTTGGCAACTATAGGAGGCTTTAATTCGAATGAACTCTTGCCTTATCTGGATTATGACTTGATTGCCCAAAATCCTAAGGTCATCTGTGGTTACTCCGACACGACGGCGATTTTAAATGCTATCTATGCAAAGACAGGGTTACAAACTTATATGGGACCATCTTATTCCAGTTTTAAGATGGAGGAAGGACAAGCTTATCAAACAGCTGCTTGGTTGAAAGCTGTTGGTCAGAAAACATATGACTTGGAACCTAGTCAAGAGTGGTCTAGTGATCCTTGGTATGATCCTAGTCAGCCACGTCACTTCATGCCGACAGAATGGAAAATTTATCAAGAGGGCTGCGCTAGCGGTACCTTGATAGGAGGGAACCTATCAACCTTTAGCTTGCTGAGAGGAACGCCCTATGCTCCGAAACCAGAACGGTATGTTCTCTTTTTAGAATCGGCCGAGGAAGATGATTATTTTGAATTTGACCGCAATCTAGCAGCCCTGTTGCAGGCTTATCCGCAACCTCAGGCCATGGTTTTGGGGAGATTTCCAAAAGAGTGCGCCATGACACCGGAGTTACTTCAGTACATATTGGACAAGCATCCGGTTTTGAAGACCATTCCTGTCCTTTATGATACTGACTTTGCTCATACTCAGCCCTTATTTACTTTGACCATCGGAGCACAGGTCTTGGTTGATACAGTGTCCATGACAATCCGTATCGAAGAATAGCTCTTGTAGCCTAGTTGTGACTAGGCTTTTTACTTAACAAAAAAACCAAGCCCACAGTTGCGGACTTGGTTTAGGAGATTATGAAAAAGTTTAGGATGTAAATAGTATAGGCAATATTGCTTAAACTTTCCTTAAAGTCCAATGATGTTTCCTAGAAATTATGGTGCATAGCTTTCTCAGCTTGTAGAGGTGAGAAAGCGAGGTCTTATTTTGCGTCATACCAAGTCTTGCCGTAGGATTCTTCCGCAAGCAAGGGCACTTTCAAGGCGATTGCTGATTCCATGGTGGTTTTTACCAGTTGTTGAATGGCAGGAATCTCGCTTTCTGGGACTTCTAGGACAATCTCATCGTGCACTTGGAGTAACATTTTGGACTTGAAGTTCCCTTCTACTAGGGCTTTATCCAAATGAATCATGGCAATCTTGAGAATGTCTGCGGCGCTGCCTTGGATAGGTGAGTTGATGGCAGTCCGTTCAGCAAATTGACGGACATTGAAGTTGCGAGAATTGATGTCTGGTAATTCACGGCGGCGCTTAAAGAGGGTTTCAACGTAGCCTTTATCCTTAGCTTCACGAATGACCGTTTCCATATAATGCTTGATGCCAGGATAGCGTTCAAAATAGGTTTCGATGTATTCTTTGGCTAGTTTGCGTGGAATACCGAGATTGTTTGCTAGGCCAAAGTCAGAGATACCATAAACAATCCCAAAGTTAACGGCTTTAGCGTTCCGACGGTCATTGCTAGTGACGTCTTCTGGTGTTTCAATACCAAAGACACGCATGGCTGTTGCAGTATGGATGTCTTCACCTTCATTAAAGGCAGCAATCAGGTGCTCATCGCCAGAGATATGGGCGAGAACACGGAGCTCGATTTGGGAATAGTCAGAACTGAGTAGCACAGCCTTGTCAGTTGATGGGGTGAAGGCCTTGCGAATGAGACGACCCTGCTCCAAACGGATGGGAATATTTTGCAGATTAGGGTCAGTTGATGACAAACGACCCGTCTGCGTTAAATCTTGGACATAGCGTGTGTGGATTTTACCGTCTTTACGAATGTAGTCTTGTAAGCCAATCAGATAGGTTGATTGGAGCTTAGTGATTTGCCGGTATTCTAAAATCTTAGAGACAATGGGTGAGATAGAGGCTAGACGCTCTAAAACATCAACTGCTGTTGAATAACCTGTCTTGGTCTTCTTGGTGTATTCGAGTGGCAAGCCCATGGTTTCAAAGAGTAGGATACCGAGCTGTTTGGGAGAGTTGATGTTGAACTCTTGCCCAGCAAGCTCATAAATCTCTTGAGTTAACCTATCGATAATGGCTTGATTTTCCAGAGCCATCTCAGCTAAGGTACCACCGTTGACCTTGATACCAGCGATTTCCATCTTGGCTAGGACGTTTGCCAGCGGCTGCTCCATATCAAAGAGGAGGTCAATTTGGTCGTGCTCTTCTAGTTTAGCTAGCATGGGCTCCTTGCTTGCAATTAAAACTTGGATTTTTTTGGCTAAATGCCCTAAGAGAATATCCTTTTCAGGGATAGCGCGTTTGGCGCCTTTGCCATACACGACGTCATCGCTTTCTAAAGGCAAATCGGTATAGAGACGAGCGATGGTTGAGAGTTGGTTATCTTCAACCGTTGAGAGGAGGTATTTGGCGAGGCGGCTGTCAAAGGCTGGCGCTGGGATATCAATCCCGTGATGGCTTAGCAAAACCTTAACCCGCTTAAAATCGTAGGTTTGTAGAGGCTTGGATAAGGCTTTTTGAAAGGCTGGTGTTTGTAGCAAATCTAGATTGGTCGAGGCGTAGATAGCTTCTTTTGTCCCCCAAGCAAAGCCGATAATGTCTTCGACGTGGTAATTGTCATTCAGTATTTCAACGTAGAAGAAATCTTGGTCACTGAAGAGCTGGTCAGAAATCTCGTTGACTTCTTCGAATTGGCTGCTAAAGGTTGGTGCTTTCGTCTCTCCAGCCAAGGCATTTTTGAATTGGGTAAAGCCCATCTCATCGTAGAAGTTGGCTAGTGCCTCAATATCTGGCCCTGAGTAAACCGTGTCTGCTAGACCGATAGTGATTGGTGTTTGGGTGTTGATAGTGGCCAGTGTTTTTGACAAGAAGGCTTGCTCTTTGTCATTGATGAGGTTTTCTTTCATCTTGGACGGCTTCATGTCATCAATATGGTCGTAAATCCCCTCCAAGCTACCATACTCTAAAAGCAATTTGAGACCTGTTTTCTCGCCGATTTTCGTCACGCCTGGGATGTTGTCAGACTTATCCCCCATAAGGGCTTTGAGGTCGATAAACTGTTCAGGAGTGATTCCCATTTTCTCCATGAGGTAGGCTGGTGTAAATTCTTCGAATTCCGCAACGCCTTTTTTGGAGATTTCAACGACCGTATTTTGGTCGGTTAGCTGAATCAAGTCCTTATCACCTGAGACAATGGTGACGTCAAAGTCTTCTAGCTCAGCCATTTTATCCAGCGTTCCGATGATATCATCGGCCTCGTAGTTGGCCAACTCATAGCTAGCAATACCACGAGCGGCTAGCATGTCTTTAATGTATGGAAATTGTTCTCTAAATTCCTCAGGTGTCTTGGCACGTCCAGCCTTATAGTCGGCGTACATCTCGGTGCGGAAGGTTGTTTTGCCAGCATCAAAAGCCACCAAAATATGCGTTGGTTGTACCCGTTCCATAAGGTGGTCTAGCATGAGGTGAAAGCCATAAATGGCGTTAGTGTGAAGGCCTGTTGTGTTTTTAAAGCGGTCGATTTGATTGTAAAGGGCGAAGAAAGCCCTAAACGCAACGGAAGAACCGTCGATTAGTAATAATTTATGTTTCGTATTTGTCATGCCTCTATTATAGCAGAAAAGAAGGGATAGAAATGAAAAAAGCACCTCATTTCTGAAGCGCTTTATCATGAAGGCGGTAGACGGATTTGAACCGACGATCAAGCTTTTGCAGAGCCGTGCCTTACCACTTGGCTATACCGCCGTAACAGATTATATTTTACCCTAAAATACGAGTTGCGTCAAGTTGAAATATTTGGATAATACTAGCAGTATGATTGGTTGTTAGACTGGTATGGGAGGTATGCAAAAAGAAGCTTAGATAATCTAAACTTCTTTTTTAGTTGACTTTTTAGACAATTCGACCCTGATCGACTTTTAGGTCGCCTTTTTTGTAAACCTGATGAATCAAGTTGGTTGCAAAGAAGTAGAAGGGATAGTCGATGTTTGGTGCGTCAAAAATGGCAATATCGGCGTCTTTTCCAACTGTGAAACTACCAATGCTATCTTGACGATTGACAGAGTAAGCAGCGTTGATGGTAGCAGCGTTTAAGACTTCCACAGGGGTCAAGCCCATCATGAAGCAACCAAGCTGCATGGCAAATTGCATGTTAGCCGTTGGGCAACTGCCAGGATTACTGTCGGTTGACAGGGTAATCGCCATTCCTTTTTCAATCATTTTACGAGCAGGAGCATAGGTATCTTCCATCAAACTAAAGGTTGTTGCTGGCAGTAAGTTACCAATAACCTTAGCCTCACTCATTTTAGCGATACCATCGTCTGTCGCCATCATGAGGTGTTCAGCACTAGTTGCTCCCAATTCTGCTGCCACATCTACTCCACCAATCGATGCGATTTCATCAGCATGGATGCGGAGTTTAAAGCCCATTTCCTTCGCTTTGCTTAGCAAATAACGAGCTTCTTCAGCCGTAAAGACATTTTTTTCACAAAAGATATCACAGAATTCTGCTAGATTTTCTTCCTTAACACGTGGCAGCATGTCGTTAACGATAAGGTCTAAATAAGCTTGACTATTGCCCTTGTATTCTTCAGGAATAGCATGGGCTGCCATGAAGGTAGAGACCAAATCAATTGGATGGTCTTTGTCTAGGGCAGCTACGACATCAAGTTGCCGTTTCTCTGTTTCCCAGTTTAACCCGTAGCCACTTTTAGCTTCCACAGTCGTTACGCCGTGAAGGAGCATGTAATCCAGCAAGCGTTTGGATTTTTGATAAAGGGTGTCAAAACTAGCCTCTCTTGTAGCCCTTACCGTATTTAAAATTCCGCCACCTTGTGCTAGAATGTCTAAATAAGAAACCCCTGCTAATTTTTTAGCAAACTCATGTTCCCGACTGCCACCATAAACGAGGTGAGTGTGGCAATCGATAATACCTGGTGTTGCAATTTTCCCCGGGTAAGAATGGGTGATGGTTTCTGGGCCAATCAAAGATGAATCGGGTTCACCTGAACCGACCGCTAGGATACGCCCATCTTTAACGGCGATATAGCCATCTTCAAGAATTTGGGCTTCATTCATCTCCTGACCAAAGAGAGGGTGTCCAGGATCGTTTGGACAGAAGACCTGATTAAAATGTGTGAGTAAAAGATCAGCAACCATGTAGAGCCTCCTTAGTTGGTGTGTGATTACGCTTATATCTAATATACTATTAGATTACTCAGAAAGCGTCAAATTTGGGTCAAAAATAACGGATTAGCTCTATTTTTTAAGTTTTTGGTTGCCTTTTCATTTAAAAAGACTTTTTATTGACTATTGACTGGTAAACTATTACCGATAATAATATTCAAGGAGGCGTTTTTATGTCATATTTTAGTGAGGCAGATATTGCAGCTGCCATGACAGTCAAATTGGACGATGTACTGCCTGAAAAGACGGTATTTGAAGACGGTATTCGTCGGGCACCTGATAGAGGTTTTCGTTTGACGCAAGCACAAACGGAAATTGCTTTGAAGAATGCCTTGCGTTATGTGCCTAAAAAATTCCACGAAGAAGTGATTCCAGAATTTTTAGAAGAACTCAAGACACGAGGACGCATCTATGGCTATCGTTGGAGACCTAAAGAACGTATCTATGGTAAGCCAATCGATGAGTACAAAGGGAAATGCACAGCAGCTAAAGCTATGCAGGTCATGATTGATAACAACTTGAGCTTTGAAATTGCCCTTTACCCTTATGAACTCGTCACTTATGGAGAAACAGGTTCTGTCTGTGCCAACTGGATGCAGTACCAACTCATCAAAAAATACTTAGAAGTGATGACTGAAGATCAAACCTTGGTAGTTGAATCAGGTCACCCTCTCGGTTTATTCCGTTCCAAACCAGAAGCTCCTCGCGTTATCATCACCAACGGTCTTTTAGTTGGTGAGTACGACAATATGGAGGACTGGGAAATTGCGGAAGAAATGGGCGTTACCAATTACGGTCAGATGACTGCTGGTGGTTGGATGTATATTGGTCCACAAGGTATCGTTCACGGCACCTTTAACACCTTGTTAAATGCTGGACGTTTGAAACTAGGTGTTGCAGATGACGGTGATTTGACTGGTAAGCTCTTTATTTCATCTGGTTTAGGTGGCATGAGTGGGGCACAAGGAAAGGCAGCTGAGATTGCTAAAGCTGTGGCAATTGTGGCAGAGGTTGACCAATCTCGTATTGATACCCGTTATTCACAAGGCTGGATTAGTCAGGTGGCTCAAACTCCAGAAGAAGCCTTACAGCTAGCGCAAAAAGCACTCGATGCTGAAGAATCAACATCTATTGCTTATCATGGTAATATTGTTGATTTATTGGAATACGTCAATGACAATAACATTCATGTTGATCTTTTGTCAGACCAAACGTCTTGTCACAATGTTTATGATGGCGGTTATTGCCCAGTAGGCATTAGCTTTGATGAAAGAACGCGTCTTTTAGCAGAAGACAAAGAGACCTTCCATCAAATGGTTGATGATACCTTAGCACGTCATTTTGAAGCAATCAAAACCCTAACCGCTAATGGTACCTACTTCTTTGACTATGGTAATGCCTTTATGAAATCGGTTTATGATTCAGGCATTAAAGAAATCTCTAAAAATGGTGTTGATGATAAAGACGGCTTCATTTGGCCATCTTACGTTGAAGACATTATGGGCCCAATGTTGTTTGATTATGGTTATGGACCATTCCGCTGGGTATGTTTGAGTGGTAATCATGAGGATTTGGTAATAACAGACCGTGCCGCTATGGAAGCAATTGATCCAAATCGTCGTTATCAAGATCGTGATAATTACAACTGGATTCGTGATGCTGAGAAGAATCAATTGGTTGTTGGTACCGAAGCACGTATCTTGTATCAAGATTGCTTAGGACGTGTCAATATCGCGCTTAAATTTAACCAATTAGTTCGTGAAGGTAAGATTGGTCCAGTCATGATTGGACGAGACCATCACGATGTGTCTGGTACGGATGCACCATTCCGTGAAACATCAAATATCAAGGACGGTTCAAATGTCACTTGCGATATGGCGGTTCAATGTTATGCAGGAAATGCTGCGCGTGGCATGAGTTTGGTTGCCCTTCATAATGGTGGTGGTACTGGTATCGGTAAAGCTATCAATGGTGGCTTTGGCTTGGTATTAGACGGTAGTGCGCGTGTCGATGAGATTATCAAATCAGCTATTGCTTGGGATACCATGGGCGGTGTTGCAAGACGTAACTGGGCTCGAAATGATCACGCTATCGAAACCGCTATTGAATACAACCGTCTCCATGCAGATACGGATCACATTACCATTCCATACTTAGCTGATGAAGAGCTAGTATCATCAGCAGTTGCAGAATTGTTTAACTAAAAGAGACTTATCCTTAAGCCAATCATTTTAAAGGAGATTGCCATGGCAAAAATTGTTGAATGTATCCCTAATTTCTCTGAAGGTCGCAATCAAGAGGTTATTGACGGGCTAGTCGCAACAGCGAAAAGCGTCCCTGGAGCAACCTTGCTAGATTACTCTTCTGATGCGAGTCATAATCGTAGTGTCTTTACCCTTGTTGGCGACGACGTAGCGATTCAAGAAGTGGCTTTTCAGCTTGTCAAATACGCTGCTGAACATATTGATATGACCAAGCACGAAGGTGAGCATCCTCGTATGGGAGCGACAGACGTATGTCCATTTGTTCCTATTAAGGATATCACTACAGCTGAATGTGTTGAGATTTCTAAAAAAGTTGCTGAACGCATCAACAGTGAACTTGGTATCCCTATCTTCCTTTATGAAGACTCAGCGACACGGCCAGAGCGTCAAAACCTTGCCAAGGTTCGTAAGGGCCAATTTGAAGGCATGCCAGAAAAATTATTGGAAGACGATTGGGCACCAGATTATGGTGATCGGAAAATTCACCCTACAGCTGGGGTAACAGCCGTCGGAGCTCGTATGCCATTGGTTGCCTTTAATGTTAACTTAGATACTGATAACATTGAGATTGCCAATAAGATTGCTAAGATTATCCGTGGATCTGGAGGCGGTTTTAAATACTGTAAAGCTATTGGCGTCATGCTTGAGGATCGTCAGATTGCCCAAGTTTCAATGAATATGGTTAACTTTGAAAAATGCCCGCTTTATCGTACTTTTGAAACCATTCGTTTTGAGGCTAAACGTTACGGGGTCAATATTATTGGTTCTGAAATCATTGGCTTGACTCCTGTGAAGGCTCTTACCGATGTGGCTGAATACTATCTACAAGTTGAAGATTTTGACTACAGTAAGCAAGTGTTGGAAAATCATCTACTAGGATAGGAGGCTGATATGGGATTAGTTGATTTAAGTTTGAAAGATTTTGCAACAGTACTGGGTTCAGATATCCCTGCTCCAGGAGGTGGGTCAGCTGCAGCCCTAGCAGGAGCTAATGGTATCTCCTTAACAAAGATGGTTTGTGAGCTAACGTTAGGGAAGAAAAAATACGCTGACTATCAAGAGGTGATAGAAGAGGTTCATCTCAAGAGCAGTTCCCTACAAGAAAAGCTCCTAGCAGCTATCGACAAGGACACCGAAGCGTTTAATTTGGTTTCAGCAGTCTTTGACATGCCGAAAGAAACAGATGACGACAAGGCGGCTAGACGAGCAGCTATGCAGAGTGCTTTGAAAGAGGCTGCTCAATCTCCTTATGACATGATGCTCTTGATGGTAGAAGCTCTAGAGGTCACAGAAAAAGCCGTTGGTAAATCCAATACTAATGCAGCCAGTGATTTAGGAGTCGCCGCTTTAAATCTCAAGGCAGGCTTACAGGGGGCTTGGTTGAACGTTCTCATCAATTTATCTGGTATTAAAGACGACGCATTTGTAAGCAATTACCGTCAAAAAGGTCAGGAGCTGTTAACAAGAGGTTGTGATATTGCAGATACTATCTACGAGAGAATAGTCGAAATCGTTTAAGACATAAAAGGAGAAAACATGGTTTTATCAGATATTGAAATCGCAAATTCAGTCACTATGGAACCGATTAGTCAGGTTGCTAGTCGATTGGATATTGATGAAGAAGCTCTCTGTCATTACGGCAAATATAAGGCTAAAATCGATGCCAGACAACTTGTTTCTCTAAAGGATAAGCCAGATGGCAAGCTGATTCTGGTCACAGCGATTTCTCCTACACCGGCTGGTGAGGGGAAAACAACCACTTCTGTTGGCTTGGTTGATGCATTGACAGCCATTGGTAAAAAAGCCGTCATTGCCCTTCGTGAACCTTCTTTAGGTCCTGTCTTTGGGATTAAAGGTGGCGCAGCTGGTGGCGGACATGCTCAAGTGGTTCCTATGGAAGATATTAACCTCCACTTCACAGGGGACTTTCATGCGATTGGTGTGGCCAACAACCTTTTAGCTGCCTTGATTGATAATCATATTCATCAAGGCAATCAGTTAGGCATTGATTCCAGACGTATCACTTGGAAACGTGTGGTTGATATGAATGACCGTCAGCTTCGCCACATTGTCAATGGTCTGCAAGGCAAGCTTAATGGTGTTCCTCGTGAAGATGGTTACGACATTACCGTTGCCTCTGAAATCATGGCGATTCTTTGTCTTTCAGAAAATATCGCAGACTTGAAAGCTCGTTTAGAGAAGATTATCATTGGTTATAATTATCAAGGTGAGCCAGTTACAGCCAAGGATTTAAAAGCTGGTGGAGCTATGGCAGCCCTCCTCAAGGATGCTATCAATCCTAATCTTGTTCAAACCTTAGAACACACACCGGCCCTTATTCATGGTGGCCCATTTGCGAATATCGCGCATGGCTGCAACAGTGTTCTTGCCACAAAATTAGCGTTAAAATATGGCGATTACGTTGTGACAGAAGCAGGATTTGGAGCTGACTTAGGAGCTGAGAAATTCATTGATATCAAGTGTCGCATGTCGGGATTGCGTCCATCAGCTGTCGTATTAGTGGCAACCATCCGAGCATTGAAAATGCACGGCGGTGTTGCTAAGGCTGATTTGGCCAATGAAAATGTTCAGGCCGTTCTTGATGGGCTTCCAAACCTAGAGAAACATTTGGAAAATATTCAAGACGTCTATGGCTTGCCTGCTGTGGTAGCTATCAACAAGTTCCCGCTCGATACGGATACTGAATTACAAGCTGTTTATGACGCTTGTGCCAAACGTGGTGTTGATGTCGTGATTTCAGATGTTTGGGCCAATGGTGGTGAAGGCGGTCGTGAGTTGGCTGAAAAAGTCGTTGAGCTCGCAGAACAAGATAATCATTTTAGTTTTGTTTACGATGACGATGATAGCATTGAAACCAAATTAACAAAGATTGTCACTAAGGTATATGGTGGTAAAGGCATTAGCTTAACACCAGCAGCTAAGCGAGAAATGGCTGAGCTAGAGCGTCTAGGGTTTGGACATTATCCAATTTGTATGGCAAAGACCCAGTACTCCTTCTCTGATGATGCGACGAAACTTGGGGCACCTAAAGATTTCACGGTCAAAATCAGCAACCTCAAAGTTTCTGCAGGAGCAGGCTTTATCGTGGCCTTAACAGGTGCTATCATGACCATGCCAGGCCTACCAAAAGTACCTGCCAGTGAAAAAATTGATATTGACGAGGAGGGAAACATCACCGGATTATTCTAACAACAGACATAGGAGATAGAAGATGGCAATCGTCACGGTTAGAAACCCTTCTGATTATGTGTTATCCACTTGGTCAGGTGGGGAAACACAACAATTGTACCTTTATCCTGAAACTGGCGATTATGGCAAAAGAGAATTTTCCTATCGCCTATCAACTGCAACTGTAGCTCTAAGGCAAACCACCTTTACCTCATTAGAAGGGTATCATCGGATTATAATGACTCTGGATAAGCCAATAAGGCTGAGTGATCTCAGTGAGCACCGTGACTTATCTTTAGCTCCTTTTGAGCCATATGCTTTTGAAGGAAGTAGTAGAATCATTAGTCATGGAACTTGCCGGGATATCAATCTGATGTTCAATCAGTACTATACAGGTGACTTACAGACGATTTGGTCAGATGTTCCCTTTGACTTTCCAGAAGCTGATATCCAGATGATTTATCCCCTAGAGGAACTGATGCTTGGTTGTGACGGTCAAGGTGAGATTTGCTTAGCAGCCAATCATTTGGTTATTATTGAGAGAGATTCTTCGGTTATCAATGTGCAGATAGCGTCTTCTCATGATAAAGAGAATCACTATCCTCTGGCTGTATGGGCAGGATTGTGGCAAAAGTGATGTGAATTAGTATCACAAGCATCACCCCACTAACAGTCTTTCTTGGTTCAGATTATTTAACAGAAAAAACGTTGTTCTCTAGCTTGTTTCGCTTTAAGGCATTCTGTTTAAACGTTTT
Organism: Streptococcus suis; assembly: GCA_029593465.1. Classification (GTDB taxonomy): domain Bacteria; phylum Bacillota; class Bacilli; order Lactobacillales; family Streptococcaceae; genus Streptococcus; species Streptococcus suis_AH. The sequence continues at coordinate 15,606 of JAKTNK010000025.1, forward strand.
ACAATAACTACTTATTGTCTCATCGCTACTTATTGATTTCATCTCTTTCATTGGGGAGAATGCCCACCAGGTGTTTGGGCATACCCAATGACTTTATGGCTAATTATGCCATGCAACATGTCCAAAAAAGGAGAGTACTATTATGGCGTCAAATCATATGAATGAACAAGAAAGAGAAAAAGCTAAATTTAGCTTAAGTGGTGCGACTCTTTATGGGATAAATGCCGTGATTGGTTCGGGTATTTTTCTCTTGCCACAGTCTATTTATAAAGGGCTAGGACCAGCCTCCATTGCTGTCATGTTTGGGACGGCGGTATTGACCATTATGTTGGCTGTTTGTTTTGCGGAGGTTTCCGGTTATTTTGGTAAAAACGGCGGCGCTTTCCAATACTCCAAACGTGCTTTTGGAGACTTTGTTGGATTCAATGTTGGTTTTCTAGGGTGGGCAGTAACCATCTTTGCTTGGGCAGCTATGGCAGCAGGTTTTGCTAAGATGTTTATTATCACCTTCCCAGCTTTTGAAGGTTGGAACGTTCCTTTGAGTATTACATTGGTTGTACTTCTATCTTTGATGAACTTAGCGGGTTTGAAAACGTCCAAAATGTTCACCATTACAGCCACTATTGCTAAGTTGATTCCAATTGTTGCCTTCTCAGTGTGTACCTTGTTCTTCCTCAAAAGAGGTTTGCCTAACTTCACACCGTTTGTTCAATTGGAGCCAGGAACCAACTTGCTAGGCGCTGTTTCTAACACAGCGGTCTATATCTTCTATGGCTTTATCGGTTTTGAAACCCTCTCAATCGTTGCGGGTGAAATGAGAGATCCTGAAAAAAATGTGCCACGTGCGATTTTGGGCTCTATCAGTATTGTTTCCATCTTATACATGTTGATTATTGGGGGAACCATTGCCATGTTGGGTGGTGGTATCATGGATACCGATGCTCCTGTGCAAGATGCCTTTGTTAAAATGATTGGGCCTGCTGGTGCTTGGATGGTTTCCATTGGTGCCTTGATTTCCATTACGGGTCTTAATATGGGGGAATCTATCATGGTGCCTCGTTATGGAGCAGCTATTGCCGATGAGGGGTTATTACCCGTAGCAATTGCTAAAGAAAATAAAAACGGTGCACCGGTTGTAGCTATTCTCATCTCAAGTGCTATTGCCATCGCTTTGCTACTAACGGGTTCTTTTGAAAGTTTAGCAACTTTAAGTGTTGTTTTCCGTTTCTTCCAGTATATCCCTACAGCTCTAGCTGTTATGAAATTACGCAAAGACGAACCAAATGCGAATGTGGTCTTTCGTGTTCCGTTTGGCCCAGTTATTCCATGGTTAGCTGTTATCATCAGCTTGGTTATGATTTGGGGAGATAACCCAATGAATTTCGTTCGTGGTGCTATTGGAATCATTATTGCAAGTAGTGTTTATTATGTGATGCATGGACGGAAAAAACAAGCTAAGCATCATGCTGCACAATAGAATCTAGGAGAAAAATAATGACAAGAGTGATAAAATTAGACGGTGAAAGCCTTACCCTTGATGATGTGATTGCTGTTGCGCGTCAAGGCGTGACTTGTCACATTGATGAGCGTGCTGTAGAGGCTGTTAATGCCTCTCGAAAGATTGTCGATGACATTGTCAAGGAAAAACGAGTTGTTTATGGTATTACAACAGGCTTTGGTTCGCTTTGTAATGTCAGTATTTCGACAGAAGACACCGTACAACTGCAAGAAAATCTGATTCGGACACATGCTAGTGGTTATGGAGATCCTTTACCAGAGGATGCTGTTAGAGCGATTATGTTGATCCGGATCAACTCCTTGGTAAAAGGGTATTCTGGTATTCGTCTGTCAACCATCGAAAAATTATTGGAAATGTTGAATAAGGGTGTGCATCCGTTCATTCCTGAAAAGGGCTCACTCGGTGCCTCAGGTGACCTTGCTCCGCTAGCTCATATGGTGCTACCGATGTTAGGACTAGGGCAAGCTTATTATCAAGGAGAATTGCTTTCTGGGCAAGAAGCCCTTGATAGAGCAGGGATTTCCAAGATTTCATTAGCAGCCAAAGAAGGACTTGCCTTGATTAATGGGACAACAGTTCTCACGGGGATTGGTGCTTTGGCGACTTATGACGCTATACAGCTATTGAAATTATCAGATGTAGCCGGAGCACTTTCGCTTGAGGTTCACAATGGTATCACCAGCCCATTTGAAGAAAACCTTCATACCATCCGTCCACAAAGCGGTCAGTTGGCAACGGCACGAAATATTCGCAATCTTTTAAAAGATAGTGGTAATACAACAGTAGCTACCCAGTCTAGAGTTCAAGATCCTTATACGCTTCGTTGTATTCCTCAAATCCATGGGGCAAGTAAAGATAGCATTGCCTATGTTAAATCCAAAGTTGATATTGAAATCAACTCTGTGACAGATAATCCTATTATCTGTAAAGACGGTCATGTCATTTCAGGAGGTAATTTCCACGGTGAACCAATGGCGCAACCATTTGATTTCTTGGGCATTGCCATTTCTGAAATCGGCAATGTTTCTGAGCGTCGTGTAGAACGCTTGGTTAACAGCCAATTGAGTAAATTGCCATCATTCCTAGTGCAACATCCTGGTTTAAATTCAGGATTCATGATTACACAGTACGCTTGTGCTTCCTTAGCATCTGAAAATAAAGTTTTGGCACATCCAGCCAGTGTGGATTCCATCCCATCTTGTGAAAATCAAGAAGACTTTGTCAGCATGGGAACGACAGCTGCACGAAAAGCTGGCGAAATTCTGAAAAACTCTCGTCGTATTGTGGCGACAGAAATCATGGCAGCTTGCCAAGCGCTTGATTTGAAAGCAGAAAATCATGAACTTGGGGTAGGAACAAAGGTTGCTTATGACCTATTCCGTGAAAAAGTACACATGATTTCACATGATAAGGATATTGAGATTTATGATGAGCTAAACAAAGCTTCAGATGTGATTGAGGATCCAAATTTCCTTGCACAAATTGAAGCAGTTGCTGATCTCACGATTCAATTCTAGGCTATCTGTAAAAGGCTACGACAAGGGTCGCAGCCTTTTTTAAAAGTAATAGTTATTGTGAAGCTAACCAGCTTTGCAACAAGTAAATAGTAGGTTGGTCTCATCAGCTAGGCCTGTCGATAGCATATGATAAAGGAGGAGACAAGTGTGTTAGAAGACTACTATCCATTAAATACAAGTTACTATCATCGGGCCATCGAAGATGATCTTTACACGGCTAAGTGGGGAATGGTGACAACCTTTCTCGATCTTAATGATGATTCTTTAACCCCTTTTGAAGGAACGCATTTTGCCATTATCGGCTTTAAAAGCGATAAAGGGGTCTATATCAACAATGGGCGTGTCGGTGCGGTTGAGGGGCCGCAGTCTATTCGTAGTCAGTTGGCCAAGTTACCGTGGCATCTAGGCGATAAGGTCATGATTTATGATGTGGGAGATATTGATGGTCCTAATCGTTCTTTAGAACAATTGCAGATGAGTTTGTCCAAAGCGATTAAGCGCATGTGTGAGCTCAATCTCAAACCAATCGTCTTAGGAGGCGGGCATGGAACGGCTTATGGTCACTACCATGGCTTGCGACAAACCTTGGCGCCTAGCAATGATTTAGCGGTAATCAATTTAGATGCCCATTTTGATTTAAGGCCCTATGACCACACGGGACCAAATTCTGGTACCGGCTTTCGACAAATGTTTGATGATGCCTTGCGAGATAATAGGATTTTTAACTATCTGGTATTGGGCATTCAAGAACACAATAACAATCTGTTTCTCTTTGATTTTGTCTCAAAATCAAAAGGCATTCAATTTTTGACTGGTCAAGACCTCTATAAAATGGGTTACCAGCAAGTCTGTCAAAAAATTGATGATTTTTTGGAAAACCAATCCAGAGTTTACCTGACCATCGATATGGATTGCTTTGCGGTCGGTTCAGCCCCTGGTGTCAGTGCCATTCAATCACTTGGTGTTGATCCCAATTTAGCCGTCTTATTACTACAACATATTGCTGCCAGTGGCAAACTAATGGGTTTTGATGTGGTTGAGGTATCCCCACCACATGATATTGATCATCACACGGCTAACCTAGCAGCAACCTTTATCTTTTATTTGGTTCAAATCATGGCGCAGCATGGCTAAGTGTTGGCCATATTGGCCATTGGTATAGCAAAACTCCCCGAGAAAAGGTCTTGTTACAAACAACCATGGGGAGTTTTGTGATGTATTAGGCAAGGTGTTGTTTTAGATGTGTCAATTCATCGCAAAGATGCCGGTCACGAAAAGGGTTCAGATTAGCTAGGGCAATATCATAGTAGTGGTCAAAAGGCTTTCCGACTAAGGCTTTTACCTGGCAAAACTCAGGCTGATGCTCCTTTATTTGGTTAGTTAAGAGGTCGTATTTCACAACGGCCATAAGATAGTACACAAACCCTTTGTCCCTAGGATTGCCATACCTTGTTTCGAGTTGCTCTTGTTGGCTGAGTAAGTCAATCACCGAAGTAGCATCCCCTTTTTTCCATTGGATGATGGCTAAATAGGTGGTTAGCTGAGTTTGTTTCCAAGGGAGTAAATGGTTTTCCAATCCTTGCTTAGCCTGTCTCAAGATTTTTTCTGACCTATCAAAGTGACCGATGATGAAGTAGGAAATTCCCAAGCCGATATGAAAGATACTGGCAGGCACTTCGGCTGGTAGTTTATCAGTCAATGCAATCGCCTTTTGATGATAGGTAAAAGCGTGATCAAATGCCCGCTTGATTTGGGAAATCTCTGCCAAATAATTAAAAGCAGCCGCTATTTGAATGGCATATTGAGCCTCTAAAGATGGGGTGACTTTGAAAAAAGCGATGGATTGCTCTAAGAGGCGCTCTGCTTCATCTAAGTTCCCTATGATAAGGTGATAGAGCCCCTTGAAGCGTAAACTGATAGCGATAGCCTCAAAATGATTATTGGAGACAGCTGCTTCCAAGGATAGATCAGCATAGTATCTCATCTCGCTCTTATTTTCCACCTGAATACAGTAATGGATGAGTTGCCGATAACCCTCTAATAGAAAGGACGGGTGGTTTAAATCGGTTGCTAAGCTGATAACTTTTTGGATATGCTTCACTCCAGCTTGATAGTTGCCGATTCGGATATTATAACGACCTTCCAAGAAGGAAAAACGAGCCAATAATTCTTGAAACTCTCGGCGGTTTTGATAGGTCTGACTCAGATGCTCGATACGTTGTCGAAGGGCTTCAAACTGTTTATCAATACTCCGTTGACTAGTTTCTGATGATGGTTCATAGCGTGTAGCGTAGTTAGCATCAATGGGAAAGAGTTCGTGTTGTTGTCCCAAGGTGCTATCGAGGTAGTTGAGTTCGTACTCTAAGGCCTTGATATCTTGGTGGGATTTATCAAAATGGTAGGCAATATCTTGCAGCAGTCTTGGAGACAGTGGTAAGCTAGTCGAGAATTCTTCTAGGCGTTTCGCAATTTGCCCATGAAGGAGTCGCTTGCGAGATTTAGAGAGCCTATCATAACAATACAGCCTAATAATAGGCTTACGAAAATCAATCGTAATATCATCGCCTAGACTGCCTTCCATCACAATATAAAGATCACACAGATTATCAATAAGCGTTGTAATGTCCTCTAAGGAAATAGCCATCAGATGTGCCAAAATAGTGATTGGCACTGCCTGAGGGCAGCAAGATAATAGGTTTAATAGCTCATTGGTCAAACTATCTAAATTGGCCAGTTTAAGCCCTAACTTAGCCTTAATAGCTGGTGTGAGAGGCACAAACTTATCGCCATTCACAAGGAGTTTTGTGTATTCAGACAAAAAGAAGGGAATGCCTTGGCTGACTTGGTACAGGCGCTCAAGTTCTTGCGTATCAATGCGTTTATCCAACACCTGATTACGAATGAAATCATAGCTTTCGTGACGCGTCAAAGGCTCTAATCGGATGGTCTGTAATCGCTGTTGGCTGGTCAAAGCATTCAAGTAATGCTCCAGATAGCTCGGCGTTCCAAAGTGTTTGGTGGCAATGATAGCGATGGGGCTAACCTTGAGTTGTCCAACAACCTGTTGAAGGATGACCAAACTCTCTTCATCAATCCAGTGGATGTCTTCAATTAGGATAACCATTGGCTTGATGTCTGTTAGCTGCTGCAAGAGCCCTGCGATAAAATAACTTAGAGAATGGCTGCGCTGGGATAAGGAGAGGTCGTCTTTCAGGTCATTTGACTTTGTAAAACTGGCTGGGATCTGCTGCTGTAAAGCCAGCTTCCACTGTTGAGCTGTCAACAAGCGATGTTGAATGACCAAATCACCTATATGATTGAGGAGGTTGCGCCATAATTGAAAGGGGTTCTCATGCTCCTCTCGAAAGCATTCCATCGTCACCAGTTGAAACTGAGAGCTCTGCGTCGCCAAGACCTGCCTCACCAAAGTCCTTTTGCCAATACCAGTATCGCCAATCAAAAGCATAATGTCAGTAACATGATTATGCAAACGAGCAGACAAAAAGGTTTCCAGCTGCCGAATTTCTGCCAGTCGTCCTAAAAAGCTAGTATGCTGATGACGAAAATGGCTCACCGCACACTCATTGCGATGGTTAGCAAGAATGTCTTGATAAATCTGCTGACTTTGATGACTGGGCTGAATACCGAGTTCGGTCTCCAAAAGGTGAGCCAGCTGATAGTAGGTTTCAATGGCCTTACTAGGACGCTTGGTTTGCTGATAAAAGCGCATCAGTAGCTGATAATGGCGTTCTTCAAATTCATCGCGTTCAATCAGCCGCTTTAAGTCATTTTCATTAACGTCGGCATTATCAAGAAAGAGGCCTTCCTCAACCTTTTGGTAGGAGGCTTTTAAAAAGATTTGCTCATATTCTAGCCGCAGTTTAGACAGCCAAATGTCGAAAGCCTCACAGTTTTTCAGGTAAAATCCCTGCAAAAAATCCCCCTGATAGAGATGCAAGTGTTGCTTTGGAGACCTTAAAAACCGCTCAACATCCACTTGTATATGAAAATCAGGATTTAGCCTAACAGTGTTTCGCTTAGGGCAGATGATAATCTCCATTTTCCTGCCTTTATTGGCTTGATAAATCGCATTTCTAAGATTTTTTTTGGCGGTTTGGGTGGTCTTGTTTTCCCAGAGTAAGCTCGCCAAGATGTCACGATTAACAGAGCCGTTGATGGCGAGATAGTAAAGAAGGGCATTGATTTTAGAAAAGGTGAAAAACTGCTCTTCACCATTGACAAAAATCTTTGGGCTTCCAAGCAATTGTAAGGTGATAGTTGCCATTTGTAAACGCCTCCAAGTTCTACTTACTTTCAATATAGCGTAATTTAGACCATTTCGCAAGACGATATAGTGGATAAACCTTTCTACTATCTTTAAAAATAGGAATAGGGCAGGATAAGGCTCAACGTTTAGCAGCTCCAGCAGATACTCTTTGCGACGCCCTTACTTCAAAGGCAGACCAACTTCCTACTGTCTGATAGCCTCTCATCAAAAGAAAGAGCCTTTTTGAGTTTTTGCCTCATGCCGCTTGCCAATCTATGAGGCAAGACACTGCCTTTTCCAGCTCCTATGAAGGCTTCTCAAAAAAGGGCCCTATCTCGTATCTTGGTAAAGCGCCTTATCCACTATGCTGAATCCCATCAGCCATCGATGCTTACCATCTCGAAATGCCTCTCACCTCCCAGCTAGGCTTCATCAGCTATCCTCTGCAACGGTGAGCGGGTCTATCTGCCTTCCCTTGAACAGCTATCTTGCAAGATGTTAACGTAATGTCCCTCAAGCATGGACCTAGGTGTCTTTGAAGCCCCAAGTCTCTATATCAGAAATTAAAACCCTAATAATCGTCTCATTTTCGAAAAAATTCATTTTATTTGAAGTAGTGTTTCAAATCACTTGTGAAGCGTGAGGAAAACTGATACAATAACTTTGAGTAGGTTCATCCTGCTAATTATTTAACAATTTTAAGAAATTAAAGGAGATGTGTATGCGCCGTAAACGTTTTAATCGTGACTTTGAGGAAGTAGATCGCTCGAGTCGCG
>JAKTNK010000026.1 GCA_029593465.1 Streptococcus suis
GAACGAGGTTATCCCGTTTGAGACCATCTATGAAGATGATCCTAGCGCCTATGTCGGTACCGAAACGGTTAAGCAGGAAGGGCAAACAGGTCTTAAGACAGTAACCTACACAGATGATGAGGTTACCGACACCCAAGTAGTGACACCATCGCTTCCCCACATCATCTCCCGCGGCACCAAACCACTTCCAGTCGTTCGTACTGAGAACGAGGTTATCCCGTTTGAGACACTCTATGAAGATGATCCTAGCGCCTATGTCGGTACCGAAACGGTTAAGCAGGAAGGGCAAACAGGTCTCAAGACAGTAACCTACACAGATGATGAGGTTACCGACACCCAAGTAGTAACACCATCGCTTCCCCACATCATCTCCCGCGGCACCAAACCACTTCCAGTCGTTCGTACTGAGAACGAGGTTATCCCGTTTGAGACCATCTATGAAGATGATCCTAGCGCCTATGTCGGTACCGAAACGGTTAAACAGGAAGGGCAAACAGGTCTTAAGACAGTAACCTACACAGATGATGAGGTTACCGACACCCAAGTAGTGACACAACCTATCAACCAAATCATTTTACGTGGAACTAAACCGCTACCTGTCGTTCGTACTGAGAACGAGGTTATCCCGTTTGAGACCATCTATGAAGATGATCCTAGCGCCTATGTCGGTACCGAAACGGTTAAGCAGGAAGGGCAAACAGGTCTCAAGACAGTAACCTACACAGATGATGAGGTTACCGACACCCAAGTAGTGACACCCGCGCTTCCTCACATCATCTCCCGCGGTACCAAACCGCTTCCGGTCGTTCGTACTGAGAATGAGGTTATCCCGTTTGAGACCATCTATGAAGATGATCCTAGCGCCTATGTCGGTACCGAAACGGTTAAGCAGGAAGGGCAAACAGGTCTTAAGACAGTAACCTACACAGATGATGAGGTTACCGACACCCAAGTAGTGACACCCGCGCTTCCCCACATCATCTCCCGCGGTACCAAACCGCTACCTGTCATTCGAACAGAAGAAGTGACTATTCCCTTTGAAACACTCTATCAAGAGTCTCCGGGTCTCCTTTTTGGCGAAAGATACATTTATCAAAGAGGGATTAACGGTCTGGTGGAAAAGACCTATACCGATGGGCAGTTAACCCAAGAAGTAACCATTAAAGAAGCTGTTCCGGAAATTATACGCTTTGGTACACGCCAACTTGATAAAGCCCCTCTGCTGGCTTTATTAGAAGAAGCTAGCAAGGTTCAAGAGGGAGACTTTAGTCAATCGTCATGGCGAACCTTAAAATTTGCTATCATCGATGGGCAAAATATCCTTAGCAGCTCCATTCGTCAACAAGAACCCATCAATAGAGCCTATCAGACACTGAAAAATGCTCTAAATCAACTAACAGTTGATAAGACTGAGTTGCATCAAGTACTGAATGAAGTTTCTGCATTGGAGGCAGAAGACTATAGTCGTCAATCTTGGCAAGAGTTAGTGACGGTCAAAGAGCAGGCAGAGGCTGTTGATAACAACAGTCAATCAAAACAAAGTGAGGTTGATGCGGCGAGTCAAACACTCAAAGAGGCGATAGAGGCGTTAACAGTTGATAAGACAGAGCTACAAGGTTTGCTAGAGACAGTCCAACATCTAAACTCGCAAGATTACAGTAGTGATTCTTGGGCAATTTTAGAAACAGCCAAGGCACAAGCTGATGCTGTTAATGACAACACACAAGCAAAACAAGGCGCTATTGATAGTGCTTATCAGCAGCTAAATACCGCTTTAAATGCTTTGACGGTTGATAAGGAAGCTCTTAAAGCTCTAGTTGAGCTGGCTAATCAAAAAGTTGAAACAGACTTTGAAAAAACGTCATGGCAAGCGTTCTCCAGTCTAAAAGAGACGGCAGAGGCTGTTTTAGCGGCTCAAAATAGCACACAAGCACAAGTCGATAAGGCCTATGAGGATTTGCAAGCAGGGTTAAATCAGTTACAAGTAGATACCTCTGACTTGCAACATCTCATCGCTATAGCCCAGCAAAAAGTCCAACAAGATTACACTGCTGACTCATGGTCAAACTTACATAATGCTCAAGAAGCGGCGCGTCAATTACTAGCCTCAAATGACTTAAAACAAAGCCAGATTAATGCTGCGGCAACCCGTTTACAAGAAGCTTTAGATGCCTTAGTTACTCGCCAAGAAACCAAACCGACGCTCGTCTTAGATACCTTGCAAAAAGATGATTTGGATAAGACGGTAACCTTGAGCTACAAGCTAGTGGATCCTGATAGTCTCTATCAAAGTGCAACTGTGACAGTCTATGATGGGGAAAACCAGATTGCCAGCTATCCTATTAGTGATTTAGCCAACACTGAAATCACACTACCAGAGTATGATGTCAGCTATCGTCTTGAGACGAGCTTCACTTATCTCAAAGATAGCCAACCGAGGACTGAGACGATTGCTGCCAAAGAGGTAACCTTAGAAATCAAAGCGATCGAAATCAAAGATATTGACAGTCTATCGCTTTACCAGTATGCTGACAATCATTTTTCACGAGTGGCCACCTTAGCTAGCCTACCTAGCGATATTTCCTCTTATTTTGTCCGCATCAAATCAGATCGTTTCCGTGATATGCTCTTGCCTATCTCTAATATCGAAGAAGTTAGCTTGGAGACTGGCGAAAAAGCCTACAAAGTAACGACCGATATCGAGGAATTGGTGCAAGATACGGATCCTTCTGGTCAATCGCTTTACCAGAATCAATTTAGCTTTATGGTTTTAGAGACGCCTAAAGAAGCTGATGTCTATACAAGCTTTGCTGAATTACTAACGGCTATGACGGCTAATCCAAGTGGTCGCTTTATCTTAGGAGCGGATCTTTTTGCAGATGAAGTGACTAAATCAGCTGATCAACTAGCCTACCTCAATACCACCTTTACAGGAAGTCTAACAGGGCAGTATCAAAATCAACAGTTCGCCATTTATAATTTGACAGCGCCTTTGTTTAATCGCTTGCAAAATGCGACAGTAGAGAACTTGGATCTGAAAGATGTTGCTATTGTGACCTCTAGAGAACAACTAGGCGCTCTAGCGTCATGGGCAGTTTCCTCACAGATAACAGATGTATCAGCATCAGGTAGTATCACAGCGCCTCGCCATATTGGTGGGTTGGTTTACATGAGTGATAAATCTGTCTTGACAAATACGTCATTTACAGGAAATATAACCGCTACGGCAACCAACTATGCTTCTAATGTCGGTGGTATTGCAGGAGCACTCTCTCGTGGAACCATCAAGGACAGTTATGTTAGGGCGACTATTACCGTTAATAACAGCGATCAAAATGCTCGAACAGGAGGTATCGTAGGCTTCACCAATGGAACGAGCAGCCAAGAAACCTTCAATGTGATCAATGTTTATGCGGACGGTAATTTAGTCAACCAGGCAAGTGGTGGTTTTGCGGGTGGTATTGTCGGCTCAACCGAAGGGTATGACCAAGGTCGTCTTAAAAATGTCATTAGTAAGATGAACTTGACTAATGCTAAAGCTGTTTACGGCTATGAAAGCGTGTCTGCAGATCGCATGGTTGATTTAAAGAGAGTCACAACTAATACGAGTGGTGATACCCAAAATGATGTCAGCTTGATTAGTCCTGAAGAGGCAGAAAAGGCTATTGCTGCACTTGGCATTACAACAAGCACTAAGGATAGCAGCCTCTTTACGGAGAGTCAGTATCTAGAGACAGATTACCTTAGCCTAGCGAAGGCTAAAGCTGACCACGCTAGGGCCTATCGTAATATGGAACGTTTGATTCCGTTTTACAATAAAGAAGTGCTTGTCAAATATGGTAATCGGGTTGGGCTAGATGATAAACTCAACCAGGTGGACTTGTTATCAGTCACTCCAATGATTGACAATACTATTATTTCTGATGTTGCCAGCAATAAACAAGCGCTTAATCGTTTAATGCTTAACTATGCTGATGGTAGCGTTGCTTATTTAAGCCTTCGTTATCGTGATGATTTTAAAAATGCTGCTATCAGTGAGTACGATATCGTTGGAACTGATTTGATTTATACCCCTGAGCAATTCTTATCGACTTACGACGCTATTGTCAATGCCGTCTTACCGGATTTGCAAGGTCTGGTTTACAAGTCAGATGATACGCTTAATACGCTGAGAGAACCTTTCTCAGATGCCACAAACCGCGATAAAATCTTAGATGCCCTTTATCTTGAAGAAAGCTTTGACCAAGTCAAATCACAAATGGCAAGCTATCTCAGAAGCATTCTAGCAACAGATAAATCCATCAATACTTCAGACGGAGTTATCGCCAATTATCTGGTGGATTACATCAAGCAAAATAAGACGAAGATCGTCCTTGGACTTGCTTATCTCATGAGATGGTATAATGTCCAATTTGACCAAGTCAATCTCAAAGAGATTGCTAGCTTCCATCAGGATTTCTATGGCAAACCGATCAATACCATGGAATGGTTGGTGAGTCTAGCTGATTCTGGCTACTATGGTTTAATTGCTTACAATAATCTGAAAACGTATCAAGATTACATAGCTCAAAATACTGGCTACAATGATTTACCAAGCTATTTGAGCGCCAACCGTAAAGCCTTGACGGACTACGCTGATGACAATACTTGGTTTAAGGCAGCTAGCAAGGCCTATATTGTGGAAAAACCATCTAATGAAGTCCCAGATCGCAAGGTCGGTATCTTTGACATTTTATCTGAGCCAGGCTCTAAGGAAACCAATGGTATTCTTCCTTTGCTGACTGCTCAAGAAGGTCTCTTTGTGATTACAAATATGACCAGTATCTCTTATGGCATGTACGATCGCTACTTATCGATGGCTGATAAAGATACGAATCCTGAAACCTATAAAGCTAATGTTGATAACTTAAAACAAATGGTTGATCAAGCTGCGGAATGGCAAAAGAATCACTTTGATCTCTGGTATCGTTTAGTTCCTGACAATGTGAAAGCCAATCTGTTGAGACGTATCCCTGTTTGGGATGGCTATCGTGTAGACAACAAATGGCTAGACAAAGTCGGTACAAACAGCAATCAAGCTATTCGAGATTTCTTTGGACCTGTCGGTTATCGTTCCGATGTTGCCTTTAATGGCTCAGGAGCCTATGCTAATGGTAGCAAGGTCGCTTATGTCTACGACAAGTTGCTCGGTCACTATGGTCATTCAGTCTTTACGCATGAGATGACTCATAACAATGATGGCAGTGCCTATCTTGGAGGATACGGAAGACGCTTTGGTCTAGGCGCTGAAAGCTTTGCTTTAGGCTTATTGCAAGCTGAGGGTAAAGGTAAAGCTGGAGAAAGTACTCATTTCACACTGAATACCATGTTTGATCACTCTGCTCAAAAAGATGCGACGAACCGCTATGTCAATGTGTCACCAGATCGTTTCACAACTGCGAAGGATGTTCAAGACTACTTACATAATCTTCTAGATGTTATTTACATCTTGGATTACGCAGAAGCACAAGCCATGCTGAAACAAACAGATGACAATAAAAAAGTGTGGTACGGCCGTTTTGAAAATAAAGTGACAGCTAGTGGTGCAGCTAGTGATGTCATTAACTACTTATCCGATGATACGGCTGCAGCCTTGAAGAGCTGGGAAGACTTAGTTGATAATAATATCACCAGTACCAAGTCTTTCTCTTTGGAAAAAGACTATCATGGCAATGGTTACTATACGATACCGATGTTTACGTCTAATTATTCTGCGATGAGTAATGACCAAGGTGCTCCAGGTGGCTTGACCTTTAGACGTATGGCGTTTGAGTTGTGGGCTGCTAAAGGGTATGAGGGAGGTTTCCTTCCGTATGCGTCAAATCAGCTTTACTCAGCTAATCAAATCCTTAATGATGATATTGTCTTTAATCATGTCTTTGGTAGCGAGTACACGGATTGGAAGGCCTTCAAAAAAGCCATGTTCCAAGAAAGAATTGACCAACTAGATAGGCTATCATCTACTAGCTTTAGCTATTTCGGTGATAAGCAAATCACTTCATATGAAACCCTACGAGCTCTCATGGAAGAAGCCGTTAATAATGACCTCAACCATGGACTTGCTCGTATTTCTGGCCGAGGTTCTTATGTCCAATTGCTTAAAATGGCTATTTTTAACGCTTACCTCCGTCAAACAGATGATTTTAGAACGTCTATTTTCTCAGAGAATATCACCTTGTAACCCTTTGGGATTTAAAGATAACGAAAAGAGAAGACACAAGTTGTCTTCTCTTTTTTGATGTCGAGGATGGACGGACTAACCATTTAATAGCCTTGTCGATGCCAGATGTCTTAACCGTTTCTACGACGGACAAGAGAGGTAGCAAATCCTATCAGATGTTTGATAGATGGTTGTAGAAGCTTGTTTAAGTGTTCATTTTTTGATAGAATGATAGTAATTGAATAATTGTCTGTGAGATTAGTACTCTTAGGGAACTTTACAGGGAATGAGGAGCGTGACTGGAACTCTTCTAAAGGGAAATAAGACGAATTCACTCACGCAAGGACAGTAAGGAATTAAGGTCTGCCTTAGGCAGATAAAGTCGGATGGTACCGCGTGTCAACGCTCCGTTAGGAATGTCGGCACGCTTTTTTGCTACTGTGACTGTTGATCGTTTGTCTGAAATAGTGATTAAGCAGTTGTCAATCATAAAAAGAAAGGAAGGTTTAGTTAGAGTTTCTGACTAAACAAGGAGGTTGGGGAACCGATCTCTTATGGTAACAATGGATTTACAAGCAAAATTAGAAGCGTTAAAAGATAACACTCAAGCGAAACTAAGTGAGCTAAATGGGGATTTCTCTAAAGAGCTTCAAGAGTTACATGTCCAAGTCTTGGGGAAAAAAGGCTCGTTAACAGAGCTTTTGAAGGGGCTAAAGGACTTACCCAATGACCTGAAACCGATTGTTGGTAAACAAGTTAATGAGGTTCGTGATGTATTAACAAAGGCTTTTGACGAGCAAGCGAAGCTCGTTCAAGCGGCCAAGATAAAAGCCCAGCTCGAATCAGAGAGTTTAGACGTGACCTTGCCTGGACGGCAGGTTTCCCTTGGTAAACGTCATGTGTTGTCACAGACGAGTGAAGAAATTGAAGACATTTTTATCGGTATGGGTTACCAGGTTGTGGATGGGTTTGAGGTTGAAAAGGATTACTACAACTTTGAACGCATGAATTTGCCTAAAGACCATCCGGCACGTGATATGCAGGATACTTTTTACATTACAGAAGATATTCTGCTGCGAACCCATACGAGTCCTGTTCAAGCAAGGACCATGGATGCGCATGATTTTAGTCAAGGACCGCTTAAAATGATTTCACCGGGACGTGTTTTCCGTCGTGACACTGATGATGCGACTCACTCTCATCAGTTCCACCAAATCGAAGGTCTCGTTGTGGGGGAAAACATTTCGATGGCAGATCTCAAAGGGACACTTGAGCTCATCGTTCAAAAAATGTTTGGTGCTGAGCGTAAGATTCGTCTGCGTCCGTCTTATTTCCCATTCACGGAGCCATCTGTGGAGGTTGATGTTTCTTGCTTTAAGTGCGGCGGTAAAGGTTGTAACGTGTGTAAGCAGACAGGCTGGATTGAAATCCTTGGTGCTGGCATGGTTCACCCAAGCGTTTTGGAAATGTCAGGCATTGACTCAGAAAAATACTCTGGCTTTGCCTTTGGTTTAGGGCAAGAACGGATTGCCATGTTACGTTATGGTATCAATGACATTCGAAACTTTTATCAGGGAGACGTGCGTTTTTCGGAGCAGTTTTAGGATGATTAAGGACGCTTATTATCGGCGTCCAGTAGGTCAACAAGTACTAATGGAGGACTAAATGACAGCCATCAACGTCGAAAAGATTGACTTAAAACAAGTTGAAACCTTAAAAGAATTGGCAGAAACAACCTTTGCGGAAACCTTTGGACATGATAATACGAAAGAAGAGCTTCAGGCATTTTTTGATGATGCTTATAGCCTTGAGCAGCTCAGTCGAGAGCTTGCGTCAGAAGAATCAGCACACTATTTTGTCTCTGTTGATAATCAGATTGCTGGCTACCTGAAAGTTAACTGGGGCGATGCCCAGACAGAGCATGACTTAGATAATGCTTTTGAAATACAACGCCTTTATATTTTGAAGGCATTTCAAGGCTATGGTCTTGGTAAAACCTTGTTTGAAATGGCTTTGGATAAGGCTAAGGCTGCTGGTTTTGATTGGGTATGGCTAGGTGTCTGGGAAGGAAATGTTAAGGCACAAGCTTTTTATGCTAAGTACGGCTTTACGAAGTTTTCTGAGCATTCATTCCAAGTGTCACAGGACAAGATTGATGTGGACTGGTTGTTGCGCAAGTCTTTAAAATAAGCATTTTAACGCTCAAGTATCACTAAGCATCGTCACAGGTGTTAGTCTCAAGAATGCGAATATCCATGTAGTAGCGGATTTTGATAAAGTAGTACAAAAAAAGAATAGGAAAGGAAATCTCCAATATCAAGAGATTATCAGCAGGTACTAGTGAGCTCAAGAGTCGCTTATCTGCTAGAAATCATATGACTGGGGAATAGGATTATGTTAGTATCATACAAATGGCTAAAAGACTTGGTTGACATCGAGGTATCACCGTCTGAATTAGCTGAAAAAATGTCAACAACAGGTATTGAAGTGGAAGGCGTGAACAGGCCTGCTGATGGCTTGTCAAAATTAGTGGTAGGACACGTGCTGTCTTGCGAAGCAGTACCAGAAACGCACCTTCATTTGTGTCAAGTCGATACAGGTGACGAGGAGCCACGCCAAATTGTCTGCGGTGCTCCAAATATCAAAGCAGGCATCAATGTCATTGTAGCGCTTCCAGGGGCTAGAATTGCAGATAATTATAAAATTAAAAAAGGTAAGATTCGCGGCATGGTTTCTTTGGGGATGATTTGTTCTTTACAAGAGCTCGGTTTACCAGATGCAATCATTCCGAAGGAATTTTCGGAAGGCATTCAAATTCTGCCGGAAGAAGCAGTACCAGGAGATAGCATTTTTCCTTATCTTGACCTAGATGATGACATCATCGAGCTTTCTATTACTCCCAACCGTGCTGATGCGCTGTCGATGAGAGGAGTAGCTCATGAAGTCGCAGCGATTTATGGGAAGTCAGTTCATTTTCCAGAGAAAACGATGACTGAGTCAGCAAAGGAGACTAAAGACGTCATTGATGTGGCTATCGAAAGTGACAAGGTGATGACCTATGCTAGCCGTGTTGTTGAAAATGTGACTGTCGCCCCTAGCCCGCAGTGGCTTCAAAACCTTCTTATGAATGCAGGGATTCGTCCGATTAACAACGTGGTTGATGTGACTAATTATATCCTCCTCTACTTTGGACAACCTATGCATGCCTTTGATTTGGATAAGTTTAAAGGCAATCAGATTGTTGCGCGTGATGCCCGTGCTGGTGAACGCTTGGTGACTCTTGATGGGGAAGAGCGGGAGTTAACCGTGGATGATGTTGTGATTACCGTTGCAGACGAGCCGGTAGCCCTTGCTGGTATCATGGGCGGTCAATCAACTGAAATTGACAATCATTCTAAAAACGTGGTTCTTGAAGCAGCGATTTTTGATGGCAAATCTATCCGTAAGACATCCGGTCGCTTAAACCTTCGCTCAGAAAGTTCATCTCGTTTTGAAAAAGGTATCAATACAGAAACGGTGACAGAGGCCCTAGACTTTGCAGCAGCAATGCTAGAAGAGTTGGCACAAGGCACTGTCTTAGCAGGACGTGTACAAGCTGGCTCGGTACCAACAGCACCTGTTGAAGTCTCAACTAGCCTAGATTATGTTAATGTTCGCTTAGGTACAGAACTAACTTATGAGGATATTGAAAGGGTCTTTGCTAAACTAGGATTTGGCTTATCTGGCTCTGCCAGCAGCTTTACCGTAGCAGTTCCTCGCCGTCGCTGGGATATTGCCATCCAGGCAGATTTAGTCGAAGAGATTGCGCGTATTTATGGGTATGAGAACCTTCCGACAACCTTACCAAGCTCATCAGGGACTGCTGGAGAGTTGACTCCGACTCAAAAGTTGCGCCGTCAAGTGAAATCGATAGCAGAAGGAGCGGGGCTGACAGAAGTGATTTCTTATGCACTGACGACTCCTGAGAAGGCGACTGCATTTACCCTTAAACCAAGCCATTTAACGGAATTGATGTGGCCGATGACGATGGAACGTTCTGTTCTGCGTCAAAACATGGTTTCGGGGTTACTGGATATTGTTGCTTATAATGTTGCGCGTCAACATAAAAATGTGGCTCTCTATGAAGTCGGTAAAGTATTTGAGCAAGTAGGTAATCCTAAAGAGGACTTACCGACCGAGCTCAATATGTTTGCAATGGCTTTATCGGGATTAGTGGCAGAAAAAGATTTTCAAACCACAGCGACACCAGTGGATTTCTTCTATGCTAAAGGGATTATTGAAGCTATCTTTGCTGAGCTGCATTTGGCTGTTACATTTGTGCCTGAAAAAGACTTGACCAACATGCACCCAGGGCGAACAGCAAGTATTCGCTTTAATGATGAGGTGCTCGGGTTTGTCGGTCAAGTTCACCCACAAACTGCAGAAGCATTTGATATTCCTGAAACCTATGTCGCAGAAATCAATCTTTCGGCTGTTGAGTCTGTCCTAACCCGCAATATCATCTTTGAAGACATCACAAAATACCCGTCTGTTTCTCGTGACATTGCCTTATTGGTGGATCAAGGCACCAGTCATCAAGACATTATTGACGCCATTAATAGTGCTAAGGTCAAGCGTTTGACGGCTATCAAACTATTTGATATTTACACAGGTGAGCATATTGAAGCTGGTAAAAAATCAATGGCTTATAGCTTAACCTTCCAAAACCCAGAAGCAAGCTTAACAGATGAAGAAGTGGCAGCCTATATGGCAAAAATCACGAAAACATTGTCAGAGCAATTACAGGCAGAAATCCGATAACTAATTTGCTCAAGCTCTTAGAGCTTGGGTTTTTACCATAGGAGGTGTTTTAAATGACGATTTGGGATGACTTGTATAAGGCAGCTAAAGACCTCTATCACCCAAGGGAAGCTTCTGATTTCATTTATTCCAATCATGTGGTCGCAGCCATTGAAGCTGAGGATGGTCAGATTTTCACAGGTTTTTGCATGGAGGCGACGTCTGGTGTATTTCATCTGTGTGCAGAGCGTGCCGCCTTATTTAACATGTATCAAGCAACAGGTCAATTGACAGTGAAGCGCATCTTGGCCTTTCGTGATAAGCCGCCCTATGGCGGAGGAAGTGGTATGCCTTGCGGTGCTTGCAGAGAATTTTTAGCACAATGTTCTTCTGCGAATAAAGCGACCGAGATAATGGTTGATTTTGCAAGCAGAGAAACAATCACTCTAGGTGAGCTATTGCCTTATTGGTGGGGAGAAGAGCGACAAACGATTTGGGAAAATATGCATAAGGAGACGTCAAATGGCAGATTATCAAACAAAGATTAGTGGCGATAGGCTCTATCATACCATGTCAAAAGGGTATGGTGCCCCTGTGGAACTGTTTGGCTTCATCAAAGATGGTGAAACACCGATGAGTTTACTCAATATCGCTTTAGCCTCATGTGTTACCATGTGTGTCCAAGTCTACTTTGCACGCTTTCATCAAGAAACCGTCCTTACGACTCTTGTTGCTGCCTCTTACCAGGAGGGGCATTTTGACATTCGTATTGGCGTTGCACATGCCTTTGATGATGAGATGGTAGCAGCGATTTTAGCTTATATTGATGAACACTGTCGCGTCAAAAAAGCCTTACGGGAAGAGTTGACCTATGCCATAACCATTGAGGAGAATCATGACAGCTGATATCAAGGAACAGTTAGCTCATTATCAAAAAAAGTGGGCTTATCAAAAGTACTGGGTCATGGCCCAGTCTCAGCAACATTATAATGCCTTGAGGCTATTGTTTAAAGGAAACGACTGGTCAGTTGAAAAGGCAACTAGGTTTGAGGAGCTTATTCGTGAAGCAGAAAGCCTTAAACCAACCCTAAAAACGTTGCGAACAGCCTATCAACACGTTTGGGGGTATTTTAAAAAAGTGGCAACTGATGAGGAGTTGGCAACCTATAAGACCTTAGAAGGCAAATTAGAACAGGATGCGGATGATATGCTAACTTTTTTACAAGAATTGACAGCCAAGTACCAACCACCTTATCTGATTCAGTCTCGCTTGATGCAAAAAGGGTTGTCATGATTGTGCCTGAGGACAATCAGTCCAGACCAAGGTTGGCGAACATTTATGACAACAGAATATTAGAAAACGCCCAGAAACTGATGTTTCTGAGCGTTTTTGACTTACTGGTAATTAAAATAAATGGACGAATGGAGCAATGATGTCAATTGCTAGCTATTTTTGAGAAGGCGGTAGGGTTATCACCTATTCGCTTTGCGCTTGACTACCATCGTCACTAGCAGATGATTGGCTAGTATCTGTCTGAGTAGGATTGAGTTGCATGTAACTTGGCGCTTTGAAAAGATCCTGAGTGGTCTTATTGCCATTTTGGCTATAGATGCTGGTTGATTTGTCACCGAGCTTTTTCTCGATAGCCTTCAGGGTCTTCATAGAACCAATATAAGAAATGCTACTTGGGTCAATCGATTTCAAGCCTTCATCATCATCAAACCTCAGCAAATCTCCTGTTTGGACAGCATCACTCATTTTTAGCTGTTTACTCACTGCCTCGCGAATGGCTTTTGTTTCTTTCTGGGTTGTTTCATCAGGATTGGTGAAGAGTTCCCCTGTTTGCGTATTGTAGAGCTTCCCGTCATAGTTGGTATATTTAGGGGTGATATATGTTCCAGAAGAACGAAAAGCTACCATTTGTTTATTGTCAGGTGATAATAAATCTTGCCCTAACTCTACATAATTTGAGTTATCTATGCCTAGAAGTGATAATAGAGTAGGGAGATTGTCCACTTGACCACCGTAAGTATCACTGATAAATCCTTTATCCATACCAGGAATGTGAATCATGTAAGGGACACGCTGAAGCATGGCATTATCGTATTCAGACCACGTTTCAGGGTCTTTACCGAGCAGTGGTGCTAAACTAGTGTTACGTGAGTTTGATATACCATAATGGTCACCATATAATACGATAATAGAATTCTGGTAAATGCCAGTAGCTTTCAAATAGTCAAAGAATGCTTTAACAGAACTATCAAGATAATTGGCTGTTGCAAAATAACCATTGATAGTCTCATCATCAGTTTTTGCTAGTGGGAATCCTTGCTCCTCATTCTCCCCAGCTAAACTCGTGTAGGGATAATGATGACTGACTGTTAAGAATTTTGTATAAAAGGGTTGCTGCATATGTTCTAGGTACTTGATGGAATCTGAGAACATGTGTTTGTCATTCAAGCCATACTGGAAGGAATTATTTTTCGTGAGTTTTTGGAAATAGGACTCATCAAAGAAGTAATCATAACCCCATTGTTTGTAAGCATTGTTACGATTCCAGAAAGTACCCACATTACCGTGGAAAACAGCACTGGTATAATTCCCGTTTTGTTTGAGAATATTTGGAGCAGCAAACTGGGTATTGTCACCACCATAGTTAACCATAAAAGAGCCACTGTTCAAACCAAATAAGGAGGTTTCCATGAGGGTTTCGGCATCTGAGGTTTTCCCAGCCTTGACTTGATGGAAGATGTTAGAAAACGCAAAGGTTTCTTTGGAGTGGTAAAGGGAGTTGATGAAGGGAGTTACTTCATAATCTTTCCCATCAACGTTCAACTTGTAGTCAATCAAGAATTGCTGGAAACTTTCCAGGTGAATCATGATGACGTTGCGCCCTTTGGCGATACCATAATAGTCAGGGTTGGCAGGGACATGCTGTTCTTTGACATATTCCTTAACAGCCGTTAGATCTTCAGCGGTAGCTCCATTACGATCTTTTTCCGCTTGGTAGGCTTGATTTCCACTATAGACGGAAAAAGCTGGTAACCCTAAGGCCCTAACAAGATAGAAATTAGAGAAACCACGTGACAGTAGCTCTGGACGATCAATTTCAGCTAAGAAAAGGTTCGCTGAGAAAAAGAGACCTGATAGAGCTGTGACAGCAAAACTAGCTCTTTTATTAAAAGGACGTTCATCAAGGGTAATCTTCTTTTTGAAAAAGAGAAATCCTAATAAGATAAAGTCAACTAAATAAAAGAAATCAGTTGGGCGGATTAGATTGACTGCGGAGTCACCAAGACCGGCAGCAGCTTTACTACTGCCGAGCATAGTACTCACGGTAATAAAGTCTGAGAACTCACGGAAGTAAAAGGCGTTGGTTACAACCAGTATCGTCAAGAGGATATAGATAATCCAAGCAGTTGTGTAAAAAACTTTGGTATTTTTAAGGTAAAGCGCTAGTCCAATCAAAAGCATCCCAGCAGGGATAGGATTGATAATGGTTAGAAAAACTTGATAGGCATTTTCAGTGTTTAACACAAAATCGATGTTGTAAGCCCAAAGCGTCTTTAACCAATAAAAACACAACAAAGTAAGCACGAATCCTAAGCGGGTACTCATGACTTTAAGTATTGTATTGATAAATGTTTTCACAATAATAGTGTTTCCTTGTTTATTTTCCTAAATAACAACCTCAAAGGTTATTATACCATAAATTAAAAAGAGCTTACAAAAAGAAGCTACAACATCTAGCTACTATACGTTATATTTTGTTATAATAAGAATCATGGAAAAAGTACAACTTACAAAACGGGGTGAAAAAAACCTCTACAAGGGCATATCTCTCTTAGAAAAAGAGGATATTGTCCCAGCGGATACTAAAGACGGTCTGGTTGAGCTTGTTAGCAGGACGGGACGCTTTGTAGCGACAGCTTACCTGTCTGAACAACATAAGGGCTCTGGCTGGGTTATTGCTAAAGAGAAGATTAAGCCCGATCATTCCTTTTTTGTTCATTTATTTAGACAAGCTAAAAAGGCTAGGCTAGTTTATCAGAATGATGCGACAACGACTGCCTATCGCTTGTTCAATCAAGATGGAGATGGTTTTGGCGGTTTGATTATCGACAGATATGGTGACTTTGCTCTCTTTTCATGGTATAATGCTTTTATCTATAAGATAAGAGATGTCATTGTTGATGCTTTTTGTGAGGTTTTCCCTGAGCTCAGGGGAGCTTATGAAAAATGCCGTTTTAACAGTAAAATGCCGGAATCCTCTCACCTTTATGGTGCAACAGCTCCAGAGGTATTCGAGATTTTAGAGAATAATGTCACCTATCAAGTCTTCTTAAACGATGGCTTGATGACCGGTATTTTTCTAGATCAACATGACATCCGTAAGCGCTTGGTGGATGGTTTAGCTAGCGGTCAGCGATTACTCAATCTCTTTTCCTATACAGCCGCTTTTTCAGTAGCAGCTGCTATAGGAGGCGCAAGCCAGACAACATCGGTCGATTTAGCTAAACGCTCTGTGGATTTATCGACAGCCCACTTTCGGGCCAATGGTCTTGATTTGACCAATCACCGCTTGGTTGTTATGGATGTTTTTGATTACTTTCGGTACGCTAAACGTCATGGCTTAACTTATGATGTGATTGTGATTGACCCACCAAGTTTTGCTCGGCATAAAAAACAAACGTTTTCTGTTTTAAAAGACTACCATCGCTTAGTCAACGAAGCACTTGATATTTTAAATTCTGATGGTCTTTTGATCTTATCGACCAATGCGTCAACGCTATCCGTAGAGCAATTTCAAAAGCAGATTCGTAAAGGGCTAGGCCAACGTGCCTATGATATTATTTCCCTAGACCGACTTCCTGATGATTTTAAAGTAAATAAAGATGATGAAAGAAGTAACTACTTGAAAGTATTTACCATTAAGGTTAGATAATGAAAATAGTTGTACCTATAACCCCAAAGAACCTCGAAGAGGTTAATGCTATTGATAATTCGAAGTATGAAGGCGCGGATATTATTGAGTGGCGTGCTGATTACTTGAGCAAGGATGATATTTTGAGAGTGGCGCCAGCTATTTTTGAGAAATTTTCAGGTTATGAAATTCTCTTTACTGTTCGCAGTGTGACAGAGGGTGGTTTTGCCGACCTTTCCCCAGAGGAGTACACCTCTCTCCTTAAAGAAGTTGACGCCTTATACCATCCAGATTATATTGATTTTGAATACTTTACCTATAAGTCTCAGATGGATCAGTTGTTGAGTTTTCCGAATTTATCATTGAGTTATCACAATTATCAGGAGACACCAGAGAATCTAATGGAAATTTTTTCTGAATTAACCACCTTAACCCCTCGAGTGGTTAGGATTGCGGTAACCTCAAACAACGAGCAGGATGTTTTAGACCTCATGAACTACACGCGTGGGTTTAAGAGCCTAAATCCTGAGCAAGTCTATGCGACGGTCTCGATGGGAAAACTTGGGCGCTTGTCCCGCCTATCGGGGGATGTTACAGGTTCTTCATGGACCTTTAGCAGTTTAGATGCAGAAAATGCCAGTCAAACAGGGCAATTGAAGCTCAATGACATGACAAAAATCATCGCCATTCTTGAAGAGGACTAGGTCCTCTTTTTTAGTTACTAATGAGTTAACAAGTCTGTGGTAACACTTGTTAGTCTTAAAAAGCTATTGGAAGTTATGTTTAGTCTCGATTGCGCTTGAAAATGTGGTAAAATAATAATGAAACACCTAGAAAATTGGAGGATTAAGGATGTCTGTGAATATTTATGACCTAGCAAATGAATTGGAGCGAGGTATCCGTCAATTGACAGAGTACCAAGCCGTGGTGGCTGCCAAAGCAAAAATTGATGCTAACCCGGAGTCTAAAGCGCTTTTTGATGAATTTGTAGCCTTTCAAGAGGACTTATATCACAAAATGCAATCCGGTCAACTGCCGACAGAAGACGATCAAAAGGCCATCCAGTCAATGACTGAAAAAATGGAGGCTGATACAAGCGTTAGGGATTACTTCAATGCTCAACAAGCTTTGTCAGTTTATATTTCTGACATTGAACGTATTGTGTTTAAACCCTTACAAGAATTGTCTAGCAAATAATGTCCTTCTTACTGGCTGAAGGATAAGGAGAGAGGTTATGACACGAAAAATTGGCATTATCGGAATGGGCAATGTTGGTTCTGCTTTGGCACATGGCTTAATCGCAGAAGGTTTGGCAGACCACTATGTTTTCATTGACGTTAATGAAGAAAAAGTTCGGGCTGATCAGATTGATTTTCAAGATGCGATGGCCAACCATTCGAGTTTTGCAAGGATTACCATCAACGACTATGCGGCCCTGTCTGACGCAGATGTGGTGGTATCAGCTTTGGGCAATATCAGCTTGCAGCACAATGCTGGAGAAGATCGCTTTGCAGAATTTGCTTTGATGCAAAAAGAGGTTCCCAAAGTCGCAAGAGCCCTAAAACAATCAGGTTTTAGTGGTATCCTAGTGGTTATTTCAAATCCTGTTGATGCTGTGTCAGCTCTCTATCAGGCTTTGACAGGTTTCCCGAAAGAGCGTGTGATTGGTACGGGAACCTTATTGGATACGGCACGGATGAAGCGCGTGGTCAGTGAGCGATTAGGCGTCAATCCAAAGAGTGTTACCGGTTATAATCTTGGAGAGCATGGCAACTCACAATTTACGGCTTGGAGCCAAGTGACCGTGAAATCCCAGCCCATTTCAACTTTTTTAACGGATCAAGAATTGGCGGAATTATCAGTTGCTTCGATGAAAGGCGGTCACACGGTCTTTTACGGCAAGGGTTACACCTCTTATGGGATTGCGACGACAGCCATTCGCATTATTAAGGCTATCCTATCTGACGCAGAAGAGGAGCTGGTGGTGTCTGCTTATCAAGACCGCTATGACACCTATGTTGGTTATCCAGCCTTGATTGGACGTTCTGGAAAGAGCTCATCTATCCAGTTGACCTTGACGGAGGCAGAAGAAGAAAGGCTCGTTGCTTCAGCCACATTGATTAGAGAGCGCGTTGAAGAAGCCCTCGCAAAAGGATTATAAGCCAAAAAGCAATCATTTGGATTGCTTTTTTGAGTTCTAGAGACTTTACGGTGAATTCTTGACAAGTATGGGTAGAAATTATAAGATTTTAATGAGATTCTCTTTAACAATCATGGGAGGGAGTCTGCCTTTTATACGCTTGGTAAGAAGACGGATGAGATGGAAATATGGCTAAAAAAGAAGCGAACGGCTTATCACATCATGAGCAACTAAGATATGACTACTTGCTCAAGAATGTACATTATTTGAATGAACGTGAACAAACAGAATTTAAATACCTTTATCAAAAATTGCTGCGTCAGCAACAGTCATCTAAGCCGGTAAGCCAGTCTTACGAACCGGTTTCTGATGATACTGACATGACTATCTATCATGAGCAGCCTGATGATGCGGCTTATCAAGGGGATGATCTGACAGATCAGGGGCTTCCCGTTTTTCCAGCAGATGTCCCTTCACAAGCTCCCAAAAGATTAGCACGGAAGGCAACAGAGCGGCGCAAACCAAAGACCTATCGCGGGAGTCATCCGGAAGCCCCTAAAATCAAGGCTAAAAAAGGGTTTTTAAAACGCTTCTTGATAGTGTTTGCTCTGGTAATAGTGGTTTTATTGGCTGGTGTTCTGGTGATGTTTTTCAAAGGAGTGACAGGGATTTCAAATGCCAACAAGCATTACAAGCCGGCTATCAAAGAGTATTTTGATGGTCAGGAGACCAAGGAAGGCACTAATATCTTAATTCTAGGGAGTGACAAGCGGGTTACCCAAGGTTCGGCGGATGCTAGGACAGACACGATTATGGTAGTCAATATTGGCAATAAGCAACATGACGTCAAAATGGTCAGCTTTATGCGCGATACCTTGGTCAATATCCCTGGTGTTAGTCCAACAGACTACGATAGGGATCAAAAGTTGAATACGGCTTTTAATATTGGGGAGCAAAATGACAATCGAGGGGCAGAATTGATGCGCCAAACCTTGAAATCCAATTTTGATATTGATATCAAGTACTATATGATGTTAGATTTTGAGAGCTTTGCAGAAGCCATAGATGCCCTATTTCCTGATGGTGTTGCTATCAATGCTGCCTTTTCAACCATTGATGGTGAACCCGTGACGTCAGTTGAAGTTCCTGATGACCTACGCATGGATGATAAGGGCAATGTGCCGCAACAAACCATTACGGTTGGCCAGCAGCAGATGGATGGGAGAACCTTGCTCAACTATGCGCGTTTTCGTAAAGATGATGCGGGCGATTTTGGACGAACCAAACGTCAGCAGCAAGTGATGAGTGAAATTCTCAAGCAAGTTAAAAATCCAACTAAGCTCTTTACGGGATCAGAAGCCTTGGGGAAAATCTATGCGCTAACCTCAACCAATGTCTCTTATCCTTATCTCTTAAAGACCGGAATAGCAAGCCTTTCAGACGGTGATTTTGCGATTGAACAGACGACCATTCCTGCACAAGGAGACTGGGTCGATGACTATGATGTTTACGGTGGGCAAGGGTTGAGCATTGACTTTGCCAAATATAAAAAGGAGTTAGCTGACTTAGGCTTTCGGTAATTATGCTATAATGAAGAGACGAAAGTCTCTTTTTTTGCAGTCAGGTGATCGCTTAAAAACCTGTCTTAACAAAGGAAGTTATGATGAGCTAGGTGAAAGGAAAACGATGAAAAAAAACGATATTATTGACGTTGAGATTGTAGATTTGACCCATGAGGGGCAGGGAGTCGCTAAGGTAGATGGGCTAGTCTTTTTCGTGGAAAATGCTCTCCCTGGCGAAATCATCAAAATGCGTGTGTTAAAACTGAAAAAGAAAATAGGTTTCGGTAAGGTTGAAGCTTATGTGACCTTGTCAGCCAAACGTCATCAGGCGCTTGATACGACTTATTTGCGCTCTGGGATTGCTGATTTTGGACACATGGTATATGATGAGCAACTGAAGTTTAAACGCCAGCAGATTATAAATGCGCTGCACAAAACAGCTGGTATTAGCGATGTTGACGTTAAGGAGACGATAGGAATGGCAGAGCCTTTTGCCTATCGTAATAAGGCAGCAGTGCCGGTACGCCGTGTCAATGGTCAGTTAGAGACGGGATTTTTCCGCAAACAGTCGCATGATTTGATACCGATTGAAGACTTTTACATTCAAGACAAAAGGATTGATCAGTTACTGGTGTTTGTTCGAGATTTGTTGCGGCGCTTTAATCTCAAACCTTACGATGAGGTTAATAAGACAGGTTTAATCCGGAATTTGGTGGTTCGTCGTGGTCATTATACGGGAGAGATGATGCTTGTTTTGGTAACGACGCGTCCCAAACTATTTCGAATTGACCAGCTCATTGACCAACTTGTTGCGGCTTTCCCAGACCTTGTTTCGGTAATGCAAAATATCAATGATCAGGATACCAACGCTATTTTGGGTTCTGAATTTCGCTTGCTCTATGGTAAGGAGACAATCACCGATAGGTTGCTGGGCAATACCTATGAGATTTCACCGCAATCATTTTATCAAGTCAATACTGAAATGGCTGAGAAGCTTTATCAAACAGCTATTGATTTTTCAGACCTTTCAGCTGATGATGTGGTGATTGATGCTTACTCAGGAATTGGCACGATAGGGCTTTCCTTTGCTGATAAGGTAAAGGCTGTTTATGGGGTTGAAATCATTCCAGAAGCCGTAGCAAATGCCCAGAAAAATGCAAAGAGAAATGGGATTACCAATGCCCACTATATCGCAGCGACGGCGGAAGAAGCTATGGAGAAGTGGCGTCAAGATGGGATAACACCAAGCGTTATCTTAGTAGATCCACCTCGTAAGGGGCTAACAGAGAGTTTCATCACTGCTAGCGTTGCCATGGCTCCTGAAAAAATCACTTATATTTCCTGCAATCCAGCAACCATGGCGCGTGATATAAAATTGTATGAAGAACTAGGCTATAGGATTCAAAAAGTACAGCCGGTTGATTTATTTCCGCAGACGCATCACGTGGAGTGTGTTGCTCTGCTCGTAAAAGCCTAAAAACCTTTGAACGAAAGGGATACTGAAAAGCCTTGATTACAAGGCTTTTTGTCGTATGTGGGGGGAAGTATTAGAATGAGAGTTAAGATTGAATGAGTAGGTTTGATAGCTTGATGTTTGAGTGATTTATTTCCATAAACCCTAGAGGGTATGGAGTTGTTTCCATATACTAGGGGTCAGTGGGAATAAACGTCCCCCCCCAATAATCTGTTTATAAAAAACTTTTTATCTGGAGAAATAGCGATGTATTAAGTTACACACTTACGATGTTAACATAGAAAATTTAGGACAAAAATATTGATAGCAACAGAAATCAGAATAAGCTAATTGATACAATAGAGTATAAAGAAAGCCTTGGAAATAGCAGTTTCCAAGGCTTTTTTAACTATCTATAGGTAAAAGAGGAGAGTTGTAATAGTAGATGATTTTTTATTGAGACACCCTCGATTGGCATATCGTTAAAAGGTAAAGAATGATTTCACTTATTCTTTGTTGACTAGTTTATCAAAATGGCTAGTATAGTGTAATTTTAACTTGTCTTCTCC
>JAKTNK010000027.1 GCA_029593465.1 Streptococcus suis
AGAGTGATGAAATGCTTGAGCCGTATGAGGGGAAACTCTCACGTACGGTTCTTAGAGAGGAAGGTGGTAGTAATACCACTAACCTACTCGACTTTCTACTGGAAAAAAACACACAAGGACGCTTACTGGGAGGTTTTTGGTCATTTCCCATCCTGCAGACGGAACTCCTTGCTAAACAGCTCGACTTATTTGACACAGACTCTAGTAAGCTAAGCCCTGTCTCACAAGAAGGACGCTTTACAGATCTCTATGATTTTCATCCTGTCTGGTCTAATCGCTCCTTTAATGAGGTAAAACATACCTTTAGTCACCAGAAGTGGACAATCACCTTACGAGAAGGGTTTAGCACTAGAGACGAACGCCCTGAAACAAAGCACCTTCGCTGGGTTAAAGAGGCTGATTTCGACCTATATCCAATGGCTACGCCACAAAAGAAAATGATTGCCCAATACCAAAAAGCACTACCGTAACACAAAACTCTCTCCAAGTGGAGAGAGTTTTTTTAAGATAGCATCCTTGCGACCTCATCTAAGCCGTCAATCATCTGGTCCGCTTGACCTTGATCAACACCAAAACGATCATCTCGTAAGGCAAGAACTCGAAGCCCTGCTCGTTTAGCGGCTTCAATACCTTTCTGACTGTCCTCGACTACTACTACTTCTGCTTGTTTGACAGCTAATTGCTGAACGGCAGATTGGTAAATGGCAGGGTGGGGCTTGCTTTCTGGGAATTGCTCTCCAGACAAAATGACATTAAAGAACGAATAGAGGTCGGCATCCTTTAACGCTCTTTCAATATCGCACATGGCTGAGCTAGAAGCCAGTCCGAGAGCATATCCCGCTTTTTTGAGAGCTATCAAGGTCTCCTTAACCTTTGGCATCAGTAACTCTTGATAGGGAGCAGGGTGACTAGACTTAAATGCGGCGTACTCCTCCTCAAGCTTTTTGATATCCCACTGCTTGTAATCACTTCCCAAAACCAGCTGCCAAATTTGGTTAACATTGCCACCGATGAAATCTTTGGGGGCTAGATGGTCGATGAGAATCCCTTTTTGCTCCAAAAAAATCTTACGGCGGTCAAAATAAAACCCTTCTGTGTCAAATAAGACACCATCCATATCAAAAATGACTGCTTTTATCATATTGCTCCCTCCTCTTATAGTTTACCATAAAGTCTGACACCGACGCCCAAACACTAGATGAAAAAGCAGTCTCAGCATCATCCTAGCGATAAAAACGATTGTATCAGCGCTTTAAGTAGTCTGCTAGCGATGTTGCTGGTCGTCCTAGGATGGTTTCGATATCGTGAGACACGGCTGCTAATTCACCATTAGCGATAGCCGTGTAGGTAGAAACCCAACTATCGTATTCCCAATCTTGGGCTGAATAGGCTTGACGAGAGGCATAGGCTTCTGCTATCGTTTCATCAATATAGGGAATTTTCTTCTGCCAGGCTTTGCTGACAGTTGCTGCTACCTCCGCCAACGATAGGCTTTCTGGTCCTGTCATATTAAGCACTTGATTAGCATATAATAAGGGATTTTGTAGGATAACAGCTGCCACACCAACCACATCCTCACGCAAAACAGCCGAGACTCTCCCATTAGCTGCAGGCCCTTTAATTTCACCGTCATTGCGGCATAAATCCAGAAAAAAGTCGAGATAAAAATTATCACGAATAAAGGTGTAAGTAAAGCCTTTTTCTTTGATATAGGCTTCCGTTTCAGCATGATCACGCGCCAAGGTAAACGTGGAGGTCTCAGATGCCTGATAAAAGCTGGTATAGATGATGTGCTGAACACCTGCTAATTGTGCCGCATCGATTAGGGCCTTATGTTCTGAAACACGCTCAAGAGACTCACGGGCCGCCACCATAAAAAGAGTCGTGACCCCACTCAGAGCATCCAGAGTCGTTTGACTAGTATCATAGTAAGCCTGATGAACTGTCATGTTTGGTAAAGGTGCAGCAGCTTCTGGACGACGAGCCAATAGTTTGGCAGCCACCTCCGCAGCAGCTAGCTGGCGAGCCAAGCTAGAGCCTAATTTTCCAGTAACTCCTGTTATTGCAATCATATATCATTCTCCATTTTCATTTTGACTTAATCAAGGGTGATTTTTCCAATCTAATCATCCAACAAACCTTCTGCTAGCAAGTAATTATGCGCAACTTCTGCAGCTGACTTGCCTTTGACATCAACTTGATAATTCATAGCAGTCATTTGCTTTTCGGTAATCTTACCCGCTAGTTTATTCAGGGATTTCGCTAATTCCGGATGGGTCTTTAAGAGGGTGGCGGTCATCAAAGGCGCTCCTTGATAGGGCGGAAAAAGCTGCTTGTCATCCTTCAGCGTCACTAAGCGGTTAGCCCTAAGCTGACTATCGGTTGAGTAGGCATCAATAATAGTCACATCACCAGTTGTAATAGCTTGGTAACGAAGTGCTGGCTCCATCGTATTCACCTTAACCTTAAGCCCATAGGTCTCTTGCAGACCAGAATAACCATCGGGACGGTCACTAAACTCCAAAGAAAAACCTGCCACCAACTCCTTTGGTATTCGCTTTAAATCCGAAATCTCATGTAACTGATGTTCTTTAGCAAATGCTTTCGTGACAGCTAAGGCATAGGTATTTTGATACGCCATTGGCTTTAGCAAAACTAAATCATCTTGCTTTAATAAGCCGTCACGAGCTGCCAGATAGACCTCTTTCGGGTCATTAGACAGTTTCGGGTGTTCTTTCAAGAGGCTTCCTGTCACTGTGCCTGTAAACTCAGGGTATATATCAATATCTCCAGACTTTAAGGCTTCATAGAGAAAGCTAGTCTTACCAAAGTTCGGTTTAAGCTCAACAGTCAGATTCGTATCAGTTTCAATCAACTCTTTATACAGGTTAATCAAGATTTCCGGCTCCGCTCCTAATTTACCGGCAATGACAATTTTATCGCTGGACTCTTTTGTTTGTTTGATAACATTTGGTGCATACGTCATCAAAAGCCCCATAAACATAATAGCAAAAGACAAGACAACGGTTCTCAACCTTGCTTTTTCTAAAATCTTCAAAATAAAATTAAAGACCATAGCAAGAAGGGCAGATGACACCGCTCCTATCAGAATAAGATCGCTATTATTTCGGTCAATTCCCAGCATGATAAAGGAACCTAAGCCTCCAGCACCAATCAACGATGCCAAGGTTGCAGTACCAATAATCATAACCGCAGCTGTGCGAATCCCTGACATTAAAATAGGCATGCCAATTGGTAACATAAAAGTCTTTAGACGTTCCCAGCGATTCATTCCAAATGCCTTACCTGCTTCAACCAAACTAGGATCAATGCTTGCCAAGGCCGTGACAGTACTCTGCATAATCGGAAAAATCGCATAAACCACTAGAGCAACTACCGCTGGCATCGCTCCAATTCCCATTATTGGGATAAACAGCCCTAACAAAGCTAAAGAAGGAATGGTCTGAAACACGCCTGTCACTTGCAAACTAGCTTCCGCCCAGTTTTGATATTTACTTAATAAAATCCCTAAAGGTACCGAGATGAGAACTGCCAGCAATAACGCCAAAAGTGACAGCTGCACATGCTGGACGAGCGCGATACCCCAGTCACCCAATTGACTTTGAAACGTCGTGATTAGATTAGCCATGACAAGCACCTCTAAATAATTCTGCCACAAAAGTATCTGATGGCTCTTCGATAATCTCTTGAGGACTCGACAACTGTACAATTTTCCCCTGATTTAAAACAGCTATACGATCAGCCAACTTCAAGGCTTCACGGATGTCATGGCTGACAAAAACAATCGTCATCTTCAGTTCCTGATGAAGCTCTTTCGTCAGGACTTGTAATTGTTCACGACTAATCGGGTCCAAGGCTGAGAAGGGCTCATCCATAAGCAAGTAAGTCGGTTCATGGATAAGAGCTCGAACAATTCCTACCCGTTGTTGCTCACCTCCTGATAAGTCTTTGGGATAGCGGTCAAGGTATTGCTCAGGGGCTAAACCAACTCTATTGAGCAGGTAACATGTGCGATCATTGATTCTGGAAGCATCCCACGATTTCATCTTAGGAATGAGAGCAATGTTCTCAGCCACCGTCAAATTAGGAAAGAGGGCAATTTGCTGCAAGACATAACCCATAGATAAGCGAAGCTGTCGGAGATTAATCTGGTTTTGCTGAATCCCATCTATTACGATGCGACCTTCTGTTAAGTCCACCAAACGGTTTAACATTTTAAGGATTGTCGTTTTACCAGAACCTGATGGCCCCACCAAAACCAAAAATTCCCCATTCTCAATCCCAAAAGTTTGCTCATG
The DNA here is from genome assembly GCA_029593465.1 of Streptococcus suis. GTDB lineage: Bacteria > Bacillota > Bacilli > Lactobacillales > Streptococcaceae > Streptococcus > Streptococcus suis_AH. Next base: position 4,320 of record JAKTNK010000027.1, read on the forward strand.
AAGAACAACCTTATCGCCAAAACGTTTACTGACATGTTCAAATCTAATCATAGGTTATCTCCATCTCTTGTTTTAGTGCGGTGTTATACTTCGCTAATAAGCGGTTCAAAATATCCTGTTCTTCCTCTGATAAAACCGCAATGGCAGCTTGCTCTATGCGATTTAGCTCTTGGATAATTGGCATCGCCCAACACTGACCTTCTGCCGTTAGGCTCACTAGCTTGTGGCGCTTATCCTTGGGATTATCCAAAAGCATCACATAGCCCTTGTTGCGCCAAGCTTTAATGGTTGCATTGACAACCTGCTTACTGGAGTAAGTCCGCTGAGCCAGCTGTTTTTGGGTGATGTAAGTCCCTTTAAAATATGGGTAATTGGCCACCCAAAGCAAGATTTGCATGGATTTACTGTGTAAGCCGTATTGCCGAGAAAAGTATTCATAGAGAGCAGACTGCTCATCCATCAATCGAATATAGTGTTTTTCTGGAAGTTGAATCATCTCTTCTCCTTTCTGCGATAACTGAATAACACCAACTACCCTTATCTTAGCAATCTCCCTTAAATTAGTCAAATTTTTTGACCAATTTCGTGACACCCTGCTAAAAAGCCTCTTAAAAAAAGCAAAGCCCACCGATATCAACTCGGTGAGCTCTAGCTATTAAGCACTTAATTCAGCAACAATCGCCTTGATTTGGTCTTTGGTGTGAACGCCTGCCACTTGCTTGACAACTTGACCATCCTTTTTAAACAACAAGGTCGGAATAGACATGATGCCAAAGGCTTGCGCCGTTTGGGGATTTTCGTCCACGTCCATTTTGAAAATCTTGAGGTCATCCTCATCAAATTCTTCTGATAGTTGTTCCAAGATTGGAGCCTGCATCAAGCATGGACCACACCATGGTGCCCAAAAATCAACCAAAACCAAGCCTTCAGCTGTTTCTTGTTCAAACTGTGCATCTGTAATTACGTTAGTCATTTCATTTCCTCTTTTCTGTCGAAGGGATTCCCCCTCAAGTCTTGTAAACCTATTCTAGCGAATTCTTAACTAAGTCACAAGTATTTGCTACGTTTACCATCTTCTTGTCTTCATTCATTCTAGCAACATCAATTCAAAAGGCGATTGAGATAGACTTTTCAACATAAAAGGCAAGCCTATTTTGACTTGCTTCTTATCTTTTCAATGCTTTACAAGGTAATGGTCGTTCCGATGCCTTTTTCAATCGCTTTTTCGACAATCATCTGAGCAGTAACAATATCAAGTACCGCAGACCCGACACTCTTGAAGACAGTGATGTCATCTTGACCTTGGCGTCCTTTTATCTTACCAAGTAATAAGTCACCAAGTTCTCCTGTATAATCTTCCGCTGTTAAACGTCCCTGTCTTATGGGCTCTAAAATGTCACCTGCTTCTGCTAAAACACCATCAGTGGTGTCAAACACCACCGCATCAGCCTTAACCAATAGTTCCGCTGGCAATTCCAACATTTCCGGTGTATAAGCTCCGATACCATTGACATGGGCGCCGGCTTTAACATCTGCTGCATCAAAAGTATTGACCTTTGATGTTGTCACTGTCGTAATGATATCTGCATCCTGAACAGCTTCCTGAGCTGTCTCAACAGCATAGATTTTGGTTGCAAAAGTCTCTGCGACATCTGTAGCCAATTCTTGAGCAAAAGCTTGCGCGCGTTTGAAATCAATGTCAAAAACACGTAGCTCATCTAAATCACGTGCAGTCATCATCGCAATCGCTTGTTGATAACCTTGTCCACCTGTTCCAATTAATCCTCCTACTTTAGCATCAGGATTTGCCAATTCTTCTGTTCCCGCTCCTTGAATGGCAGCGGTACGTAGTTGCGTCAAGTAGGTACCATCTAAAATAGCAGACACAATCCCTGTTTCAGGATCCAAGGTCACCATGGTAGCAGGCACGGACGGCAAGCCTTTTTCGATGTTCTCAGGATAAACCGATACAATCTTGACCCCAAGAGCATTTTGGTCGCCACGTGTCACCGCAGGCATGTACAAACTCTGACCATTATAATCTTCAACTGCCACATTTGTCCGTAGGGGCACCGTTGCATTGCCTGAAGAATACAGGCGAACAGCTTCCTTAGCCGCTAAAATCGCATCCTTCATCGAAAAACAACGTTGAATATCTGATTTTGTTAAAATAAGCATTTGATTCTCTCCATCTTGGTTAATTTTTCTTCAACATGCCATAGGCACTGTAAAGTAGGATAAAGGCAACAAACCATTGCAAAATCACCGTATCTAAGCTAGTAATGACAAAGACAGCACAGAGCACTCCGAAAACACCAAAAGTTGATGTACATAGGGTGATTTTTCGGCTGTATTCGCCAGATTTGACAAATTGCACACTTCCAACAGGAACTGAGAAGGTGGCTGCTCCCATCATGATGGGAAAGGCAACCGCAGGGTTAAGCCCCAAAAGGTAAACCGTAATCATGGTTAGGGCATAAGACCCAATCCCAATATTATTCAAGGCACCAAAGATAGCTAAGGCAACCGCAGCAATCACTAACTTCATTCCTGTCAAGGCTGTCGCATCACCACCTCCTGGTAGGAGGCCAAACTTACCACCGAAAATAATTAAAGCAGCAATAATCATCCCGATACCGATGGACACTTTTAACTTTTCCGCTGGTAATTTAACCGCAAACTTGGCACCAAAATAGGAACCAACCATTTGACTAAGGATACACACCACCAGGGTGGTCACACTGACTTCAATGCTGGTGATATAGGCCAAGGCCATCACGGCAACAGGAATCGTACATTGTGTGTTTAAGGTTCCAGGTAATTTTTTGACACTCGTCCAATGCAACTTAGGATACAAACTGGTACTAATCGCAAAGTCAGAAATTCCCACCGTCGATAAGAAAAAGATGATGGCACTGGTAAACGGCAGGGCTAAGGTATTTGCTTTCTCAGACATAATGTCATTTTTATGAGCCAACAAATCTTTCACAAATACAAAAGCAAAATAGGCATTTACCACAACAACTAACAATAATAACACATCTTTAAATGACATCTTCACACTCTCCATCAGTAAATGTTTCGGATTCCTTCAAAATCCTGACCGTAGTCGTCTCTTAGGTCATGACCATGTTCCTGAATAATTTTCAAAGTATAGGCATCATGCTTGGTGTACTCCGTCGCCAGCAAACGCATGGCTTTATGATGGGTCCAAATCACATCACAGGGCTCATCCACAGTACCAAATAACACGATATCATCGCAGACTAGATTGACCCAACGACCCTTCATCTCTTCAAGCTTGTCTGCCTCAAAACCATGAGCATAGAAACGCTTAAAAGGCAAGTCGTAGTGGCTGTTTTGACTAAATAAAACACACACAAATGTTTCCAACCGAGCCTCTGCAGCTGCTAAAGCCGCTATCAATTCGGCTGTTAGGTTGTCTTCCCATATCTGAAGATACAAGCTACGCTCTGCATGTTCAATCATGTACAACATCTTTAAAAAGATAGCATTTTCATTTTCTAACTGCCATAACAGCGTGTCCGCCTCTTTTTCTTTGATATCAGACAGGCAATCACTAAGATAATCAATATCACTCAGCGTCGAATGCTTTAGCATGCTCACAAACTCTTCTGGTGATAAGGCCGAGTATAGTTTGGGTTCGCTTTTATTAACCAGCACGACTCCTCTTTGGACCAATTTTTCTAAACTATTATAAACCTTGGAGCGTGGGACACCGGATTTTTTACTCACTTCATACCCAGTCATCGAGCCATTCTCCACTAAGGTAGTATAGATATTGGTTTCCGATTCTGTAAAGCCAAACTGTTTCATTTTTTGAACCAGCATCTATCTCAACTCCTTTTTAGTAGCTACTTTCAATAACTACTATAACGGTCTTGAAAGCGGTTGTCAATAGAAATTTGTGATTTTTTTAACATTTTTTTGCTTACTCTTTGTTAACGCTACTGTCACCATCTCACTATCGTCATAAATGCCCTCAAAACAGGGCTTTCTAGCTATTTGGTTGGAGTCATCATGTGCCTACATCACTTATTTCGCCACATAAAAAACCAGCCTAAAGGCTGGTTTGAGGGTTAATAAAGATTGAGCCAGTTTTTGATACGAGCGTCTTGGTCTCCTTTTAGGGTGAAATAAGAACCACGAATCGTTCCTGCTAGCTTGGACTTTTGACGGGCAAATTTAAAGCGATCAACCAGTTCTTCTGGAATAGCCATGCCATCTGAGAGCTTGAGACCCACCGCACGTTTTTTAGGATTGTCTAGTTCGTATAGGACGTTAATGGCAAGCCCATCCTCATAAAAAACATGCACCCAGATAATCCGATTCTCTAAATAGTTAAGGGATAATTCGAGTGGTTGCGCGGCAAAGCTCAAATCGCGTTCTTCTTTAAGAAGGGCTGTGACATCTGCCATCAGCTCGCTAACTTCTGCAACTGGCTTGGTTTCGAATGTTACCTTAAATTTATTCCAAAATAACGCGCTTCATTGGCACGAAGACCCGCTAAAGCTTCAGCGACTGGCGATGACTCAAGTCCTTTTGTCGAAACCATTTTAAAATCAATTATCATAAGGCATCAGACTCCCTTGACTGCGAAATAAAGCCCGCTAGGACTCGCAAAATGGAAGGTCTTAAAAGGTAGCTCTGCTATGGGACTACAAGTATCGGTCAGCTCTGAAATCCTTTCGTGAACGCTCTTGATATCTGTCACCTCAAATAAGAGGCTTGGAACATTGTCCAAAACTTCCGGTGATACTTGAGCGATGAAAGCTTTCGCAAAAACGGTCACTGTTACGGTAGCATCAGCGTTAGGCTTCATGTCAAAAGTGTCAAAGCCCATCATCTCCGATTGGGCAACTATTTGAAATCCAACTGCTTGCCAAAAAGCCTTCTCAGCAGCAACGTCATCCACATAAAGCATCAGTGATACTTCCTTTGAAAACACAAGCACCCTCCTTAGTTAAAGCTAACGGTATCTGAGATAAAGCCAGGAATATCAGTATTGATTTGCCAAGTCATACCAAACTTATCCACTACAATCCCATAGGCTGGACTCCAAGGGGTTTCTTGCAACTCCATATCAATCCGCTGAGAACCGTTAGATAGTTTGTCATAAATGGCTCTAGCGTCATCAGCATTATCTAGCTGGATGCAAGCTGTCATGTTGGTGCCTTGAACATAGTCATGTTCAGAACCATTGTCTGATAGCTGCAAGCGAATGCCATTGATGTCCAACTGGGCATTTAACAACCTGTCGCGGTATTTCTCAGGAGTATCTGGGATGGCTTGACCAAAGGTTGTGCATGAAACCACCTCTGCATCAAAAACCTCCTGATAAAAATCAACAGCTTCTAAACCATTGTTATTAGTGACAAGATATAATTCAAGTGCTTTTAGCATTGAAGTCCCCCTATTTTGATGTGATGATTTATGATAGCACCTTACAGTCCTACTTTTCAACCAAAATGCTCAAAAATATGACAGCTATACAGATAAAAAATAGTCTCGTAACGACACTAAAAAAACGAGAACAAGGCTCGTTTTTTGTCATATATGGTGGGCATGGAGGACACCTTTATTTAAAATTAGCCTCCTCCAATACTCGCTTCATCTTAATTGAGTCAACCCTGTTACTTAGATAAGAAAAAACGTTCCTGCTGCATAAAGGATTAAAATAGTCCCCAAAACAATACGGTATTTCCCAAAGACCGTAAAATCATGTTTTTTGACATAAGTCGTCAAGAACTTAATCGCATAAAGGCTGACCAGAAAGGCAGTGACACTAGCCGTCAAGAGAATAAGAATCTGAGGTAGGTTAAGCACATTGCCATCAATAAAGAATTTCACAGCTTTCAAGCCGCTATAACCAAACATGGTTGGAATCGCTAGGAAAAAGGTGAAATCTGCCGCTACAGAACGACTAGTGCCTAAAATAATAGCTCCCAAGATGGTTGCTCCTGAGCGGCTGGTGCCTGGAACAATGGCCAACACTTGAAAAAGTCCAATCAATAGTGCCGTCTGATAAGACATCTGATTCAAATCCTTAACCCTCGGCGGCCGATTGCGATGACGCTTTTCAATAACAATAAAGGCAATCCCATAAACAATCAAGGCAATCGCAACAGGCACCATGGCATAAAAATGCTCTTCAAACCAATTGTCAAAAGGAAGGGCAATCACAATAGAGGGGATACAAGCAATCGCCACTTTCAACCATAGCTGCCAAGTCAACTGGACTTGACGCTTGGTCTTTCCTGCTTGAAAAGGATTCAATCGTTCAAAGTAAATGACAATAACAGCTAAAATGGCCCCCAACTGAATCACAATATTAAACATATCAACAAAGTCTTTGGATTGGTTGAACCTCAAAAACTCTTGAAGCAAAATCAAATGCCCCGTACTTGATACCGGCAACCACTCTGTCACCCCTTCGACAATACCAAAAATGATTGCCTTAAACAATTCAACAATTAACATAACCGCTCCTATAAGTTAGATTTTCTACTCATTATAGCAAAACTTCTTCAAAAAGGATAATCCCCACCAAAATTTCTGTAAGTCAATAGCTAAGAAAGGCGTAAAGAGAAAGATTTGTTTATTGAAATAGACCCTTCTTTCTTGTAAAATGGTAGGGACACAATAAAAAATGAGGAGTCTTTCATGAAAAAGATGTTTTTAGGCTGTTTTGCAGCCCTGCTCCTGCTGTTTGCTGGAGCAACACAAGCGCAAGCTGACGACTACTTGCGTGTCGGTATGGAGGCAGCCTATGCCCCCTTTAACTGGACACAAGAGGATGACTCAAACGGCGCTGCACCAATCGAAGGAACCAACCAATACGCCAATGGATACGATGTCCAAATCGCTCAAAAAATTGCTAAAAGAATGGGGAAAAAGCTCCTGGTGGTTAAAACCAAGTGGGAAGGTCTCGTACCAGCCCTAACATCAGGGAAGATTGACATGATTGCCGCCGGAATGAGCCCGACCGAGGAACGCAAAAAAGAAATTGCTTTTTCAGACAGCTACTACACCAGCGAGCCTGTCATTGTCGTGACCAAAGATGGCAAGTATGCCAATGCCAAATCCATCACTGATTTTAAAGGCGCTAAAGTCACTGCCCAGCAGGGGGTTTGGCATGTGGAACTCCTACCAGCCTTAGAAGGCGCAAATCCTCAAACACCCATGGGAGACTTCTCGCAAATGCGTCAAGCTCTCTCAGCTGGTGTCATTGATGCCTACATCTCTGAGCGACCTGAAGCTCTAACCGCCGAGGAAGCCAATAGTAACTTTAAAATGCTCATCCTAAAGCCTGGATTTGAAGTAGATGAATCAAACGCTGCCACAGCAGTTGGTCTGCGTAAGGGAGACGACCGTATCGCAATCGTTAATCAAGTATTAGCAACCATTTCTGAGGATGAGCGTATCACACTCATGGATAAAATGATTGCCGAACAACCCTCAGAAAGCGATGATGAGGTTTCCAAAAGTTTTGGTGCTCAAGTGATTGATATCGTTAAAAACAACTGGAAACAATTGCTTCGCGGCACGGGAATCACTCTCTTAATCTCGATTTTAGGTACTATTATCGGGACCATTATCGGACTCTTGATTGGGGTTTACCGCACAGCTCCTAACGCGAGCAACAAGGTGCTTGCCATCCTTCAAAAGCTCTTTGGCTGGTTACTTAACCTTTACATCGAAGTTTTCCGTGGGACACCCATGATTGTACAAGCTATGGTTATCTACTATGGAACAGCCCAAGCCTTTGGGGTATCGCTTGATCGTACTCTAGCTGCTATTTTCATCGTTTCTATCAACACAGGTGCCTATATGAGTGAAATCGTTCGTGGAGGGATTTTTGCTGTTGATAAGGGACAGTTTGAAGCCGCAACCGCCCTTGGCTTTAATCACAACCAAACCATGCGTAAGATTGTCTTACCTCAGGTTATCCGTAATATCTTACCTGCTACGGGTAATGAATTTGTGATTAACATCAAAGATACTTCTGTTTTGAATGTTATCTCTGTTGTTGAACTCTACTTCTCTGGTAATACCGTCGCAACACAGACTTATCAGTATTTCCAAACCTTCACCGTCATTGCAATCATCTACTTTATCTTGACCTTTACGGTGACACGTATCCTGCGCTATATTGAACATCGTATGGATATCGATACTTATACTACTGGTGCCAACCAAATGCAAGTTGAGGGGGTAACTCATGACTAATCCTATTTTAGAAATCAAACATCTCAAAAAATCATTTGGTAACAATGAAGTTCTCAAAGACATTTCGCTTAGCATCACTAAAGGCGAAGTTATCTCAATTATCGGTTCTTCTGGTTCTGGAAAATCAACCTTGCTTCGCTCTATTAACCTTCTTGAAGAGCCAACAGAAGGCACTATCATCTACCACGGTGAAAACGTTCTTGAAAAAGGGTATGACCTGACCACCTATCGAGAAAAACTCGGCATGGTTTTCCAATCCTTTAACCTCTTTGACAATCTCAATGTTTTGGAAAATGCCATTGTGGCACAAACCACCGTTCTCAAACGCAGTCGATCAGAAGCTGAAACCATCGCCAAAGATAACCTCAACAAAGTTGGCATGGGCGAACGCTACTGGAAGGCACGCCCTAGCCAGCTATCTGGTGGACAAAAACAACGTGTGGCTATCGCACGTGCCCTCTCCGTTGACCCAGAAGCCATTTTATTTGACGAACCAACATCTGCCCTCGACCCAGAGATGGTTGGTGAAGTTTTAAAAACGATGCAGGACCTTGCCAAATCTGGTTTAACCATGATTATCGTTACCCATGAAATGGAATTTGCCCGTGAGGTCTCTGATCGTGTTATCTTTATGGATAAGGGAGTCATTGCCGAAGAAGGCTCACCACAGCAAATTTTTGAAAACCCTCAAGAAGAACGTACCAAAGAATTCTTGAAGCGCTTCTTAAAATAATAACCTTAAAAGAGTTGACTAAGTCAGCTCTTTTTTGCAGCACTAAAACCCCTTAATTCTCTCAAACAATTGTATTAAGCAAGTTACATAAACGCTGAAGACAGCGATATACTGTCTTTAAGCTAAATCAATTTTGGCTAGCTATCCTAAGCAAAAGTTACCATTTTTTAAAACATATACTTTACCAGTTAACTAATTTATGTTATTATCAAATAGTCATTGCAATGATTAACAGTCATAAGGAGGAAAATATGGCAGAAAAAACAGATCTTTCGTCAGCCTATCGTCGTCTCAAAAGTCCCAATATTAAAACACGTAAACGTGCGCTCAAAATCATTCATGATTTTAAACGAAGAAACAAAACCAACTAACCGTTTGAGTCGCTACAAGGAAAACACCCCATCTTCTCTGAAGAGACGATTATAAGGAGGTATTTAATACTTCTAAAAAGAGCATTTAGGGAATGCGAAAAGCCAGAAAGGTTAGCTTTCTGGCTTTTTTCTCTGGATTTATTTGCCTGCTTTGAGTGCTGACAAAATCTGTGCACGAATGTCCTCTACACCATTAGGATTGTTAGGTAAAAAGAGGGTTTGATTACCATTGATAGCAAATGTATTTAAGGTATCGAGGTACTGGTTGGTTAGGAGAATCGACATGATTTCCTCTTCATTTAAACTAATATTAGCATCTTTTAGCTCTTGAATCGATTCCGCCAGCCCGTCCACAATAGCTTTACGCTGCTGGGCAATACCAACACCATGCAAACGGTCTTTTTCTGCTTCTGCTGAAGCTGCCGTCACAATTTTAATTTTATCTGCTTCAGCCAACTCTTGAGCAGCAACACGTTTACGTTGAGCAGCATTGATTTCGTTCATGGACTGTTTGACTTCAGCATCAGGTTCTACCTTGGTGATCAAGGTTTTAACAATAATGTAACCATACGTTGACATTTCTTCTGCGACTTGATGTTGCACTTCAAGCGCAATCTCGTCTTTTTTCTCAAACAATTCATCCAAGGTCAACTTAGGTACAGATGAGCGGAGGGCATCCTCAATATAAGACTTGATTTGGGCCTCTGGCCTCATCAATTTATAGTAAGCATCAATAACATTTTGCTCATTAACACGATACTGCGTGGCAACATTAAGAGTGACAAAGACATTGTCTTTAGTCTTTGTCTCAACAATAATCTCACTTTGCAATAAACGCAGTTGGACTCTAGCAGCAATCTTATCAATACCAAAAGGCAATCTCACATGGATACCGCTAGTCGAAATTTTTTGATATTTACCAAACCGTTCAATAATGGCAACAGACTGCTGCCTAACCACATACAGCGTACTGATAAGTACGGTTAAAATAAGAATCAGAATAATAAAAGGAAACAAAAGTGTTGTTATCAACATAGAACGCACCTCCTTAAAATAGGGTCATAGCTATAGTTTCCTATCGATGACCTATTCCACACTCATCAAATAAGGATAAACAGGTTGATCGCCTTGGTGAATTTCAACCTCTAAGTCCTCATGGTTGTCTTCTAACTCTTGGGCAATTTTAGCGGCCAAGTCCTGATCGCCTTCAGTCCCCACGTAGATGGTAACAATCTCACTGTCTTCATCTAACATCTTAGCAAAGGTTGTTGACAGCGTTGTTTTCATATCAGGTGTTGACGCCACGATTTTTCCATCAATCATCCCTAAAACATCATTTTCATGGATTTCAAGACCATCAATCGTCGTATCGCGAACAGCTAAGGTTACACTACCGCTTACCACATCTGTCAAGCTAGCAGACATGGCTGTAGCATTCTCTGCTAGAGTTTTTGAAGGGTCAAAGGCTAAGAGGCTGGTCAACCCTTGAGGAACTGTACGCGTTTCGACGACAGCGACTGGTATATCAACAACATCCGCGGCTGATTGTGCTGCCATAAAGATATTTTTATTATTGGGTAAAATAATAACATGCTTAGCATTGACATCATCAATTGCCTTCACAATATCTTCGGTCGAAGGGTTCATGGTTTGCCCACCAGAAATAATATAATCCGCTCCCTGAGCCTTAAAGATGTCTGCCAAGCCTTCACCAGCAACTACTGCAATCACACCGTAGTCTTTAGGTTCTTGCGGTTCCTGAACAGCTTCTGAGACTGTTTTTTCCAAAACCTCATCGTGTTGATTACGCATGTTGTCCACTTTAACTTTAACAAGCGATCCGTACTTCAATCCCTCTTGCATCACAAGCCCAGGATCTTCTGTATGGATGTGAACCTTAACAATCTCATCATCATTGACCACAAGCAAAGAATCACCAATACCACTGAGGTAGCCTTGGAATTCCTCGTAGTTAAATTCTTTAACGTAAGTTGGTCCCTTACCGAGGGCCACCATAATCTCAGTACAGTAACCAAAAGTGATATCCTCAGTTGCAACATGACCAGCAACTGACTTATGATGCTCAGCATTAATCATCTCAGACATGGTCGCTGGAGTAGCTTGGAAATCTTCAGAAGCCATATAGTCGCCCGTCATAGCTGCCAAAAAACCTTCATAAATATAGACAAGCCCTTGACCTCCTGAATCGACAACGCCAACTTCTTTCAGAACAGGAAGCAAATCAGGTGTCTTCGCCAGTGCCGCTTTAGCACCATCAAGTGCTGCCTGCATGACCTCCGTAGCATCATTGGTGCTTTCAGCCTTCTTTTTAGCAGCTGTTGCTGCTCCACGGGAAACGGTCAGGATGGTTCCTTCAACTGGTTTCATAACAGCTTTGTAAGCCACTTCTACACCTGCTTGGAAGGCTTCTGCTAAAGCTTTGCCATCAAGTTCGTCAAGGTCTTTAATACTCTGACCAAAACCACGGAAAAGCTGTGAGGTAATAACCCCTGAGTTTCCACGGGCACCCATCAACAGCCCTTTTGATAAAATTTGACCGACCTGGCCGACAGTTGTCGCCGGCTTATCAGCGACTTCTTTAGCGCCGTTATCCATTGTCATTCCCATATTTGTTCCTGTATCACCGTCTGGAACGGGGAAAACATTTAAAGAATCGACATACTCAGCTTGTTTACCGAGACGAGTGGCCGCTGACTGGACCATTTCTTGGAATAAACTTGTCGTAATATTTGACACTACTCTTCTCCTACAACTTTAATATTTTGAACATAGACGTTCACAGTCTCAGCTGAAATACCGAGTTGATTTTCCAAATTAAACTTAACACGTTCTTGAATGTTCTTCGACACTTCACTGATCTTGACACCGTAGCTCATGACCGTGTAAACATCTACTGAAATGCCTGCTTCTGTTGATTTGACAACAACACCTTTTGCGTAGTTTTCTTTACGAAGAAGGGCTTGGAAATTGTCTTTGATGGTGCTTTTACTTGCCATACCGACAACGCCAAAAATCTCTGTTGCCGAACCCCCAACGACTGTTGCAATAACATCGTCTAAGAGCTCAATTTGACCATCTTTTGTATTGATTTTTACAGTCATATTCACTACCTCAAAAAGTTTTTATCACTTCATTTTACCATAATCCCATAAGTTTGTAAAAAAGAGACCGTTCGTGGCAAAACAAAAAGCCAGATGCTTGGCACCTAACTTTTGTTATTTTTAAACGCGCTCAACCTTACCTGATTTAAGAGCACGAGCTGAAGCCCAAACTTTTTTAGGTTTACCGTCGATAAGAACAGTAACTTTTTGAAGATTTGGTTTTGCAGTACGTTTTGTTTTGTTCATCGCGTGTGAACGGTTGTTAGCTGATCTAGTCTTACGACCAGTAAAATAACATACTTTAGCCATTTCGGGTTTTCCTCCTACGTAGAATATGTTTGGATGTGCTAGCACCACATACTTGACTATTATATCAGAACCTTCAGCGTAAAACAATCTTTTTTCCTTATTTTTTTAGCTATTAGGTGATTTCTTAATTCAAGAGCGTCTGATATTACTATAAAAAAGCTGTCCCCTTTAACGGCAACAGCTTTTCTTCACTTAAATATCAAGTTTGTAGTCTTCAAGCGTCACTATTTTTAAAACAGTGACAAAAAGGTACTTAAAGACAAAGCCAAATACGACTGGGAAAACCACAAAGGCCAGCAGCGCAACAAACAGATTTGAAGCCGTCCAGCCTCCCTCTACAAGGTTCAAGTGGGTGATTGGACCGACAAAACCACTGAAACCAAATCCTGCGCTCATTGGTGTCCCTTGAATCTGAAAACCATAGGCAGCTAGCCCACAGACAGCAGAGGAACAGATAATTGGGAGCAAGGTGTTAGGATTTCTCACCCAGACTGGCATCGAAATTTTGGCAGAGCCTAAAAAATGCGCCAAGGCGGTACCATGTGTGTTCACAGACCAACCTAAGATAGCAAAAGCAAAGCCGGTCGCACAAATACCAACATTAGCAGCCCCTGAACCCAGACCTGTCAATGAGATCGCCAAGGCAATTCCCACGGTCGTAAATGGTGATACAATCAACAAGCCAAAAACAACCGCTAACAACATACACATCAAGAGGGGTTGCAAGGTTAGGAGTTGAGCGATACCTACCCCCATAATTTTAGTAATCATGGAAATATGTGGCAATAACATACGTCCGATCAAGCCAACTACTAGGAGCATCAAAGGCGGTATCAACAAGATGGTATAAGCTTTTAGCCGATTGCCCACTAATAAAATGAGACCAGACCCAATAGCCACGGTAACCATCATGGTAATAATGTCACCAGTTCCCTGCATTACAACAAGCCCATCTTTCGCACTAATACCCCCAGAGGCAAACAAGGTGGCTAAACCTAAAGAGGCCGACTGAATAGGCGTAAACTTAAAGTTCAAACCGGCCATAAAGCCACAGACCAAACCCATGGCTGAATTAGACATGCTAAGTCCCCATATCAGTGGTGCTAGAAAAGGCATTGATGGGCTAAGTGCCTTAGTGAGTTCTAAGAGCAAGGCTCCAGGGATAAGCACAACAACAACACCGGCTGCAATCCCGTTCAAGACATTCATCGCAAATGCTTTTGCGGTTAACTTATTTTCCATAATTTCTCCTTTATCGATAATGAGCATTTTAAAACCAACCTGGTTCAAAATCCCCTTTGAAAATCCTTTAAGACCTCAGTACCCACCTATTTTGTAGACTAGCTATCATCAAATCGGTCGGTAGGTCTCTGATTTCATTATTCTTATTTTATTATCTTTTTCAGACAATGGCAAGCCCATCAAACCAATTCCATCATTTTAAATCGCTCCGAGACTAACAGCATCATCTGACAAACCGAGACAGTATGTCTCAATCACGATATCGACTATCAAAAAAGGACTTTCTTTCGAAAATCCTTTTTTTTGTTTGAATTAACCTTACATTACGCTTTATTTGCTGAACCGAAAACATCGATACGTTCTTCAACAGCACCTTGAACAGCCTTGATACCGTCTGCCAAGAATTTACGTGGGTCGAAGAGTTTTTTAGCATCGTAAGTTGCTTCATCTGCATCGTAGGCACGAGCTGAGGCCCAAACTTTTTTAGGTTTACCGTCGATAAGAACGGTAACTTTTTGAAGATTTGGTTTTGCAGTACGTTTTGTTTTCTTCATCGCGTGTGAACGGTTGTTAGCTGATCTAGTCTTACGACCAGTAAAATAACATACTTTAGCCATTTCGTATTTTCCTCCCACGTAGAATATGTTTGGATGTGCCAGCACCTCATACCTTACTGTTATAGCAGAACCTCATAAACAATACAGGATATTTTTAAAATTCTTTTTTTGGTAAATACCAAGCTCTGCAACCTAAAATCGTTTATCACATGACATTTTTTATTGACATAAGAAGCATAATACCAATCATAAGCAATAGCATTAATAGGTAGCTCATATAAACTATGCCTAAGCCAGTCGCAACCGAAATTAAAAGCATACTGAGTAAACTCGGTAAAACAATAGTTATCGAACCTATTGTAGATTGAATTGCCCCCATTTTATCTTCCGGTATTACAGAAAATACCATTTCTTGAAATCTAGGAACTGTAATTCCCGTCATAAAGGAATCTCCAATAATTCCTACTAATATCAGATACAAATTACTTGTCATAAAACCCACAATAATGATAAACTCCATTACTTGTGCATAGACTAAACATCTCTTAGTCGTAAAAATTTTCTTTAAATAACTTGTCATAAAATTACCAATTAACAAACTCACTAACGGAGCAGAAGTCAGCAAGGTTAAAGACTGAGCCTTGGTTAGTACTCCTATAGGATTTTTTGATATTAATAGAATACTGACTGGTGTAACAACATTTAGAATGGCTTGACTTAACGATAATACACCTAAAATTTTCATCAAGCTATCCATTTTAAAAATCATTTTTACAGATTCAAGTAAATGTCTACCAAATACTTTCGAATCTAATTCGCTATGCACATGAATCGTATTCTCAACTTTTTGCAAAGAATTTTTAATTAACAATAATCCGATAAAGGCCAATAAAAATGTTGTAGCATTAAGTAAAGATAGAATTTGAATATTTATCACTCCTATAAGAACACCGCCAATTAAATTACTTACTGTCCTTACTATGTTAGTTGTCGCCTGTCTAAAGCCAATAGCTGAACTGATGTCTTCTCCGATTAATTTCATAAAAATGGGAGTCAACATCGAGCCAGAAAAGAACCCTAATGTATCTGAAACAAAATTAATTACACACACAACTGCAACTACAAATAGAGATTTTATATCATTCCAAAAAAGAGCTGCAACGATAAGATATAGAAAAAATTTAACGATTGAAATAAGAGCGTATTTTTTAATTCTTTTTGTTTGAAAATCCGCAAATACTCCCATTATAATTTGAAAAATTTGAGGTAATGTCTCTGATAAAGTGATCAAGAATACTGCTAAAGAGGCATGGGGAGAAGACGATATATAATTGATGAAAGCTAGATAAAAGATGGCATCTCCCATTGTAGAAATCCACTGATTTATCATTAATTGACGAAAATTAGCATTTTTTAGAAAAACATTCATCACTAAGCCTCCTTCATCAAATCAAAAGGAAATAAATTGCCTAATATACACCAATATATTCCTAAACTTCCAGTCCCAAAATCAAACAGCTCTTTAGGTTCACCATTATTGCTAAACAGCAATAAATAATTTTCATTCCTAAATGATCTTGATAACAAAATTGAGAGAACATTATTCCGAATATTATTCAAATCACAATAATTCAGTGTTTGCAATAAACTACCGAGTCCATGACAAAAACCATTTTCTAGATGAATATGTTGAGAATAGATATAAGGGTACCTCTAAAAACTCCCTAAATTTCCCCAAAATGAGATAATAGAATAAAAAGCAATGAGGAGAGCTGTCATGCATTTATTCACAGACGATGAAAAAATCTTGTCCAAACTATCAGAGAAAGGCAATCCCTTAGAACGTTTGGATGCGGTTATGGATTGGAATCTCTTTCTTCCTTTGTTGTCAGAGTTA
>JAKTNK010000028.1 GCA_029593465.1 Streptococcus suis
CCATCCGAGGATTATATAAGAAAACCCGAAAAGAAGGCACTCTCTTCGGGTTTTCGGTCTGTACTGAAATCAAGGTATTATTGGGAATCCCAGATTAAATCATAGATACCGTAAGGGATTTTATTCTTTATTTAAAACTTTGCAACAGAACCGTATCTTTTATCAGTGGATCGGCATAGGTCAACTCAGGATAAGCTTCTTTCATGCGCTTTTGAAGCGCGTAAAATTTAGGGCTAGGATTGCCGGCCTCATCCAAAATAGCATCATAATCATAGGAGGTGACCTGAGGCAAGTCCTTGTCACGCCGAGCTGAGGCGCCATTCATGAAGCCAAAATTGGTACCCCCATGAAACATGTACAAGTTAATACTGCCTTCTTTTAACACCTCCATCACTGAGTCTGCCAGTTCTTCGGGATCACGTTTAATGACAGGCTCTTTCCAACGATTGAACCAACCATCCCAAAATTCCATGCACATCAAGGGCCATTTTTTCCCATGTTGCTGGAAAAAGGCACGCATATTAGCAAAATTAATCTTGGCTCTTGATCCGAAATTACCAGTCACAAGAACATCGTCATCAATCAAACTACCAGCCCTCAAGGTGGCTTGCCAAGCGCCATCAGACGTAAAGAAAGGCATGCTCAGACCATGATTAGTCATGATAGCTTTTAGTTGGCGTAAATAATGTTTGTTTTCCCCATAAGAGCCATACTCATTCTCCACTTGGAACATCAATATGTTGCCACCGTGATCGAGCTGCCTAGGCACTAGCTTAGGTAACAAAACATTGTAATAACGCTCCACATAGTGTAGGAACTTAGGATCATCTGAACGTACCCTGACTCCTTTTTCCAACAACCAAGCTGGCAAACCTCCAAACTCCCACTCTGCACAGATGTAGGGGGTCGGACGAATAAGGGCATAAAGACCTAAATCCTGAGCGATACTGAGGAAACGCTCTAAATCAAGGATACCTGAAAAATCATAAACGCCTTCTTTAGCTTCATGCATGTTCCAGGGCACATAGGTTTCCACCGTATTAAATCCCAGTGCTTTAAGATTATACAATGAGTGATACCAGTCTGTCGGTGCTATCCTAAAGTAGTGAATAGCGCCAGATAACAATTTAAAAGGCTTGCCATCTAAATAAAAGACCTCACCTATCCTAAAGTTTTTCACAGATTATCTCCTTGACACAAGCATCTATGTAAACGTTTTCTTTTATGTTATTATAATAACATTTTCACCTTGTTATATCAAACTATTTAGAGAAATATTTTTGGTTTTTTTGTTATAATTTTACTAAGAGCAAAAAAGTTAGTGTGAGCCATTATGAGAAAAAAGCAGAAGGAACCCAAATACCAAATACTAAAGAACACCCTTCGCAATCAAATTCTATCTGGAGCTTTTGAAGAAGGGGATAAATTCCATACCGAATCTGAAATCGCTGATTCTTTCCAAGTCAGCTCGATCACAGCCATCAGAGCTCTGAATGAGCTGCAAAAGGAAGGATTAGTCGAGCGAAAACAGGGACTAGGTACCTTTGTGTCTCGCTCGCGGCAAGAAACCCTATTGAAATTTTCAGATATTGAAATGTTTCGCCCCGACGAAGAGACGGTTATCGTCTTGTCCGTAACCAAGGGAAACCACCCCGATTACCTGACCAAGCTAGGGCTACATAAAATCGAGCATTATTACCAAATTAACCGTCTAAGACTAGCCAATGGTAAACCCTACCTCTATCATCAAACCTATATTCCCCATGATTACATCAAAAATCCGGATGAGAAACCGGAAAGATTCCAATCCATCTACCAGCGATTCAAGGAAGACTTTGGTATCACGATGACGGAGGAAGCTTTCGAAGAAACCAATGAAATCTGCCTGCCTGCCCCAGAAGAGGTTCGCCAAAAACTACACCTAGAGAACTTTGAACCAAGCATTTTACAAATCCGGACAACTCGTAACAAAGACAATAATCGTATCCTAGAATACATCGAAACCTATAAACACTGGCAGTATTATAAATTTAAAATAGCCTCTAACGATTAAAAGCCACTTCATTAGGAGTGGCTTTTCCCATCTCCTCCCTATCTCTGGAGAGTATACGATAGGGTCAAGAGCTAGTTAACTTTTTCTTCCCAAGAGCTTGCTGTTTCAGCTAAGACAGCGTTGAGGGCTTGAATGGTGTCAACACCCTTTGTGCGTAACCACTCTCTAGCTGCTTCTGGTCCTTCTTCGATATAAACAGGAACACAGCCCGCCCAAGTCGCACGACCGCAGAGAACCCCATTAAAGGCAGCTCCTGACTCTGCTGCAAATCTTAGAGTGTCTTGGAAGAGTTGAGCTGATACTCCCGCACTGAGGTAAATATAAGGAAGGTCACTCGCTGCTTCTTGGTCACGGAAGGCTTGGGCTGCCTCATCGCGACTATACAATACTTCGCCGTCGCCAAAACCTTCCACATAGGCCATATTCACTGGCACTTCAACCTTGAGCACATCAACACCAAAACGCTCATCCGAAAAGACGGTCATTGCACCATTAACCTTGTGAGGTTTCACTTTGGCAAATGCTACACTGTTGCTATCAGCAATGCCTTCGTCATAGGTCAAAATTTCAAGGTAGAAAGGAATATCCTCAGCTCGGCACTCTGATCCGATACGCTCAATGTAAGCTTTTTTTTGTTCATTGATGGCTGGATCACCATCAACGTCATAGTAAAGCAAAAACTTAACCGCATCAGCACCTGCTTCTTTAAGGCGTTTAGCAGACCACATATCCAAGCAGTCCGGCAAACGGCTAGTGGTAGTCGCATCGTAACCTGTCTTTTCGTAGGCTAATAACAGCCCTGACTCATGATCACGTAATTTTGATGCAGGAAGTCCAAACTCGGGGTCTAACAAAATAGACGATGCGTAAGGAGTCAACTCTTCTGAGACGAGAGACTTGAGTTCCTCGATCTGTTCAATGGTCGGCTCGGTATCTTGGTACTTGGCCATCATGCGTCTAAGCGCACCACGTTGATCAAAGGCAAGGGCTGAGATAACCCCGTCACGACTCAATTTGACCATAGACTGACGTTTGTTTTTCGTTAATGTTAAGGGCATATAATCACCTACTTTTGATATTCATGGATGATAACACCTTTAACCACACGGTTGACTGTTCCTGTAGCAGAAGGTGTATCAGGGAGATTGTTGACTTTGACAGAAGAGAGTAAGGCTATAACCTGAGCCACCATAATGTATGGTAGGGCCAAGTAAGCATCTGGTAGCAGAACCTGGTTATCAAAACCAAAGGTTGGTCCAGAAAATACCTGTTCCCCTTGCTGAGCAATAGCTAGCGTTTTAACAGCAATGGCATCACTAGCCACTTCTTCAAGGACATCCAAGTCGTATTGACGAACGTAAGGATCGTTATCGACAAAGCCGATAACGATAGTACGATGGTCAATAAAGGATTTTGGTCCATGCCTGAAGCCCATCGAAGAGTCGTAAACGGTTACAATTTCACCTGCAGTTAATTCCAGCATTTTTAGCTGAGCTTCTCTGGTGAGACCCGAAAGACTTCCAGAACCGAGGTAAGCAATGCGATGGAAATCCAAATCCACAAGGGCTTGCAAGTCCGACTCACGCTCAACGACCGACTCTCCCAAGCGAGCTGCTGTTCTCACAAATGTTTCCTTGTCTAACTCGCTAGAGGTTTGGTCAAAGACAAGCAAGGCTGTCAACATCATGCAAGAAAAGCTACCGGTCATGGCAAATCCAGCATCATTGGAACGCTCTGGTTGTAACAATAGCAAATGACGGTCGTGATTTTGCGATGCTTTAGCTAACTGACCATCCTTGGCACAAGTAATGCTAAGGTGATAACAATTAGCTATCAACTGGTCAGCCAGTTGAACCGCAGCCAAACTTTCAGGACTATTACCACTCCGAGCAAAGGAGACCAGTAGGACCGTGTCTTCTGGGTAGAAATAATAATGAGGTGCCGCAACAATATCGGTGGTCGCGATGCTTAAAAAACGAAAATGCTGGCGATCACCCCTCGTCTCGAGATAGTGGACGATGCTATTGCCCACATACTCTGATGTTCCAGCCCCGGTGAAAATCACTTTGACAGGTTTTCCTTGCGCTGAGTCAATGACTCTCTGCAAAAAAGCATCAATTGCCGGTTTTTGCTCTTGATAAAGCTGTAAGGTTTCCAGCCAAAGCTCGGGTTGCTGCTTGATTTCACGGGTCGTGATCTCAGCTCCTAACTTTGTCAAGGCTTCTGTAGATAAGTCAAACATATAAACCTCCTATGATGGGTTATGGGTAATGCGATAACGGAATTGATCCGCACGTGCAATACTAAATGTAAATTCAATCATCACATTTTTATCGTTGTAAGTACGACGTGTGATGTGTAAGGCCGGAGAACCTTTGGGAATCTCAAGCAGCTCTGCCTCATAATCAAGGGCAATGCTAGCCGCAAATTCCTCTTCAGCTGTACGAATCGTTTGCGCAAAATCTTGTGCAAAAATATCGTATAGCGGCTTTTGTGATAACAAGTTCTGAGTCAAGCCGTCAAATGGCACAATCGGCATATAAGTCCGTTCAAACATTAAGGGTAGCCCATCAGCCAGACGTAAGCGTTCCAGCTCATAGACCTCACTTCCGACCTCCATATCAAGGTAGGTCGCCAGATAAGGAGTCACCTTAACCTTCTCAAACGACAGGATGGTGGTCTTGGGTGTTTTTCCCAACTGCCTCATCTGATCGGTAAAGCTATAGGCTGAGGCGAGGTCTGTTTTCACATTCTCAATGCTTGAAACAAAGGTTCCCTTGCCTTGCAATTTGTAAATCAAACCACGCGCTTCTAGTTCTTTCAAGGCCTGTCTCACCGTAATCCGACTAACCTGAAAGGTCTCGCTTAATTCCCTTTCAGAAGGAAGGCGCTCATGAGCCACCATGGTATCACGAATCGTCACCTCTAAACTTTCAACCATTTTTAAATACAGGGGTTTTCGACTCGTCATCTGTCATCTCATCCTTTCCTTTTTTCAACTTGTTATAACCACTTTATAGTATATAGTATATTCATTGTTCTTGTCAAGTAAAAAAACAAACCAATCTACCACTAAAACACAAAAAATCTTTGTCCTCTCAGACAAAGATTTTCTTATCTCATAACTATGCCCGATTAGTCATATGGGTTCTGCGAACATTAGACCAGCCCGAAGAAAGCTTAGCTAGTCGCCCAAACGGATTCTAAAATATTGGTTTGTTCACGACCTGGTCCAACCGAGAAGGTGGAGATGCGCACACCAACGAGTTCACCAATACGGCGCACGTAGTTACGAGCATTTTCAGGCAACTCTTCTAAGCTGCGACAACCGGTAATATCCTCTTGCCAGCCAGGAAGCTCTTCATAGATTGGTTGGCAACGGTTGAGTTGCTCAAGACTAGCCGGATAGTGGTCAATGCGTTCCCCATCAAGGTCATAAGCCACACAAATCTTAATGGTGTCTAGGCCAGAAAGAACGTCAATCGAGTTGAGTGATAAGTTTGTAATCCCTGAGACACGGCGGCTATGACGCATCACTACCGAGTCAAACCAGCCTACTCGACGTGGACGACCGGTCGTTGTGCCGTACTCCTTCCCAACTTCACGAATACGCTCACCAACCTCATCAAACAATTCTGTCGGGAAGGGACCATCACCAACACGACTGGTGTAGGCTTTACATACCCCAACAACCTTGTTAATTTTGCTTGGTCCAACACCCGAACCAATCGTCACCCCACCAGCCACTGGATTGGAGGAGGTTACAAATGGGTAGGTCCCTTGGTCAATATCAAGCATGACACCTTGCGCTCCTTCAAACAAGACGCGTTTGCCATTATCTAGGGCATCGTTCAAGATAACAGAGGTGTCTGTCACATATTGTTTGATTTGCTGACCATACTGGTAATATTCTTCAAAAATAGTGTCAAAGTCAATGGCTTTCGCATCATACATTTTCTCAAAAAGGCGATTTTTCTCAGCCAAGTTTGTCTTTAAGCGCTCAGCAAAGATATCCCTATCTAGCAAATCCGCGATACGAATCCCTACACGGGCTGCCTTGTCCATATAGGCTGGGCCAATTCCTTTAATGGTTGTCCCGATTTTTTGATCTCCCTTGGCCTCTTCTTGTAATTGATCCAGTTTGATGTGGTAGGGCAAAATAACATGCGCACGATCAGAAATGCGTAGATTATCTGTCGTAATCCCTTCCTCATGCAGGTAGGCTAATTCTTTCACTAAAGACTTGGGATTAACCACAACACCGTTACCAATCACAGAGATTTTTTCTGGGAAGAAAATCCCCGATGGAATCAAGTGCAACTTAAACTTCTTACCATCAATGATGATGGTGTGACCGGCATTGTCACCACCTTGATAACGTGCGATTACCTCAGCATCAGAGGACAAGAAGTCTGTGATTTTACCTTTACCTTCGTCTCCCCACTGAGTACCAACAACTACTACTGATGTCATACTTTAAGATCCCTCGAACACCGAAACAATCCGTCAAATGCTGAGACTTGCTCAATACAGTCGCTTATCATTTGAGGTATTTGTTTAGGTTCAATTCCTTTCGAAAAAACGCTGGGCAGGAATTTCACCTGCAAGTTTATCAGACACTTCTATTATAGCAAAAACCGAAATCTTTTGCTATAAAACTTCTATTTTAAGGCAAATCATCTACAAGATACCTTTAAAATCATAAAAATCATATGATTTCCGAATATTATTGCTATATTTTCAGACCCACCACACTTTTTGAACTCTGGTTTAGCAGCCAATTCAAAATCCTCCTAAACCATTCATCCTAGAAAGGTTCTTCTCACCAAAAATCCTTTAAACTATGGTAAAATAAATCTTATGGATAAATTAGTCAAATCAATCTCAGAGTCAGGTGCCTTTAGAGCATACGTACTTGACAGTACCGAGACAGTTAAACAGGCTCAAGCCGATCATCATACCCTATCATCAACCGTTGCTCTAGGCCGAACCCTTATTGCCAACCAAATCCTAGCAGCCAATCAAAAAGGCGATAGTAAGGTTACGGTCAAAGTCATCGGCAACAGCTCTTTTGGTCATATCATTTCCGTTGCTGATACCAAGGGAAATGTTAAAGGATACATCCAAAATACTGGTGTTGACATTAAAAAAACAGCTACCGGTGAAGTTCTTGTTGGTCCTTTCATGGGAAGTGGCCACTTTGTAGTCATCGTTGATTACGGTACTGGCAATCCTTACACCTCAACGACTCCAATCGTTTCAGGGGAAATTGGAGAAGACCTAGCTTTCTACCTCACCGAAAGTGAACAAATCCCTTCAGCCGTGGGGCTCAATGTCCTTTTAGACGACAATGATCAAGTCAAAGTTGCAGGGGGCTTTATGCTTCAGGTTCTTCCTGGTGCAACAGAAGAGGAAATTAGCCGCTATGAAAAACGCATCCAAGAAATGCCAGCTATTTCTACCCTCCTCGAATCAGATGACCCTATCGACTCCCTTCTCTCAGCTATTTATGGCGATGAACCTTACAAACGCCTTTCAGAAGAAAGCATCGGTTTTCACTGCGACTGCTCCCGCCATCGTTTCGAGGTAGCGCTGGCAGGACTCCCCGTTGCTGACCTAGAAGAGATGAAAGAGCAAGACCAGGGTACTGAAATCATTTGCCAATTCTGTGGCACCAAGTACCACTTTAATCAAGATGATTTGGAGGCAATTATTCGTGACAAAGCTTAATTCTTCCTTTAAAATTGGAGAGGTTGTCATCCCACATCGTACGGTTCTAGCTCCAATGGCAGGTGTGACTAATTCTGCCTTTCGCACCATTGCCAAAGAGTTTGGAGCTGGTCTGGTTGTCATGGAGATGATTTCGGAAAAAGGATTGCTCTACAACAACGAAAAAACCCTCCACATGCTCCACATCGATGACAACGAGCATCCCATGTCCATCCAGCTTTTTGGGGGCGATGCGGAAGGTCTCAAACGTGCCGCTGACTTTATTCAAACCAATACCAAAGCTGATATCGTTGATATTAACATGGGCTGTCCTGTTAACAAGGTTGTCAAAAATGAGGCCGGGGCCAAATGGTTAAAAGATCCTGACAAAATCTATCATATCGTCAGTGAAGTAACCTCTGTCCTCGATATTCCCCTCACGGTCAAAATGCGAACAGGTTGGGCTGATAGTTCCCTCGCTGTCGAAAATGCCTTGGCCGCTGAGTCTGCCGGTGTCTCTGCCCTTGCCATGCACGGTCGAACGCGTGAGCAAATGTACCGCGGTCACTGTGACCACGAAACCCTTGCTCGCGTTTCCAAAGCCATCACTAAAATCCCCTTTATCGGAAATGGTGATGTCAAAACCGTTCACGATGCTAAGTTTATGATTGAAGAAGTTGGCGTTGATGCTGTCATGGTCGGACGCGCAGCCATGAACAACCCGTATATCTTCACCCAAATCAATCACTTCTTTGAAACCGGTGAAGAATTACCAGACTTGCCTTTTGCTAAAAAATTAGACATCGCCCAAGAGCACCTTAAACGTCTAGTAGAGCTTAAGGGAGAAATGATCGCCGTCCGAGAATTCCGTGGTTTAGCACCCCATTACCTCCGCGGCACAGCAGGAGCTGCCAAAGTACGCGGAGCTGTCTCACGCGCAGAAACATTCCAAGAAGTAACAGACTTATTTGACACGATTCGTTAAGAATATCCACCTCGGATAACAATGCTCTAGTAGCGAGAAAACGAGAAAAAGATTGAAGAAAGATGTCTCGATGGCACTTCTCTTCAATCTTTTTTGTAAGCAAAAAACTCTTAAAAGTTGAAATGACAAACTTTTAAGAGTTTAATCGTTAGCTAGCTTCCGGAAAGGTTTTCTGATGCGGATGAAGTCTCAAACTTAAGTTTTCCTTGTTTTGTGCCCACTTTTAGCGTCTGTCCTGCGGATAACTCTCCTGATAAAATCAGTTCAGCAAGATGATCCTCCACCTGTGTTTGCAGGGTTCGGCGAAGGGGACGCGCGCCCATCTCAGCATCATATCCGTCCTCAGCCAAATGCTTCAGTGCAGATGGTTGGAATTTAAGCACGATGTCCTTTTCAGCTAATTGCTGAATCAATGGTTGAACCATAATTTTAACGACTTCTTTCATATGGTCTTGGGTCAAGCTATGGAAGACTACTTTTTCATCGATACGGTTAATAAACTCCGGACGATAGGTTTTCTTAAGCTCTTCTAAAATTCGTTTTTCCATGGCTTCATGATCACGAGACATATCTTGTACACCAAAACCAACCGTCTTATCATCACGAAGAGCCGTCGCTCCTAAGTTAGACGTCATAATGATTAAGGTATTCGAAAAATCAACCTTGCGACCACGACTATCTGTTAAAACACCGTCATCTAACACTTGCAAGAGCACATTAAAAATATCTGGATGGGCTTTTTCCACTTCATCAAACAGAAGAACAGAATAAGGCTTCTGACGCACTTTTTCCGTCAATTCACCACCTTCATCATAACCAACATAACCTGGGGGTGCACCATTGAGACGACTAGCGGCAAATTTCTCCATGTACTCAGACATGTCAAAACGAATAAGGGCTGACTCATCATCAAACAGCACCTCGGCTAAGGCCTTGGCTAATTCTGTCTTCCCGACACCAGTTGGTCCTAAAAATAGGAATGAACCAATCGGACGCTTGCCAGTACGAATCCCTGATTGATTGCGACGAATCGCACGGCTAATCGCTGAAATAGCCGTATCTTGGCCAATCACGCGCTGGTGTAAGGCTTTTTCCAGATTGAGGTACTTCTGGTTATCTGCTTGTGTCATTTTTTCCACTGGAATCCCTGTTAGACGACTAAGGGTTGAGAGGATATGCTCTTCTGTTACCTTAGCCACCTTAGGCTTAGCAAGGGTCTCTTCTTGTTTCAGTAAACGAGAGAGCTTTCGGGTATCCCCAGATAGCAGAGCTTCATCAAGTGGTGATAAAAGAGCTTGTGCTTCCTTTTTTATCATGGTTTGCACTGTGGCACTTGCTTCATCCATCAAGTCAATTGCCGAATCAGGCAACTGTTTCCCTGTCATATAGCGATGGGCTGCTTTGACCGCTGTCATTAAGGCAGCATCAGAAAGAGACACATGATGGTAGGCTTCGTAACTAGGACGAAGGCCTTTCAGAATTTCAAAGGTCTCTTCAACCGATGGCTCCTCAATAGTGATTTTGGCAAAACGACGTGATAGGGCAGCATCTTTCTCAATATGCTTTTGATATTCTTCCTGAGTTGTTGCCCCCACCATATGAAGGGTCCCACGAGAAAGGGCTGGTTTGAGGATATTGGCAGCATCAAGGGTACTATCAAGCCCACTACCTGAACCCATAATCGTATGCATCTCATCAACAAAGAGAATAATGTGCCCATCAGACTCGATATCGGCAATGATTTGATTCATTCGCTCCTCAAAATCACCTCGAAAACGTGTTCCAGCCACCACACTCATCATGTCTAATTCCAAAACACGCATGTCTCGCAATTCATAAGGGATTTCACCACTAACAATCCGTTGCGCTAAACCATAGGCAAGAGCCGTCTTACCCACGCCCGCATCCCCAACCAAAACGGGATTGTTCTTGGTCTTGCGGCTTAAAACTTGAACCATTCGTGACACTTCTTGGTCACGTCCAACAACCTTCTCCAAGGCACCTGCTTGTGCCATAGCTGTTAAATCACGCGTAAAATCAGATAAATCTCCTACTGTTGAAGGGGGTTTCATCATATCCGTAAAATTTCCAGCTTTGGGACGTTTGGGTTTTCGCAAGTCATGAATTGCCTTGACCTGTTCCTTGCTAAAACCTGCGTGTTTTTCCAAGCGCTGGCGCAGGTTAAACAGAGAAACACCTTCCCCATCATTTTTCAACTTAAAGCCAGCTAATTCTAAGACCTTAATGGGCATCAAGTTTGGGCTTAAGAGCATTGCCATCAAAACATGCTCTGTGCCGACCTCATCATCACCTGTGATCTGACTAATTTGTTCAGCAAAAGACAACAAGTCCATCGTTGCCACAGACTGCTCATGCAAAGATACGTGTTTGATTGTCTCGTCGAATGTTTTTTCAGAAGCTAAAATCGCCGCTGCCATATAATCATTCTCATCCGACTCTCGCTCAAACTCCCTGAAGGTCAACCCAGCAATGGTTTCATCGCTGGCAATCAAGCCCAACAATAGGTGCCAGCTTTCAAGAAGGTGACAAGAAAATTGGGTAGCAATAACTTGTGACAGGCCAAAGACTTCCTGCATTTTTTGTGAATATCTAACCATCATGATTCCTTTTTTCTATCCAAACGGTGAAGGAGTTTTTTGAGCATCCTTGTTCTGATAAAGGGTGCGTCATCACCTAGTACAGCATCCGTTGTCATCGCAAGTAACATATTGCCTTCACGCTGACTAATAATCTTTTCTTCAAACAATAGCTGTAAAAGGTCATCAAAGACCTGCTGACTAATTCTTTCACCAATCGTCGCCATTAGAGAGCCTAAAAGCTGGTGATTTTCAGAAAATTTCACCTTGACAATTCGAATATAGCCACCTCCGCCGCGCTTGCTCTCGACCAAGTAGCCGCGACTTTCTGTAAAGCGGGTCTTAATCACATAATTAATCTGACTAGGAACAACTTGAAAAGACTCAGCCAGGTGGGAACGCTTGATTTCAGTCATTCCCGACTGAGCTAGTAGTTGTTTGATATGCTCTTCAATTTGATCCGAAGTATTTTTAGTCGGCATTCAGGACTCCCTTTCTTACTTTGACTATAACTGACTATAATTATATCAAATTTTGCAAGGATTTTAAACTTAAAGCTTTCAAACTGCGCATGAACTAAAAAGCTGAGTCTAAACTCAGCTTTCCAGTAGCGATGGCTTTAACAATTGATAAATCCCAAGGGCTAGTAACGATAAGGCACTTGTCACCATAAATGGTGTCTGAAAGGTCTCTAAACCAAGGCCTTGAATTACTTTTGTAAGGAGCAAAGGAGTCACGATAACCCCAATATTTCCTGCCGTAATAGCCATACTCGTCACGAAGGTATGTTGGGATAAGTCAAAGGACTTGGCAATGCTTTCAAAGATAGCAGACATGCCTCCCACAAAGCTAGCCCCGATTAAAAAGGCGCCTACATAATAGCTGATGAGATGATGACCAAGAGCAAAGCAAAGGTTACCGAGAGTCATTGCTAGCAACATCACACTTAAGGTATGCGTCTGAAGGCGTTTGTGCAATTGCCCAAAAGCAAGCCCCATTAACACCCCACTAAAAGCCATAGCCGTGAGCATTTGACTCGCAAATAAATCCGAATAACCGAGATGACTAACCAAGAGGGTCGGTACCTTGACTGTTGCTCCAATATAGGCAATACCAATAAAGAAAGTGATGACCATCCATAAAAAGACTTGTTTGGTCATGAGGATGGTTTGAGATAATCGTTTCACTGTCTGCTTACAGTCAGGCACATAAGTTGAAAAGAGATAGAGAACAGGTAAAGCCAGAAGGTAAACCAAATAAATATACCGTGGACCAATCAACAAGGCATAGCCAACCAAGAATGTTGTCAACGTTTTTCCGATATTCAAAGTAGCCGTACGCCAGCCAATCATGCTTGCTCGTTTACTCCCCTCAAAATAGGTTGAAATCATGCTAATAGACAGGGAGTTATACAGACCGATACCCGCTCCTAGTAACAGACGAGCTAATAAGACCAAACCAAAACGATTGACACTAAAGGAAAGAATACCAGAACCTAAAATTAATACTAAGCCCAACTGAACGGTTCGTTTTTGACCCAGTTTGGTCACAATCAGATTGCTCAAGACAACCACAATGGTAATCGTCATGGCAGGAATGGTCACCAAACTTTCCACTGACGCCAGACTAAGGTCAGGATTTTGAGTCCGATAATATTGAAACAGCTTGGGAATGGCTGGGGCAATCGCTAGATGAGACATCAGAAAAAGCGAAATGGATAATAAGGATATTTTTAAAAGGGTGGGTTTTGACATGTCGTCCTTTCTAAGAATAATCATATCATATAAAAACACCCCCATTTGCCTAATCCAGGGAAACAGAGGTGCCATTTTAGGATAGCCTTGACAGACTAATCAATTATTTACCAAGAGCTGCTGCCATTGTAGCGGCAACTTCGTTTTCAAAGTCGTTTGAAGCTTTTTCAATACCTTCTCCAACTTCAAAACGTGTGAATGCAACAACCTTAGCATTTACGGAATCAAGGTATTTCTCAACTGTTTTGCTGTCGTCCATGATATAAACTTGTGCAAGAAGGGTGTATTGTTGGTCAACCTTGGTGTTATCAAGCATGAAGCGATCCATTTTACCTGGAATGATTTTATCCCAGATTTTTTCTGGTTTACCTTCAGCAGCCAATTCAGCTTTAATAGCTTCTTCAGCCTCTGCAATCACTTCATCTGTTAATTGTGCTTTTGATCCATATTTAAGGTGTGGAAGAGCTGGCTTGTTAACCATCGCACGTGATTCGTTATCTTGGTCAATAACGTGGTTCATTTGTGCCAATTCGTCTTTGACAAATTGCTCATCAAGTTCCTTATATGAAAGGACAGTTGGGTTCATGGCAGCAATGTGCATTGAAACTTGTTTAGCAAGGGCTTCATCGCCACCTTCAATCACAGAAACAACACCGATACGTCCACCGTTATGTTGGTAAGCACCAAAGACTTGGTCATCTGTTTTTTCAATCACTGCAAAGCGACGCAATGAAATCTTTTCTCCGATGGTCGCTGTAGCATTAACGTAAGCTTCTTCAAGCTTCTCACCTGATGCCAAGGCAACTTGAAGAGCTTCTTCGTTGGTTGCTGGTTTTGCTGTAGCAAGGGCTTTCGCTGTTTCGTTGACCAACTCAACAAATTGAGCGTTCTTCGCAACAAAGTCAGTCTCAGCATTGACTTCAACAACAGCTGCAACGTTACCATCAACGTAAACACCTGTCAAGCCTTCAGCGGCAACACGGTCAGCCTTTTTAGCTGCCTTAGCCATTCCTTTTTCACGAAGCAATTCGATCGCTTTTTTGATATCGCCTTCTGTTTCAACAAGTGCTTTTTTAGCGTCCATAACGCCAGCACCTGATAATTCACGCAATTCTTTAACGAGTTTTGCAGTAATTCCTGACATGAGTAAATCTCCTTAAATATCATATGAGTAAATGGTTGGCAATTTTGCAACTTATTTACCCAAGTTAATAATAACAAAAGGGACTAGGGCTCAGCCCTGCCCCTTGTTGCAAGTAATAATCACTCCCCAAAACAGGGGTGTGATAACATTTTAGAACTTATTTATTAGTTGTTGTCGCCTTCTACAACTTCAACAATTTCTTCGATTGATTCTGCGCCTGATTCTACTTGGAAATCAACTTCCGCATCTTCACCTTGACGACCTTCGATAATAGCGTCAGCTAATTTAGAAGTAATCAATTTAACAGCACGGATAGCATCGTCGTTTGCAGGGATGATAACATCGATATCATCTGGATCGGCGTTTGTATCAACCATGGCAACAACTGGAATACCAAGTTTTTTAGCTTCTTTAACCGCGATTTGTTCTTTATGTGGGTCAACGATGTAAATCACATCTGGAATACGAGGCATATCTTCGATACCACCCAAGAATTTTTCAAGACGTGCACGTTGTTTGTTGAGAAGTGCCACTTCTTTCTTAGGAAGAACTTCAAAAGTTCCTTCTTCTTCCATGCGTTTGATTTCTTTGAGGCGTGCAATACGTTTTTGGATAGTATCCCAGTTCGTCAGAGTTCCACCCAACCAACGGTGGTTGATGTAGTATTGACCTGCACGAGTAGCTTCTTCAGCGACTGCTTCTGCTGCTTGTTTTTTAGTACCTACAAACAAGATAACAGCATCGTTTGCTGCAGCATCACGAACAAAGTCATAGGCTTGGTCAGCTAATTTAACGGTTTGTTGAAGGTCAATAACATGGATACCATTACGCTCAGTAAAGATATACTTAGCCATTTTAGGGTTCCAGCGACGAGTTTGGTGACCAAAGTGAACACCAGCCTCAAGAAGTTGTTTCATTGAAATTACTGCCATGAGTAGTTTCTCCTTTAATGTTTTTTCCTCTCCCAGCCGTCAACTTGCAAGACCACCACGAGGGCAACAGTCCCACAATGGAGCTAGAATGAGTATTCGTTGTTAACACAACTAGTAAATAATACCAAAAATACTATGAAAAAGCAAGTATATCGCTACCATAGTAAAATGAAATAAAAGAAGTACATTTATGGCATATTCACTCGATTTTCGTAAAAAAGTTCTCGCATACTGTGCCAAAACTGGCAATATCTCGGAAACAGGTGACCTTTTCAAAATGTCACGCAACACCATTTACCAATGGCAAAAACTAAAAGAGAAAACTGGCGATCTTCATCACCTAGCTAAAGGAAGTAAACCAAGAAAAGTTGATAGAGATAACTTAAAGGCCGATCTTGAAACTCATCCTGATGCTTATTTAACTGAAATAGCTTCTGAATTTGGCTGTCATCCAACAGCTATTCACTACATTCTCAAAGCGATGGGATATGCTCTAAAAAAAGAGCTGTACCTACTATGAACAAGACCCTGAGAAAGTAGACTGATTCCTTAAAGAGTTTAATCACTTAAGCCATTTAATTCCTGTTTATATTGACGAGACAGGGTTTGAAACCTGTTTTCATCGAGAATAGGCTCACTCCTTAAAAGGGCAGTTGATAAAAGGTAAGGTTATTGGAAGAAGATATCAGCGGCCATCTCTAGTTACAGGTCTCGTCGATGACGAGCTTATAGCTCCGATAACATACAAAAATACTATGACTAGTGACTTTTTTGAAGCTTGGTTCAAAAAAGTCTTACTACCTACTTTAGATAAACCATCTGTTATCATTATGGATAATGCAAAGTTTCATAGGATGAGGAATCTAAACGATTTATGCAAGGAGCAGGGACATAGACTTTTACCACTTCCTCCGTATTCACCTGAGTATAATCCCATTGAGAAAACATGGGCTCACATCAAAAAATACCATTGACTCCTATTATCTTGAGAATCTCTGTCACAAAATCAATAAGCAAAATAGCAACATCATTTCAAGCCTATGACTTAACAGCAAACACAAAATAAACAAATAGCTAAAGATAAAACTCTTCTATCAACAGGAGATTAAGAAGCTTTAGAAGGATTACCACAATGACGAGACCATAACCCTGCACACCGTTTGCCCTTAAAACGCCAAAAGAGAAGACCAAACTGATCCTCTCCTGTTGTTCCACCCACTACAATTGACAAAGAACCAAAAACAGGGACTCACCATTGTGAATCCCTGTTTTGTTAGCTAAGCAAGTCTCTTTGCTTAAAACATATCAACTGTATGGATTAATCTTCGTGACGTTTAGCACGTTTCGCTAAGACACTAGCACTTGCTAGAACACCTAAGCCGAGTAATAATCCAACACTTGATTCCTTAGTACCAGTATTTGGTAAGGCTTTTTCTAAGTTAGAAAGGGCTGTTGCTACTGATACTGATTCTGATGCCTTAGAAGCATCTGTCACTGAAGCAAGTACTGAAAGGCTAGCTTGTTGTGACTGCGATACAGAAACTGACTCTGAAGCCAAGTGTGAGTTAACTTCTGATTCTGACATCACTGATTTTTGTGATGTTGATGTTGGGTCAGTCAATGATGAGCTTACTGAATCTGATGCTTGTGATACTGACACTGATTCAGAATGTGATACTGAATCCAAGCCTGATACAAACTCGCTGTTGGATACTGAAACAGATTCTAACATTGAAACAAGTTCACTGATTGAATCTGATTCTGAAACAGTTTGTGACAAGGACGCACTTGCTGAGTCTGATGCCTGTGATACTGACACTGATTCAGAATGTGATACTGAATCCAAGCCTGATACAAACTCGCTGTTGGATACTGAAACGGATTCTAACATTGAAACAAGTTCACTGATTGAATCTGATTCTGAAACAGTTTGTGACAAGGACGCACTTACTGACTCTGAAGCCAAGTGTGAGTTAACTTCTGATTCTGACATCACTGGTTTTTGTGATGTTGATGTTGCGTCAGTCAATGATGAGCTTACTGACTCTGATGCTTGTGATACTGACACTGATTCAGAATGTGATACTGAATCCAAGCCTGATACAAACTCGCTGTTGGATACTGAAACGGATTCTAACATTGAAACAAGTTCACTGATTGAATCTGATTCTGAAACAGTTTGTGACAAGGACGCACTTACTGACTCTGAATCTGATACGTATGTTGATGCTGACTCTGAATTTGAAGTACTTACTGATTCTGAATTTGAAGCTGCATTTGATACTGATGAAGCATTAGATGCTGACACTGACTCTGAATCTGATACATATGTTGATGCTGACTCTGAAGTTGAAGTACTTACTGATTCTGAATTTGAGGCTGCATTTGATACTGATGAAGCATTAGATGCTGACACTGACTCTGAATCTGATACGTATGTTGATGCTGACTCTGAATTTGAAGTACTTACT
>JAKTNK010000029.1 GCA_029593465.1 Streptococcus suis
AAGGTTAGAAAGTAAAGAAGACAGACATTTCAAAAGGACTTAAGCAGTATTGGATAGCCTTAAGTCCTTTTGTGATTGATAATGCCTAAATTAATTCGCTTAGTAATCAATTGCTTAAACGTGTCGGATGTAGGTGAGCTCATTAGGATTTTTTGATGGCTGGTAATAATAGCCTTCAAAAGTTAGGGTTTTAAGTTCTTCTAAGCTTGTAATCTGATTTTCAGCAGCCGCTTTTAAGAAATAGCCCCTCCCTTTTTTCGAGATAGTCGAGTGTTGTTTGAGTTGACCATGTTGATCTTGTTCAAAAAAGCTCACTGTTATCAATGATTTTCTGAACGTTGGTGCAAATACGGTTTCAAATTCACTAGATAATAAAGAGATGATGGTATCTTCTTGATGCTCTTCTAAGAATTGGTTGTAATGGGGTTTCCAAATACTTTTCAATGATTGATTTGCAATCGTTAATGGATTGGAAAAGTCTAAGCGGTGGGCATGAATGGGATGGTTAATAGGGATGATGCCGTATAATGAAGTTGTAATGAGCGCATGCTTGTCAAGGTACTGTCTTGCTTCATTGGATAAGTCATGCTTCATAGAACGATACATGAGTCCATTGTAAAGGTCTAGGGCCTTATAAACTAGCTGATTGCCTTGCTTAATCTGTTGCCAACGACGGTATTCTTTCTTGGCAGCTTCTGTCTTTTTAAAATGATAGAGTGTCATTAACTCTTCAAGATTTTTTTGTGATAATCCATCGATAATTTCTTGTGTCATAGGTGAGACATTTATGTCGTGCTTGTCAGAAGGGCAATTTTCTAATAATTCTTTGGCGGTTGGTATTAAAAATAGGAGCATTTTAATTAATTCCTTTATATTAACTACTGAAAGTGAGTATTAGTATCCCTATCAATATCATGAAGTATAGGCTAAATGCGATGACTTTGCTTAATGGAGATAAAGAGGTGCTTGTTTTAGGGCTAAAAGCAATACCTAGGAAGGTTCCCCCTAAGAGTCCTCCTAGATGACCAACGATACTGACATTTGGCGTAATGATATTAAAAATAAGATTAATGAGGATTAAGGTTCGATAGCTATTACTGAGATTTTTTAGGTAAGGGTTATTGCTAA
Source organism: Streptococcus suis (assembly GCA_029593465.1). Lineage (GTDB taxonomy): Bacteria > Bacillota > Bacilli > Lactobacillales > Streptococcaceae > Streptococcus > Streptococcus suis_AH. The sequence continues at coordinate 1,129 of JAKTNK010000029.1, forward strand.
AGTAGCCTATTACGATAATGGCGGCAAAGAGGCCAAATAAGGCGGTAGAAGCACCTGCAACGACAACATCAGGGGTGAACCATAAGACAAAGGTGTTTCCCATCATGCCAGATAAGAGGAAAAGAAATAAAAAGCGCACATGTCCATAGATACTTTCGGTGAGTTGACCCAAAAAGAACAAGGTTATCGTATTGACCAAAAAGTGTTCCCAACCAATATGAACAAAAATAGGTGATATAAGACGCCAGAGGTCCTGAGGATTTATTTTGAGGATGTCTCCTAACAAGGCACCAAAGTGATAGATGACTAGGGGACTTTCGAAGCTATTAGGGTATTGAAGAAACATTAGTGCAAAAATCGCACAGGTTAGTGTGGCTAGTAGTAAGGTTATTGGAGATTGTTTTAAGGTTGTCATGATTGCAATAGCTTTCTAATAGGAATATCGAATGTGTCTTTGCGGAAGGATTGTATCTGGAATGGATAGACCGTACTAAGCGTCTCTCCGTCATAAGCGGCCAGATAGCGATCGTAATAACCACCGCCATAGCCAATTCGGTAACCATCTGGCGAAAAGACAAGTCCTGGGACATGGATGAGGTCAATTTCCTGAGGGTCAACGGCTAAATCTGAAATTGGTTCGAAGACGCCAAAGGCTGTTTTTTTGAGTTTTTCTTCGTGATAGGGGACAAAAATCATCCGTCCTTCGGGGAATGTTTTGGGAACAAGGACGGTTTTATGATCGCTGAGAGCCTTTTTGATCAGAGGCTGCGTGTTAACTTCATGTGCCATCGACAGATAAGTGGCAATCACATCGGCAGATTGATAGGAAGGCGTTGCGACTAATTGGGTTAATAATTGGTCATCAGCCAGAGCTTTTTGGTGCTTGTCAGCGGCAAAATTCGTCAATTTGGTAAGCATGTTTTGGCGGTATTTTTGTTTTGTCATAGTCATATCTTATCATTAACTACATTAAAATTCTAATTAAATCCTGTGTTTCATCCTCGTCAAAGGATTATTTTGTTTTGGTTGTTTTTCACTATTAACTATGTTATAATTAAAAATCAAAGGCTTGTGAGAAAGAAGGTGTAAGTATGGGATTTACTGATGAAACAGTTCGTTTCAATTTAGAAGATGCTAATCGTAAAGAAATTAGCGAAACGCTATCAAATGTTTATCATTCCTTAGCTGAAAAAGGCTATAATCCAATCAATCAAATCGTAGGCTATGTTCTCAGTGGGGATCCAGCTTACATTCCACGCTATAATGATGCTAGAAATCAAATCCGTAAATACGAACGTGATGAAATTGTAGAAGAGTTGGTGCGTTCTTACCTTGTCAACAATGGTGTCGAACTCTAATGAGAATCATGGGGTTAGATGTCGGATCGAAAACAGTAGGGGTTGCCATTAGTGATCCGTTAGGATTTACAGCGCAGGGTCTTGAAATCATTTCGATTGACGAGGATAAAAAAGAATTTGGTTTGGACCGTCTGTCTGAGTTGGTTGACCAGTATCAAGTGAGCAAATTTGTCGTAGGCCTTCCTAAGAATATGAATAATTCTGAAGGACCACGTGTGGAATCTAGTAAATATTATGGCAACTTAATCAAGGCCCATTTTGAACTTCCGGTGGAGTATCAAGATGAGCGACTAACCACCGTTCAAGCTGAACGGATGTTGGTTGAACAAGCGGATATCAGCCGTGGGAAACGAAAAAAAGTTATTGATAAGTTAGCAGCGCAATTAATTTTGCAAAATTATTTAGACCGTATGTTTTAAGTCAAAGGAGAAAAGATGGTAGATAATCATAATCATGAACAGGAAGTAGAAGTTGTCACTTTAGTTGATGATCAAGGGAATGAAAGTTTATTTGAGATTTTACTGACCATTGATGGTAAAGAAGAATTTGGTAAAAATTATGTTTTGTTAGTGCCTGCGGGTGCTCAAGAAGATGATAATGGTGAGATTGAAATTCAAGCCTATTCATACACTGAGAATGAAGATGGTACCGAGGGAGATCTTCAACCGATTCCAGAAGACTCAGATGCTGAGTGGGATATGATTGAAGAAGTCTTTAATAGTTTTATTGATGAAAATTAAGAAAGATCCGATTAGTGATAATCGGGTCTTCTTTTTTCGAATAAATAAGGGAGATGAAAAATAATGATTTATTAAGTAAGACAGAGCAAGTCTTTTTAGAGCGTTATCACGAGAAACCCTACCATTATTTTAAAGATATTCAAAACTATGCTAACCTTCTCGAAAAGGTTACCAGTGAGAGTTGTCAAACTAAATGATGTCAGAGGTTGGGTCGTAGCAGAAAATTGATAATAAAAATAAGAGTGATGAAATGGAGGGTATAAAGGGAGGAATCATAATATGCTAAGCTACGATTTAATTGTGATTGGTTTTGGGAAAGCGGGAAAGACATTAGCTGCTAAACAAGCAGAGCTAGGAAAAAAGTGGCTCTTATTGAGCAAAGTAAGTCAATGTATGGTGGAACTTGTATCAATATAGCCTGTATTCCCACAAAGATAATGTTAGTTGCTGCTGATAAAGGCCTTACTTTCTCTGACGTTATGGCTGAAAAAACGGCTGTGGTGACAAGGCTAAATACTAAAAATTATGCGATGTTATCATCGAGTGTTGATGTTATTGATGCTAAAGCTCGTTTTGTCGCTAATAAGGTTATTGAGATTACTGCTGGAGACGAGGTGGAGGAATTAACAGCAGATAATATTGTCATCAATACTGGTGCGGTTTCTGTTGTGCCTCCTATTGAAGGCTTGACAACGGTTGAAGGGGTTGTTGATTCTACAGGTATTCAGCAATTATCTCAGCTACCAAAACGTTTGGGTACTATGGGCGCGGGTAATATTGGCTTGGAGTTTGCAACGTTGTATAGCCGTTTGGGAAGTCAGGTAACGGTGTTTGATGGTGCGCCTATGATTTTGGGACGCTTTGATCCTGAAATTGCGGAAATGGCTAAAGATTATATGGAAGAAGATGGTATTCGCTTTGTCTTATCAACCCAAATCAATCGTGTTTCTAAGAACAACCAAGATATCGTAGTGATTACAGACCAGGGTGATTTTACCTTTGATAATGTGTTGTATGCGACAGGTCGTAAGCCTAATATCGAAGGTTTAGGATTGGAAAATACAAGCATTGAGTTGACGGAGCGTGGAGCGATAAAGGTTGATGATTATTGTCAAACCAGTGTTCCAGGTGTATTTGCTTTAGGTGACGTTAACGGCGGTCTTCAGTTCACCTACATATCATTGGATGATTATCGGATTGTCAATGGTGTTTTGAATGGAAATCCTCAGTATAGCTTGAGGGATCGTCAAGTTGTTCCAACGAGTATGTTTCTTAATCCTCCTTTAGCACAGGTTGGCCTCACAGAAACGGAAGCCAAGGCGAAAAAACTCAACTATTTGTCAAAAACCATACCTGTTGCAGCTATGCCTCGTGGTCATGTTAATGCCGATTTGCGTGTTGCTTTTAAGGTCATCGTGGATAAAGATAGCAAGCAAATTCAAGGGACAACGTTATTTGGAGTAGAAGCTCATGAGTTGATTAACATGGTTAAAATGGTGATGGACAACGCTATTCCTGCAACTTATTTCCAAAATCAGATATTTACGCATCCGACAATGGCTGAAAATTTCAATGATTTATTTACCTTTTAAGAAAAATAACGATGGCGGTGGTGGCTGCTCTATTCCAAAGCTAACTCGTCATCATGAGAGCGATTTCGTAGAACCTTAATCTTTCAAATGATTGATAAACAATTCACGTTGAGTACCTGTGCTACATGGTTGCGTGTTTATATATTAGTATTTTTAAACATGTGAGATAGTTTAGAAAGTTATGCCTTTTTTAAATGACTATGGTTGGTCAAAAACCTACTTGTTCATAAAACAAGTAGGTTTTATTGTCTTTGCTATTATGATATACTGAATGGTATTACTGCATTTAGGAGAGGAAATGAAACGCATTCAAAAAAGGCAACTGGTTTATGTCGGAAGGATTATTTGGCTATATACCAAATACCAATTATTGACAAAATCAATTTTAATCTTTAGTGTCTATCCTATTTTTAAATGGATTAGTACAGTATTAATAGAATCGACCGGACAATCGGTGGTTTCAAGTGGAGATTACCTTCGGTTTGTATTGAGTTTTCAAGGATTAGGCCTTCTCCTTCTTACTTTACTGTTATTATTGTTATTGATTGGTTTTGATATCAATGCTTTTATCATTATAAGTGCCTTGATAAAGGAGAAAAGGGTAAGCTTAACGGCACGGCAGCTCTTATCAGCAAGCCTTAGTTCCCTAAAATCTTTCTTGGCCCCTTCTGGCTTACTCGTGATGCTATATATCACTATCGTCCTTCCTTTGGTTGGTATTGGACTAAGCCTGTCGGTGATGAAGGATTTTAAAATCCCCAATTTTATCACGGATGTCATTTTTAATAATCCCACCTACTCTTTGCTTTACTTGTTAGCGATTAGTGTGCTGACGCTGGTAACACTTGTCTATATTTTCTTCTTTCACTATTTAATCATTGACCAACAGCCGATAGGACAGGCTCTAAAAAAATCGTCACAATTGATGAGGAGGCATTGGAAGGCTTTCATTCGCCGCTTTATTGTGTATTTTGGCTTCGTATATGTCGGTCTTAGTGTAGCTGTCATCATTGTACTAGGCGGTCTATTGTTTTTATCTCAAGAGATAGGCGATGTTATTTTTGAGCGATTTTGGACGATATTTACGGCCTTGTCGGTGATCGAAGTCGTCGATTATGTTGTATTGATGACGGTGCCTTTTGTTTGCTATCGATTGACAACGTTATTCTATCAGTTTAATGAGGAAGATGGTTATCCTGTTAAACTGAAACAAGAGGTCAAAGCGACTCGCTTGGGGGATAGTAGTCTTACGAAGGTCAGTCTCTTATCAAAATTCTCCATAGGCGCTGTTTTTGCAGCTATTGTTCTCTTTAATGCTGCGGTCTCAGCCTTAACGACCTACTTTTTTGACGATATATTTAAAGTTCAACATCAGATTGAGATTGTTGCCCATAGAGGAGGTGGTGATTTAGCTGCTGAAAATTCCATTTTGGGAATGGAGGAAGCTGCTAAGCATGGCGCTAGCTGGAGTGAAATTGATATCCAACGAACGAAAGATGGTCATTATATTATCAATCATGATTCGACCTTCCAAAGGGTAGCAGGAAATCCCCACTCATCTAGTCAACTCAGTCTGGATGAGATTAGGACATTAAAAATTCAGGATTTGTTTAATGACGGTGGGACACCGCAGCCTGTGCCAACTTTAGAGGACTATCTCGATGCTTCAAAAGGCAAAATCAAACTCTTTTTGGAATTAAAAGGTAGTACTGCTGATTCCAAAATGGCAGATGATGTTGTTAGCTTGGTTAAGCAACGTGGCATGGAGAAGGACGTTGCTCTCTTATCTTTGGATTACAACCTTATCAGTTACATTGAAGAGAAGTATCCTGAAATGGATACAGGCTACCTCTACTTCTTCTCTCTGGGTGATATCAGTAAATTAAAGGCTGATTTCCTGATTATGGAAGAACAAGAAGCAAGTGATGACAAAATTGATAGGCTTCATCAATTTGGGAAGAAGGCCATTGTATGGACGGTTAATACCGATGAATCCGTTGATAGGTTTGTGGTGTCTGATGTCGATGGCATCATCACAGATTATGTTCGCAAGGTCAAAGCCGGTTTGGAATACAGAGATCATAGAGATGATTTACAAATCATCATGGATGCTATTCTAAAGTAAACGAGATATGTCTTGTTAGTCAATTGGATATTATTGGGACTCATTATTTGTTCCGGTTTTTTGGCAAATTTACCGAAAGAGACGCGATTTCATTTGGTCAAAGCCGTTGTCATTGTGGGTATTGAAACCTGTTTAGGTGTTATCTTATTTACGCTTTTCATTTCGCTGTCATCCTACACTGCTTTAAGACAGCTATTATTATCGGATTTTAGTTCCTTGTTTTCGGTGGTTTTACTGGTTGCAGTTATGAATGGTTTTCTCCTTTATTGGTTAAATGTCTTTATCATCCCCAAATGTAATATCAGTAGTCAAGTTCAGACCTTGTGTGAGTATATTATTCAGTGGTCTTTGATTTATGTCACAGTATATCAAGTTTTGTTTGATAACCTTGTGAGCTCTGTCAAATCATCTGACCTTAGCCGCTTGGGTATCGAAAATTTAGATATGGCAAATCCAACTGAGCTTATTTTGCTGGTTTTACCTTCTTTAATCTCTGTATGGATTGCCATCATTTTGTATAAAGTTAAATCGAATAAACTCTAAAAAAAGAGACGTTAAAAATTAATACAATAATTGAAAGGAAGTCATATGTCAAATTCAAGATTAGAAGCCTTCAGCGATGGCGTACTCGCCATTATTATTACGATTATGATACTGGAATTAAAAGTCCCTCAATCAGAACATCTGCATGAGGTATATGCTATGATACCTGAGATTCTAGCTTATGCCCTCAGTTTTGCTTATGTGGCTATCTATTGGAATAATCATCATCACCTCGTTAAAAGCATCACTTTTATGAATCCCAAAATACTATGGTCTAATATGTTCTTTCTCTTTTGTATTTCCTTTATTCCTTGGGCTACTGGCTGGATGGACAAATTCTACAATAGTGTGATTCCTGTGATGACCTATTGTTTTGTGCTATTGATGACAGGTGTTAGCTACTATATTCTTCAAAATCAAATCAAGCAAACTAACGTTAAGCTAGAAAAACAACTTGGGGTTGATATTAAAGGAAAAGTCTCTCTTAGTCTTTACCTTATTTCGATTTTAGTAGCTCCTTTATCGACCGTCCTCTCCTTGGCATGTGTTATTCTTGTCGCTATTTTTTGGATGATTCCAGACAAGCGTATTGAGCAAATCTTAACATAGGTAGTGATACAGTCGGTTAGATTGTTCATTATGACATTACCAAAATCGTTATAGCTACTCTGGCAAGGGTTAGCTTTTTATGTTCATTTCTAAATGGTCTAAAGTATCGTAAAGTTTCAGCCGATATTCGCGTAATTATGATATACTTTTTAAGGAAAAGAAATGAAAGAAGGAGAAACTAAGTGACCCTAAATTATCTGGAAAATAGCGACGTAGTCCTTGAGCAAGGGTATGAATCTGATGAAAAGATACCTACTAAAATCACTGGTCTGGCGCACTTTTATGTGATTTTATTAAGTTTGCTGGTCAGCCTTATCTCAGTTACCTTACCAGTGCTCAATGGCTTTGCAAGTACCGAGCAGACGCAATATCTTTACACAGGTCTAATGATGTCTAAGGGTGTTTTGCCTTATAACGATATCTATGCTACAGGTGGTTTTTTATATTATACTATTATTGCTCTAGCTTATCGGCTAGGTTCTCCTCTGTGGTTGATTTTGGTACAGTTTGTCGCCAATTATTTTTCTGGTCGCTACCTTTACAAGATTGTGACGGATTGGACCAATTCTGGAGAATTAGCGGTTGCCATCAATTTACTCTTTTATCTGTTTAATGCTATTTTAGGTTTTGGGGGTCTGTATCCCATTCAGTGGGCCTTGCCTTTTCTATTAAGCATGATTTGGTTCTTAAACGTCTACGTTAAGGGATTGGTAACAGATGAGGGCTTTATCCGTTTTGGACTGGTTAGCCTTATTGGTATGTTTATCGAGCCCCGCTTACTCCTTTTTTGGGTGATAGCCACCGTGATGCTTTTTAGTTACAATCTGACAGCCAAACGTTTTGCGCGTGGTTTTTACCAAGCTCTCTGTTTTATTTTTGGAGCATTAGTGGTTGTTTATACCGTTGGTTATTTCATTTTTAATGAACAGTTGTTAACAGCGTATCTGGCGCAGCCGGTCGTTTTTTACATGACGGTTTTTCAATCTGGACAAGAGAATATGGCTATTAGTATGGGCTATCAAGCTGCTATCATCTTAGCATCAGGTCTCATTTTCACCTTTAAGACGGAAAAAAATAAGCTGCTTGCACCAGTAAAAGCAGTCTTAATCACTTCTATCCTAATTTACAGTGTCTATGCCTTGCTATCACAGTCTTTTGCTGCCTATCACTTGTTGTTCTTGTTTGTTCAAGGCTTAATTTTAGCCAGCCTTCGCCTATCTAGAATTTATCAGTCTAGTTTAGTCAATCGCAGTCATCGTCGTCATCGCAGAAGTTCCGTCGCAAAACACTTTTTCTATCAATACTTTACGACATCTTATTTGCTTCCTCTCGTCATGATGGTATTAGTGGTGGGACAGTTGGCCTATCATTATTGGTCAGAGTTTCCATTAGCCAGTGAGCGTCAACAAATCGCCTCTTTTATCACTGAGCATAGCAAACAAAATACAAAAATCTATGTTTGGGATAATCAAGCTGATATTTATTTGAAGTCGGAAAGACCGTCAGTTTCTCGATGGACATTGCCGGATCAATATACCGTAACGGTTCAAAACAAACAAGCTTTGGAAGATAGCTTACTAGCGGATAAGGCAGAGTTTTTAATTGTAAAAAACGGAGCACCTCTTAGCCAGGCAATGCAGACGAATTTTGCCAAGCATTACAAGCAAGTAACAGATAACAGCTCAGACACTTTTGTGATTTATCAATTAAAATAAAATCAATATATTGTGGTTTGTGAAATTTTTTGCCACAATATATTGATTTTTTGCTTGTTTTGTGCCATAATGACATTTATCAGGAGGGATTTCCGATGACAGTGTTGAAAGAAATGCTAGCCGAAACAGACCTAAAGTTTGTTATCACTAAGCCAGTAAAAAAATATGATGGTCGAATAGTTGTTTTTGATGTTAACAAGTGGATTGCCAGTCTTGAAAAAGCCCAATGTTGTCCTTTAGATCTTGCTTTGGAATCTTATCAAAGGATTTTGATGGAGGGTTTAACGAGGTTAGAAGCTCTTGATGCAGCTGTTTTATCGACAAGAGACATCCAGTCAGTGACCACACAGCTCCTATTGGACTATCATGAGGATGCGATGGCTAAGCGCTACGAGGATTTTTCGGTCTTGAAACATGAGCGCAGACGTCATGAAATGGATATCAATGTATCCGTGGCTAAATTATTGGGCAAAGATCGAACAGTGGTCAACGAGAACGCCAATAAAGACAGTAATGTTTTCAACACGCAGAGAGATTTGACAGCAGGTATGGTCGGAAAAGCCATTGGTTTGAAGATGTTACCAGCTCATGTTGCCAATGCACATCAAAGAGGGGATATCCATTTTCATGATTTGGACTACAGTCCCTACACCCCCATGACCAATTGTTGTTTGATTGATTTTAAAGGAATGCTAGCCAATGGTTTTAAAATTGGGAATGCCGATGTTGAAAGTCCTAAATCGATTCAAACGGCTACGGCACAAATTGCACAAATCATTGCTAATGTAGCCTCAAGTCAATATGGTGGCTGTACAGCAGACCGTATAGATGAACTCTTAGCACCCTATGCTCAACTCAACTATAATAAGCATCTCAAAGATGCTGAAAAGTGGGTCAAAGATAATCAGCAAGAAGTTTATGCTAGGGAAAAAACGCAAAAAGACATCTATGATGCTATGCAGTCTTTGGAGTATGAGATTAACACCCTTTTCACCTCCAATGGACAGACGCCCTTTACCTCTCTAGGCTTTGGCTTGGGAACATCTTGGTTTGAACGCGAGATTCAAAAGGAGATTTTACAGATTCGTTTGAAAGGTTTGGGAAGTGAAGAACGAACCGCTATTTTTCCAAAATTAATTTTTACCTTGAAGCGTGGATTGAATTTGGAAGAAGGTACACCAAACTATGATATTAAACAATTAGCCTTGAGATGTGCAACCAAACGGATGTACCCTGATATCGTTTCCTATGACAAGATTATTGAGTTGACAGGCTCTTTTAAGGCTCCGATGGGTTGCCGTTCGTTCTTACAGGGATGGCAGGATGACAAGGGACATGAAGTAAATTCTGGTCGTATGAACCTAGGGGTGGTGACGCTCAATCTACCAAGAATTGCTTTAGAGTCACAAGGCGATGTTGAGCGTTTTTGGGATATTTTTAAAGAACGCTTGGCTATCGCGAAGGATGCCCTTGTTTATCGGATTGGTCGCGTCAAGGAAGCGAGTCCACTAAACGCTCCTATTCTTTATCAGTACGGTGCTTTTGGAAAACGCTTGGCTAAAGAGGATCAGGTAAATCAGATATTCACTAACCGTCGTGCGACCATTTCACTCGGCTATATTGGCCTCTACGAAGTAGCCACTGTTTTTTACGGCCCAAACTGGGAATCAAATCCTGCTGCTAAGGATTTGACTTTGGATGTGATTCGTCAACTAAAAGAAGCTTGTGAGACTTGGTCAGAGGAATACGATTACCATTTTTCCGTTTATTCCACACCTTCAGAGAGCCTGACCGATCGATTTTGTCGTCTAGACACCGAAAAATTTGGTCTTATTGCTGACATTACAGACAAGGAGTATTATACGAATTCATTCCACTATGACATTCGTAAAAATCCTACACCATTTGAGAAATTGGATTTTGAGAAAGATTACCCCGCAGCAGGTGCCTCAGGAGGCTTTATCCATTATTGCGAGTATCCTGTCTTGCAACAAAATCCTAAAGCCCTGGAAGCTGTTTGGGATTATGCTTATGATAGAGTTGGTTATCTAGGCACCAATACGCCTATCGATAAATGTTATTTATGTCAGTTTGAAGGGGATTTTGAACCTACCGAACGAGGGTTTAAATGTCCAAATTGTGGGAATACGGATCCCAAAACAGCCGATGTCGTCAAAAGAACCTGTGGCTATCTTGGCAATCCGCAAGCCAGACCGATGGTCAAAGGTCGTCATAAAGAAATTTCAGCCCGTGTAAAACACATGAATGGCTCATCATTATAAATTATAATCAATAGAAATGAGAATACCGTGGGAAAATACCAATTAGATGCCAAAGGAAAGGCACAAGTTCAACGATTTCATGAGAAATACTCGACAGTTAAATCTGATAAAAAAGCGCGTGTCAAAGAGTTGTTAAAGAAGGCTAAAGTAACCTCAAACGAACCTTAGAAAGGAAGAGTGGATGCTAAAGATAGGACTGATTGGTATTGGTGGGATTGCTCAGAAAGCCTACCTTCCCTATATGCGACAATTGTCTCATATTGAATGGCATATTTTTACGCGAAATAAAGCTGTCAGAAATCGAGTGTCGACCTTATTTGGGCATGCTGTCACTCATGATACCTTAGATGACTTACTAGCAGCCTCCTTAGATGGTGTTTTTATCCATGCGGCAACCAAGGCGCATTTTGACCTAGCCAGTCCATTTTTGAGACGAGGGATTCCGGTTTATATGGACAAGCCAATAACAGATGACTTTGACAGTACTCAAAAACTTTATCAATTGGCGCAGGAGCATAATACCTTTTTGATGGCAGGTTTTAATCGCCGTTTCGCTCCTAGAGTTTTGGAAATGGCTAATCTTGACGATAAGCGTCGGATTATAGTTGAAAAAAATGACATCAACCGCACTGGGGAACTCCAATTTAAATTGTTTGATTTTTTCATCCATCCTTTAGACACAGCCTTGTACTTGATGGATGACAATATCAACTCAGTTCATTTTAAACGGATTAACGAGAATAATCAGTTAAGTCAAGTTTCAGTCATCCTGGAATCGGACCAGTCAGTAGCTATTGTTGGGATGAATCTTCAATCAGGAAGCCGACGAGAAGTCATGGAAGTCCAAACACCAACCGCAACTTATCACCTTGAAAACCTAGATGATTTGAGTATTTATAAAGATACAGATTGCTTGAAAAAAGCGTTTAGTTCTTGGGATACGACCTTATACAAGAGAGGATTTGAGTCTATCATTGATAGTTTTCTTACAGCGATTCAAACCCAGCAGAACCCTGTTAGTCCCCAGTCAAGTCTATTAAGCCATTGGATTTGTCATCAAATCAACCAAGCTAAGCAATTGTCTGCTACGTTAGATTTGGAGGATTTTTATGGAAAATAAACTAGACTTACGTCGTCCCATTCTTTCGGATAAGGAGTCGGTGCTTGAGATGATGGCTGAATTTGAGGCATTTCAGTCAGCCCATGATGGAGGTTTTTGGTCATCTACTGACTTTTCTTATGAGGACTGGTTGCAGACGAATCTGGATTATGAATTGGGACTTAATCTTCCAGATGATTTTGTCCCAGCCATTCAGCTAGTTTCCTTTGATCCTTCTGGGAGAGCTTTAGGATTTCTTAGTCTTCGGCTTATGCTTAATGATTTTTTGCTTAATCACGGTGGGCATATTGGTTATTCTGTTAGACCGAGTCAACGAGGTCGTGGCATTGCCAAACAGATGCTGCAGCAGGCAATAGATATTGCAAGAAGTAAAAATATCACAGACATATTGGTTACATGCCACCAGGATAATCAGGCTAGTCAGGCTGTTATTTTAGCCAATAATGGCATTTTTGAGAATACACTAGAGGAAACAGAAAGGTATTGGATAAGAAGTGATGAATAATCCAAAACCACAAGAATGGAAGAGTGAGGATCTTAGCCAAGGTCGTATCATAGACTATAAAGCCTTTAATTTTGTTGATGGAGAAGGTGTGCGTAATTCCTTATATGTTTCTGGGTGTATGTTTCACTGTGATGGTTGCTACAATGTTGCGACCTGGTCTTTTAATGCTGGTATCCCTTACACGCAAGACTTAGAAGAGAGGATAATGACTGATTTGGCACAACCCTATGTTCAAGGTCTCACCCTCTTAGGGGGAGAACCTTTTCTCAATACAGGGATTTTGCTCCCACTCTTAAAACGTATTCGCCAAGAATTACCAGAAAAAGACATCTGGTCTTGGACAGGTTACACTTGGGAGGAATTACAGCTAGAAACAGCTGATAAGTTAGCGATGTTGCAATTGATTGATATTCTGGTGGATGGCCGTTTCGATAAAAGCAAGAAAAACTTGATGCTTCAATTTCGAGGCTCCAGCAATCAGCGTATCATTGATGTTCCCCAATCTTTAGCGCATGGGAAAATTATTATTTGGGACAAATTAATAGATGGTGATCAGACTCAGTAGTTTTTACCAAGATAGGTGCTATTTTAGCAATCTCGACAATGATATATTAGTCTTTTTTCCCTTTAAAAAAATAACACACGTTGTCAAGTCAAGTGCAACCAGTTCATTGATAACTAGAGTTCCAGAGGTTAAGCTGTTTGGGCTAGCCCAAACAAAAATTTTGAGGATTGATACTGAATAAGTTGTCTTGGACACTCATTGATGGTAGCGATATCATTGTCCAGTTCTTCAGAGCTTAGTGACTGAAGCGAGACGCCTGTAGGGACATCTGCTCTGAGGAGGCCATTGAAGTTCTCGTTTGAGCCTTTCTCATGTGAAGCATATGGATGTGCAAAGTAAACATCAACATTCCCACACTATTAATAGTGTGGGAATGTTTGTCTTCTAGCTTAACACCCAGTGCATAGCGTGTCTGGCGCTCTAGCAAAGTCAACATAAGAGCTTCACCTTTGGTTTTCTTGCCAAGAACCAAATCAATCTCCCAAGACCCAAATTCAGAACGGTCATTGATACACTCCGGACGTTCTTCGATAGACTTACCCAAAGTCTTCTGATTCGTCTTCGTGACTTTCTTAGAACGTTTTCTGATACGAATCATCTTAGGCAAATGTTAGCCTTCAAGGTATCTGCTAATTGTTCAATGAACCTAGCGGAGCAGGCATTCAACTTGAGATAAGAACACTTTTGACGATTGATTTCATAGACACGTTGTCCACTATCAGCGAAATAGGCGCTGAAATAGATTCGTTTCCCATTCTTATCCTGTACCTGACTTACTGAACCACGTCTGATTTCTCGACAGATTGTAGAATGGTGACGCCCCAATAGCTGAGCAATTTCAACTGCTTTCTTTCCCATTTTAAGATAAGCAGCCATTTGACCACGTTCTGTGGCTGAGAGATGGGAATAGGTCGATTTTCTGGTAGAATGAGTGTTGGACATGTTCATCTGCTTTCTATACTGAGTTGGGAATTCTAGTATATCAGACGAACATGTCTTTTTGTTGCACTTCATTTTACAGCTCGGGTTTATTAAAAAAAAAAAAACTTGAGAAAAATAACATTTCAGCATCTTATAATAGTCGTAAACTTTTCAATTTTTTTAAGAAGATGTGTTATGACGAAGTA
>JAKTNK010000003.1 GCA_029593465.1 Streptococcus suis
CAAAGGTTCTAGTAACGGATAAAGCACCCTCTATTAAGAGTGCCTTCAGAAAGCTTCAGAAAAATGGACTGTATATAACAACAGAACATCGAACAATCAAGTATCTGAATAATCTGATTGAACAAGACCATCGTCCAATTAAGCGAAGAAACAAATTTTACCAAAGTTTGCGAACAGCCTCAACCACGATTAAAGGCATGGAAGCGATTCGAGGAATTTATAAAAAAAGCCGAAAAGAAGGGTCTCTTTTTGGCTTTTCCGTCTGTACAGAAATCAAAGGACTATTAGGAATCCCTGCTTAAATAAGAATCATCTTGAAAAACTAATGACCTTTTTGAGACTTTGCAACAGAACCTTCGCCTCTAACCCCACACCGATAAGGAGAGGGCTAAGACCTATCTGTCCTATTTGATTCTTCCTCAACCAGCTCATTGGGGTTTTTAAACGAACCAAAATTTGGTATAATTCTCCTAACACACATTACTGAGGAGTTCTTTATGAAAGTTACAAAATTTGGTGGTAGTTCTCTTGCTTCCGCAAGCCAATTGCAAAAAGTCTTAGACATTGTCAAAAGTGACAGCGAAAGACAGTTCGTCGTTGTCTCTGCACCTGGAAAACGATACCCTGAAGACACCAAAGTAACTGATGCTCTGATTAATTACTACACACATTACATTGATAATGAAGACACATCAGCAGATAAAGCTTGGATTATTCAACGCTACCATGACATTGCAAGCGAGCTAGAACTTGATTTAAGTATCGTTGATAGCATCAAACAATCCATCGAACAACTTGAAACACTGCCTATTGAAAACAATCCCTATCTTTACGACACCTTCCTTGCTGCCGGAGAGGATAACAATGCCAAACTAGTCGCTACTTTCTTCAAGGAAAATGGCCTAGACGCTGTTTACCTACACCCAAGCGAAGCCGGCCTAATCGTATCCAGTGAGCCGCAAAATGCGCGACTACTGCCAAGCAGCTTCGACCACATTCAAAAATTAACTCAAGGAAAGCACATTTACATCATTCCAGGATTCTTTGGGGTAACGCTTAACAACGACATTTGTACCTTCTCAAGAGGGGGATCCGATATTACCGGTTCCTTGATTGCGGCAGGAACCAAGGCAGATTTATATGAAAACTTTACCGATGTTGATGGTATTTTTGCAGCCCATCCCGGTGTTGTACACAAGCCACACTCCATCAGCGAATTGACCTACAAAGAAATGCGTGAACTTGCTTACGCAGGCTTTTCTGTCCTACACGATGAAGCACTCATCCCAGCCTATCGTGCTAAAATTCCTTTGGTCATCAAAAACACTAACAACCCCTCTCATCCCGGAACTAAGGTCACCTTAACCCACACCAGCCCAGGACTACCAGTTGTCGGTATTGCTGGAGACGATCATTTCGTTAGTATCAATATCTCAAAATATCTCATGAATAGAGAAATTGGTTTTGGACGTAAAGTGCTACAGCTTCTAGAAGAGCTGAATATGCGCTGGGAACATATCCCAACAGGAATCGATGATATGTCTATTGTTCTAAGAGATAGGGAGCTCACTCCTGAAAAAGAAGCTAAAATTATTCGTTACTTAGAAGATGAATTACACGTTGACGACTTGGAAATTGAAAAAGATTTATCCATCATTATGCTAGTTGGGGAAAACATGAAAAACCACATTGGTATCACTGCCTCTGCCACCAAAGCTCTGTCCGAAAAACAGATTAACTTGGAAATGATTTCCCAAGGATCAAGCGAAGTGTCTATCATGTTCGTTATCAAGTCAGAACAAGAAAAAGAGGCCATACAAGCCCTTTACACCGAATTCTTTCCGACAACCAGTACCAATGAACTTCTAACAGTTGATTCTAACGACTAAGCTACTAGAATGATTGATGGCAGCAGTCATTCTAGTTCGTAACTAAATTTGAAAAGCAAACAACATTTAAAAAGAGCTGGTTCTAAATGTCATAGGACTAGCTCTTTTTCATAATTTCTCTTTTACTTAGCCTTTTAACTTTGCCAATCCAACAACTTTCCATTACCATAATAAGGCCTTAAATCCCTTGAGACGCGAATCACGAAGCCATAAATCAACTTCCCCCTCTTCAGTCAAGAAACTTGTGGTATTAGGTTAATTTCTCAACTAAAAAGAACACAAAAAAACGACTCACAATGTGAAAACTAACAAATTCGTCGATTAACAAACTAATCTCGACGGATTATCATCTCGTCGCACTGAATAACATCAACCATGCAACATTCTTAACGATTGGACATCGGTGCTAATGTTTACTGATTAGGGCATCAAAAAAGAGGAGGCGATTTGCCTCCTCGGGGGATAACGAGTTATTATTACTTCACGCTAACGGGCAGACCTATGCCTATTCACTATACAATTGCCGATGATTGTTCTTTTTTATAGGCTTCTGCTTCGGCTTTGGTTGCTAGTACAAAGTGTCCTGGGGTAATTTCGTGCATGGTTCTCTCTTGACCATCTAATTCAGCTGATGGGTCATAGACGTGATGAACTCGTGCGCGTTCTTTCTCAGGATCAGGTTCTGGGATAGCTGAAAGTAAACTCTTGGTGTACGGATGGATTGGGTTGTTATATACATCGTCCGATGTGCCTATTTCCAACATTTTTCCCCAGTGCATTACTCCTATACGATCTGAGATGTATTTTACCATCGATAAATCATGGGCTATGAAAAGATAGGTTAGTCCTTGCTCGTGCTGTAATTGTTGCATCAAATTGACAACCTGTGCTTGAATGGAAACGTCTAGAGCAGAGATGGGTTCGTCTGCAATAATAAACTTGGGTTCGACAGCTAAGGCACGAGCGATACCGATACGTTGACGCTGACCACCAGAAAACTCATGAGGATAGCGTGTTAAGTGATCCTTATTTAAACCAACTAAATCCAACAGGTGTTGGACTTTCTCATCACGTTCTGCTTTTGATGAAACCATCTTATGGATATCAAGACCTTCCGCTACAATATCACGTATCTTCATGCGACCATTGAGACTGGCTTGCGGGTCTTGGAAAATCATCTGTGCTTGTTTTCGAAAATCAAGCTGTGCTTTTCCTTTCAGACAAGAAACTTCCTCTCCATTAAAGATAATCTCGCCATCATTAATATCATAAAGTTTTAAAATCGCTCGACCTACCGTTGTTTTTCCAGAGCCAGATTCACCAACTAGGCCAAATACCTCTCCCTCATAAATGTCAAAGCTGACATTATCAATGGCTTTTACCTCATTGGATTTCCCTTTGTTAAAGGTGAGGGATACATTTTTTAATTCAACTAATTTTTTTCTTGGGCTTTCCACTAGTTAGTCCCTCCATTTTTTTCTTGCCATTTACGCCATCTTTGTAAAATTTGTGGCGGTGGTGTTACCTTAGGGGCCCTGTCATCTAAAAGCCAGGTTGCAGCATAGTGCGTGTCTGATACTTTAAACATCGGCGGTGCTTCTTCGTAATCAATATCCAATGCATAGGCATTTCGAGCTGCGAAGGCATCTCCTTTAGGAGGATTTAGTAAGTCTGGTGGAGTTCCAGGGATAGACTGCAAATCTCCTGCTGCGGTGTCTGTTGTCGGCATGGAATTCAATAGTCCCCATGTGTAGGGGTGTTGCGGATTATAGAAAACTTCATCAACGGTACCATATTCGACGATTTTACCTGCGTACATCACTGCCACACGATCAGCCATACCAGCAACAACTCCCAAATCGTGGGTGATAAAGATGATGGAACTGGCTGTTTTTTCTTGAATTTCTTTCATCAAGTTCAAAATCTGCGCTTGAATCGTTACGTCTAAGGCTGTCGTAGGTTCATCTGCAATTAAAACCTTGGGATTGCCCGCTAAAGCAATGGCAATAACAGCACGTTGGCGCATTCCACCAGACCATTGATGAGGGTAGTCGTTAAGGTGTTCTTCCGCATTTGGAATCCCGACACTTTCCATCAATTCAAGTGCTCGATCTAAGGCTTCTTTTTTAGAAATGTTCTCATGTAGCATAATTGGCTCAGCAATCTGCATACCGATTTTCATCGTAGGGTCAAGACTAGTCATTGGATCTTGGAAAATCATGGCAATGTCGTTACCACGGACCTTAACCCACTCCTCCTCTTTTAAGTCATTTAAGTTACGCCCTTCAAACAAAATATCACCAGAGATATCAGCATTTTTCGCCGACAAACCCATCAGCGTCTTGGTTGTTACTGACTTCCCAGAACCTGATTCACCGACAATCGCAAGAGTTTCTCCTTTTTTGAGGTCAAAATTAACATCACGAATGGCCTTGACATCACCTGCATAAGTCTGGAAATCAACATGAAGGTTTTTTACTTCTAAGATAGTTTCTTTTGTCATATTCATTTCCTCCTTTAGTCATTACTTGATTTTGGATCAAAAGCATCGCGCAAGCCATCACCAAGTAAGATAAAGGCTAGGGAAATAACTACCAGTGCCAGCGCTGGCAGTAATACTTGATAAGGGTAATATTGTAAGTTTTCTTGGGCATCTGAAATCAAGGAACCCAAGGAAGCGGTCGGTGGTTTCACCCCTAAATTAATGGCTGATAAAACCGCCTCATACATGATAGCACTTGGAACAGTCATCATGATTTGAACAATGATAATCCCTGAAATATTGGGAAAGATGTGTTTAAAGGCAATTTTGCCGCCACTTTCTCCAAGAGAACGTGCAGCCAACACAAACTCTCTCTCTCGATAAGAAAGGGTTAGATTACGCACTTGTCTGGCCATCGATGTCCAACCAACGAGACCGATTGAAATGATAATAGACAAGATACCATTACCTAACAACAATCCCAGCATAGTTACGATAACAAGATTAGGAATTGATGAAATAACTTCGATAATCCGCTGCATAATGGTATCTACTTTGCCACCCATATAACCCGAGATGAGACCGTATGTCACACCGAAAACCAAATCAATGGCTGTTGCCGCAAGTGCCACTAATAGGGAAATCCGAATACCTACTATGATCCGCTTACCTAAACTACGGCCCAAGCTATCTGTTCCCAACATAAATTGTTCACCTTCTGGGACACCTTGGTCTGCATAAGCATCATTAGCTTCTGTATTGCCAGAATAGACAATCTTACCATTCCAAAATGGTAAACTGTCGCTAATTTTAGGGGGTAAATTACGATAGATGGTTACTTCCTTGGAATTAAAAGCATTAGCATCCTTTTGCTTTACAAATAAGTTTGAAGCTAGCGAGAACACCATCAAAAAGGCAAGGAACCACATCGCAACAACTGCTAATTTGTTTTGTTTTAATCGACGCCATGCATCTTGAAAGAAAGATAATGCTGGCTTTTCAATTTTTTCTTGTGCGCTAGATGACCCAGCACCGACAAGTTTAAAGGTTTGATATTTGTCTGCCATTTTACTCTCCTTACTGCAAGCGAACACGTGGATCGACAATACTGATAATAATATCTGTCGCTAAAATAGCAACCATCAGCATGACTGAGTAAACAATTGTTGTTCCCATAATGACTGGATAGTCTTTTGTTGGGATGGCTGTCACAAACAATTGTCCGATACCTGGAATCGAAAAGATTCTCTCCATCAAAGCAGAACCTGTCAACACTCCTGCCGCAAGTGGCCCAACCAAGGTAAGAACAGGAATCATCGAGTTGCGATAGGCATGCCTACGAGTGACTTGTCGCATGGTTAAACCTTTGGCTCTCGCTAATTGAATATAGTCTGAGTTCAAGGTTTCAATCATCTCACTACGAAAGAAACGCGTGACTTGCGCAAAAATTGGGATTGCTAGTCCTAAAGTTGGTAAGATAGATTGTGCAAAGGTTCCCCAACCAGATAGGGGGAGTAATTGCCATTTAAAGCCAAGGTAGTCCAGCAATAGCAAACCAATAATGAAGGATGGCACAGAAATACCTAAGGTCGAGATGACACTAAGAATGCCGTCAATTTTGTTATTTTTATTTCGTGCTGAAATGGCTCCAACGAGCAATCCTCCACCAATACCGACAACCAAGGCTTGTAGCCCAAGTTGAATAGAAACACCTAGACGTTGGGCAAGCATTCTAGAAACCGGTTGATTGACGGATTGGTAACTAGTCCCAAAATCACCGTGTAAAATATCAAAAAGATATTTTAGATACTGTTGCCAAACAGGCTTGTCCAAGCCATACTGCTTATTCATCAAAGCAATCATCTCGTCTGTTAAGCGGGGATTATTATAAGGTGTCCCTGGCATCACTTGCATGAGAAAGAACGAAAGCGTAATAACTACCCATAAGGTCACCAAGAGGATAGCTAGACGTTTGAGAATGTATTTTATCATAATAGTTCCTTTTTATCTGTTGCTTTTATTGCAGGGGAAGGATTTCTCCTGCAATAAAAGCAAGAATTGGAGTTTTCCAATTCTTGCCGCTATTTAGTCATTCCAATAACTAACTTCGTTATTTTTTGTAGGCATGTGTAAAGTCCGTTTGTAAACCAGTTGAGTTGCGAATCAAGCCTTTAAGGTCTGGATTTTGCAGAGACTCTGTACTGCGGAAATACAATGGGTTGTAGTAGGCATGATCGTAGAGAACCTTTTCAGCTGTTTTGTAGTTTTCAGCTGCTGCGTCTTTATCCAAAGCGTTTTTGGTAATTGCGTTATTATAGGCTTCATCATACTCTGCACTCTTGAATTTACCATAATTATAAGCTGCGTCTGAGGTGAACAGCCCATAGAAGGTTGAACCTTCTGGATAGTCACCACCCCAAAGTGCTACCGCTACATCAAAGTTTTGTGTTTTGGTATCTTCCAAACGTTGTTTGAAGGGCACAAATTTCTCCTCTACGGTCAATCCTGGGAGAGCACTTTCCCACGTTGACTTGAGGTAGTCTAAGGTATTTTTAGCTGCTGGTGAATCTGCGTCTGAAGTTACTGTAATGGTTAGTTTATCTTCACCAAGTTCTTTCAAACCAGCTTCAAACAACTTTTTAGCCTCTTTGGCATCGTAAGCATAGCCCGGTGCTACATATTCCGTAAGGTCTTCGCCTGTTGTTAAAGCTGCTAATCCCGTTGGTACTAAGGCTGTCGCTGGCTTAGAACCAGTATCGACAGCTGCTTTAACAATCCCTTCGCGATCAGTTGCTAAGTTGAGAGCTTTACGGATATTTTCGTTAGCTAAGGCTTTGACTCTACCCGTTTGGTTATAAACCATATAGGCTGTGGTAGCTTCTGGAACAGTTACAATATCCTTATTCTTCTTATTGGCATTGTAAATAGCTGAGGTTGCTGAAATATTAGCAGCATCTAAATCACCTTGCTTATACATCTGAACCGCTGTATCCGGTTTTTTAATCACTTGGATGTTAACCGTTTCGGTTTTGACATTTTTAGCGTTCCAATACTTGTCATTTTTAACCAGTTTAAACTTGGTATTAGAACCGTTCCAGCCTTCAACCTTATATGGCCCTGAATAAACCTGTGATTTTGAGTTAGTACCGTAGTCTTTACCCAATTTTTCGACAAGCTCTTTCTTCTGAGGCATAAAGTTAGTGAAGGCAAGGTAGTCCATAAATTGCGGTGTTGGACTGGTCAAGGTAAAGATGACTTTATTACCATCTGCTTTTACACCGAGTTTACTCAAATCCGTCTCTTCACCTGAGTTAATCTTATCTGCATTCTCTAGGTGTGATTCAGTCGCAAGATAAGCATACTCCGAGGCAGTCTTAGGATCGACGATACGTTGCCATGAATAGACAAAATCCTCAGCTGTTAAATCACTGCCATCAGACCATTTAAGACCATCACGAAGCGTCGCTGTATAAGTTAGACCATCTTCTGAGACTTCTACTTTTTTAGCAAGGTCTAGCTCAGTGCCACCTTTACCATCCAAGCGTAGTAAATTACTACCCGAGTTACCAATCGCAATACTTGAGTAAGTATCTGTATTTTTAGACAAATCTAAGGTGTTAATTTCTGTCGGAATTGGCCAGTTAATCACATTTTTTTCTGAACCAGATGACGACTTGCTACCGCCACAAGCTACTAAAACCGCTGTGGAAGTCAGAGCTACCGCACCTAGACCAACACGCTTGATGATTTTGTTTGAAAACATTGACATTAATACATGCCCTCCTTAAGAAGCTTTTCTTTATATAAACAGCATTATACCATATTCAAGGTCAAAAAATAAAGTCATACCTATCAAAATTTTCTGAATTCTTTGTTTTTTAAGAATTTAGTGACTAATACTAGGCAAAAAATGTCAACTAATTAGCTATCAACCTATCTTTAACACGACGATTCTCTTGATAGGGACTTATCATTTCTGATACTGCTATTACGTTAATCAATGACGCAAGCGTAAACAAAAAAGCGATAATTCGCTTTTTAAGTCTATAATGATTCGGATGGGTATTCCGACTTGTATTTGGCAATCTCAGTTGGACTCCCCCAAACATAATGTCCAGGCAAAACTTCAACCATGCTTGGCTCTTCAACATCATAATGATGCTGACTTGGATCATAGACGAGTAACTCTTTCTCGCGTTCCAAAAGCGGGTCTGGGATTGGCACAGCTGACAAGAGAGATTTGGTATAGGGATGGATAGGATTTTTGAACAGTTCTTCTGTTTCTGCAACTTCCACGATAACACCCTTATAAATCACAGCAATTCGGTCAGAAATAAAACGAACCACTGATAAATCATGAGCGATGAAAAGGTAAGTTAACCCTTTTTCTTCTTGCATGCGTTTCAATAAGTTAAGTACTTGCGCACGTACCGAAACGTCAAGCGCTGAAATAGGTTCATCGGCGATAATAAACTCAGGTTCCATGACCAAGGCACGCGCAATGCCAATCCGTTGACGCTGACCTCCCGAAAACTCGTGCGGATAGCGGGTCAAGTGTTCGGGCAGTAAGCCAACTTCTGACATCATGGCTTTCACCTTGCGCTTACGATCGTCTTCATCTTTATAAAGTCCGAAATTATACAAGCCTTCTGAGATGATGTAATCAACAGTTGCCCGTTCATTGAGACTTGCTGCAGGGTCCTGGAAAATCATTTGAATGTTCTGGATGAGATCTTTTTGTTCTGCCTTTGAAAGTTTCTTGTTGATGACTTTTCCATCATAGACAATCTCACCACCACTGGTATCGTTTAAGCCAATAATGGCACGACCAATAGTTGTTTTTCCAGAGCCGGATTCGCCTACTAAGGAGAAGGTTTCTCCTTTATTGATAAAGAAATTGGCGTTTTTGACAGCAACAAATTTTTTCTTGCCTTCTCCGAAAGAGATTTCCAAATTTTTAATGTCAATTAATTTTTCTGGCATTATTTTTCAACCCTTTCTTTGCCGAATTTTTGTGAAATTTTGTGATGCAAATCTTGAATCATTTTCGGTTTTTCAACTTTTGGTGCATCTGGGTGAAGGAGCCAGGTTTTTGCCCAGTGATTGTCATTGACCTGGAACCTAGGGGCTTCTTCTTCAAAATCAATCTGCATCGCATACTGTGACCGCGGCGCAAAGGCATCACCCTTAATTGGTTTATAAAGCGATGGCGGAGCTCCTGGAATAGAGAAGAGTAGGCCTGTTTCATCCGCTAATTGCGGCAAGCTAGAAAGCAAACTCCAGGTGTAGGGGTGTTTGGGATCGTAGAAGATGTCTTCTACCGTTCCATACTCAACGATATCACCCGCATACATCACGGCGACCTTGTCAGCGATACTGGCAACGACTCCCAAATCATGAGTAATGAAGATCGTTGTAAAACCGTACTCTGCTTGTAAATCTTTCAAAAGCTTGATGATTTGAGCTTGAATGGTTACATCTAAAGCTGTTGTCGGCTCATCACAGATGAGAATGTCGGGACGACAGGCAAGTGCGATGGCAATAACAATCCGCTGACGCATCCCACCTGAATATTGGAAGGGGTATTCTTTGAAGCGTTTGGAAGCTTCGGGAATCCCAACACTTTCCATATAGGCAATCGCCATTTTCTTCGCTTCAGCCTGTGATTTACCTTGGTGTTTGATAATGACTTCTGTGATTTGGCTTCCAATTGATTTGATGGGATCAAGAGAGGTCATTGGGTCTTGGAAGATAGTGGCAATCTTGGCACCACGAATAGCTTCCCACTCTTTATGGCTTTTTAGATGCGATAACTCCTGTCCACGATAAGTGATTGAACCGCTCGCAATACGACCATTGCTTTCAAGCATGCCTGTAAAGGTCTTTGTTAGAACAGATTTCCCTGAACCAGATTCTCCTACAACGGCTAAGACTTCTCCTTCGATAAGATCAACCGAGACACCACGAATAGCAGTGAGAACACGATCACGCACATCAAATTCAACAACCACATCCTTTGCACTTAAAATAACATTATCGGTTTGTTTCATGTTGTCTCCTATCTATGCGAACGTGGATCGCTGGCATCTGCAAGATTTTGTCCAACGATATAGAGTGGTAGGGATACCAGAATTAAGGTTGTCAACGGTATCCAGAAAAGGTAGGCATTGTCTGTCAAATAAGTTGAATAATTCGAGATGAGGCGTCCTAGACTAGGCTCTGAAATAGGGAGACCAAGACCAAAGAAGGATAAGAAGGCTTCATAAGAGATATACACTGGTAGCATCTGGCTTACCATGGTCATGATAACCGAAACCAACTGTGGCAACAAGTTTTTGACAACAATTTTAGTCATGGGAGTACCGAGGGTTTGGCTAGCCAAATTGTACTCCAAATCACGATAGCGCATCACTTGGACACGAATGCTATAAGCAATCCCTAACCAACCCGTCACACAAAAGGCAAAAATGAGGTTCCAAAAGCCCGCTCCGATTGAATAAGTTAGTACAATAACAATCAATAAGAATGGAATATTGGAGATGACATTGTAAACTTCTAACATAATACGGTCAAAACTTTTCGAAACACCCCAAATACCACCAATCACCACACCGATAACCGTATTGATAAAGGTTGCAATGACTGAGATTAAAATGGAATTTCTAGCCCCATACCAGACACCATCAAAAAGGGACTGACCATTTTTATCCGTACCAAACCAATACTCACTATTGGGCCAAATAAATCGCTTTGAAAAATCATTGATATTGCTAACATCCCTAAAATCATAATTAGCAAACATTGGGTAAATAAAGCTCATCAAAATAACTGCTGTTAGAATGGCTAACATGACAAAGGTTGATTTTTTAGCAAAAAATTGCCTAAAAACTGATTTCCAATAGGAATAGGCTGGCGAATCAATGACTTCTGCTGCAGAGGTATCCAACTCTACAAATGTGAATTTACTTTTATCGATTTGAGTCATTATTTACCTCCTTTTGAAGTCAATCGAATACGTGGGTCAAAAATGGTCATTAGGATATCACCTAGTAGCAATGAAAAGACAGATACGACTGTAAAGATAAAGACTAGACCAACCACCATTGAGTTATTAGCTGCCCGAACAGAGTCTATTAGCATTTTACCCATTCCTGGAAAAGCAAAAATGGTTTCTGTCAGAGTTGCTCCGACAATTGTCATAGCAATAGAGCTTGGGATACCATTGGAAATCGGTACCATAGCATTTTTAAAGAGATGCTTTTGTGAGATTTCTGCCTCTGAGAGCCCTTTTGCTCTGGCAAAACGGACGTAATCACTGGCTTGCTGGTCAACCATATACCGACGGAACCAAATCACAATGCCAGGGACACTGAGAATCCCCAAAACAAGCGCTGGCAATACGTATGATAGAGGGCTTGAGGCCCCTAACGTTGGGAAACTATCTGGTAAGCCTAGACTAGATCCGACGGAACGAATGATGTAAATCAGGGCAATGCTTGGTAGGGCAAGCATAAGGCTCATTGCACCTGTTGATAACCGATCAAACCAAGTATCTTTATAACGAGACATCAACATTCCAATAGGTAGCCCTACCACATAAGCCACCAAAACACCAATAATTCCTATTATGAAAGAATTCTCCAACATCGATGGTTCGCTAAAATTGTTCTGAGTAGCGGTATAGGCATCATCTTTGCCGAAATTACGTTTGGCTTGTGAGTCAGCTTTATCTGGCGATAGGTAGGTCCTTGAAGTCATATCGATAGCTGAATGCCTTGTCCTGCCATTGGGGAAGGTCACTTCACTTTGCACGGTTTTTCCTTGTTTTTGTGTGATGACTCTGGTAACGGGCTGATTAGCATAGGTTGGGTAGGAACGTCCCAAATTAAGGGTCACAATATTTTGGTGTACAAACGGGAAATTATGATTCACATACAGTAAGTATTTATGATAAGTTCCAGAACCAACTAAGGCTGGACCAACAGATGGGTCGTTCTCAAAACGAACATAGCGTGGCAAATCAGGATTGGAGGCATCTTTGACCTTCCATGGATGATCAATCACAATCAAGTTCGAATAAAAATGCCAAACCCGCTCAAAAATAGAGATGTTACGCGTGGCATAAAAGGCCTTACTTTCCTTAAATTGATGTAATTGCCAATGGCCTCCCTTTGCTGCTAAAAAGTCTTGGTAGATTTTTTTATTAGCAGCAGTCGGCGTTGTGGTCACCTCTTTATAGGTCTTAGAGGCTTCATTTTGTAACTCCTTAGAGGTCAGATAGTCAATGTAACCCATTCGCTCGAAAATAGTATTTTCATAATCCGATTTTTTATCGGGTGTGGTCACCATTTTATTGTAGTTAGGGTCATTTTTAAAAATCAATTTTTTCGGCACCAAGGTATAGACGATTCCATAAACCACGGTCGTTACCAAAAAAATAGAGACCAAGGACCGCAAAATACGCATTAAGATATATTTTTTCATTTTTCTCTCCAAAACTTGAAAGAACTTTCTCTTTTTGCGAGAGAAAGCCCTTTTCTTGTCTACTAAGCTTTATTTTGCTACGTGTTCAGCTAATTCTTTGGTTGCTTCTTCATTTGAAGCTTCACGTTTTTCTTGCCATTCTTTTAAAGCTTTTTGGTACTGCTTGGCTGTCACAGGTTCATCTTGAAGCTCGAGATATTTGTAAACAGTAGTGCTACCACCTTTATCACCAACCCATGCAAATGGACCTGTGAAAGGCACAATACGTGTCACACGAGGTGTTCCACCTAATGACTGCACCGGTATCACCAAAGCACTATCCGTTAACCAAGCTTGTGCCTTCGCATACTCTTTATAGCGTGCATCAAGATCATCTGTAATAGCTGATGCTTTATCGAGCTGTGCTTGATAGCTATCTAAACCAACCTGATGGACAGCCGCTTGATCTTTGACATCGATACCTAAACGCATCGTTGATGCAGCACTTTCTGATGTTGAGAAAATATCAAGGTAAGATGATGGATCAAGATAGTCTGGTGTCCAACCTGAGAGGTCAATATCATAGTCCATTTGCTGTGCTGACTCTGCGTTATAAGTAGCTGCTAACGCTTCTTCCTCTGGTTTTTCGATAATGTTGATTTGAACATTGTCCTTACCAAGGTTAGCTTCTACTGACTGCTTAAATGATTTCCATTGTTGCAAGCCAATCTCATAGGTTTGAGACGTCACTACATCAAGTTGGATAGGGTATTGAACGTCACTGCCAAGGGCTGCTTTAGCTTTTTCAAGTTCTGCTTTGGCTTTTTCTGGATTATAAAGACCATCTTGAGCGTCTTTGAGGTCAACATCTTTCCACTGATCTCCTAGAGCATCCAACTCTGTCTTGACAACATCTCCAAAATCTTTTCCACCAACTTGAACAAACGTCGGTGGCACCAGTGTGTTGCGAAGAGATTTGTCCTTACCTTCTTCACCCACAGATTGAGAGTTCCATGATGCACGATCGAAGGCAAATGTGACCGCTTGACGGAAATCTTTGTTTTGAAGCGCTGCTTTCGTATCTTCAAATTGCTCTGGTGTTTTCTTCGTCAACTTCTTAGCTGTACGGTTAACATTAAAGAAGTACATGTAAGTTGTCGAATTTTGTTGGCTATAATAGATGTTCTTGCCAAACTCTTTGCTTGCCGTCTTGTAGCTTGGTTGATTTGGGTAGAGACGAGCAACGCTATAGGTCCCTTCTTTAAACTTGTTGAATAAAGAATCTGGGTCTGACCCATCAGAGTAAGTCAACTTAACGTTTTGGATATGAACATTGTCAGCATCCCAATAATCATCATTTTTAGTCATTTCGATAGATGACTTAGAAGTAATTGCGCTTAGCTTATAAGCACCGTTGTATAGAAGGGATGAAGGATCTGTTGGAGTACCGAAGTCTTTTCCTTTAGACTTGAGGAATTCGGCATTGACTGGGAAGAGAATACCGTAGGTTGTCTTTGAATTCCAAAAACTTTCTGGTTTGTTAAGCGTGTACTGAACAGTATACTTGTCGAGCGCTTTAACCCCAACTTCACTAAAATCTTTAACTTTTCCGTCAAGGTAATCTTTTAACCCTTTGACAGAATCTTGAACAACATAAAGGGCATTTGCTTTGCTATCTGCGGCATGCTTTAGACCAGTCACAAAGTCCTGTGCTGTGACTTTGGCATACTCCTCACCATCAGCTGTATACCAATAGACATCATCACGTAATTTATAAGTATAGGTCAGACCATCCTTTGAAACGGTCCAATCTTTTGCCAATGATGGCACCAAATTACCATAACGGTCATTTTCTAGGAGACCATCTACAAAGTTAGATGTCAAATCAGCTACCCCAGCAGAATTTGCTATGATGTAGTCTAAGGTTGTAGGATCAGATACGTAAACATAGCTATAAGACATGTCCTCAGATTTTTTAGCACTTGATTTGTTTCCACAAGCAGCAAGTACTGACACTGACAAGAGCGTCACACCTGCTACTGCAAGCAATCGACCTTTAGTTGTCATAAAGTCACCTCTATTTATTTTTTTGTTATTAAACCAATAAAAGTAATGATTTAAACCTATTCTACCACAATTTATATTAAAAAAAAGCATTTATTCAGAAAATTGTTCGGATTGAATGCGTTTGCTTGTACTTTATGTCATATTTCATAACACTAAAATATGTTATAATTAGGAAAAGGACATTCTTCTAGACATGATTATGAAAAAAACAATTCTATTTTTAAGCTTGTTGACTAGCTTTGTCACGCCGAGTGTCAAAGCTGCTGACTTTAAAGCCAAAGCTGAGCATGCCATTGCTATCGAAGCTAACACTGGTAAAATTTTATATGAAAAAGATGCGACAACACCTGATGCTATCGCCTCTATCACCAAAATTTTAACGGCATATCTGGTCTACCAGGAAATCGACAAGGGACGCTTGAATTGGAATACTGAGATTACTATTTCCGATTATCCCTATCAATTAACCGTTAATCCTGAGGCTAGCAACGTGCCTATGGAAGCTAGACGATACACGGTTAAAGATTTAATCAATGCTACCATGGTTGCTAGCGCTAACAGTGCCGCTATCGCTTTGGCAGAACATATCGCTGGTAGTGAGCCCCAGTTTGTCGATATGATGTCCCAACAATTAAAGGATTGGGGCATTACTGATGCCAAACTCGTCAATGCCTCTGGTCTTAACAATGAGTTTTTGGGGGACAACATCTATCCTGGCTCTCAAAAAACGGATGAGAACATGATGAGTGCCAAGGACGTGGCTATCATTGCACAGCACGTTATCAAGGATTACCCTGACTTAATCCAGGTGAGTCAGCAAGCCCGCGCCAACTTTGATGGAACCACAATGGTAAATCACAATGCCATGCTAAAAGACCGACCGCTCTACCGTTCTGGAGTCGATGGCTTAAAAACGGGAACTACGAAAAAAGCAGGTGCTTCCTTCGTAGCAACCGCTACCGAAAATGGAATGCGCATCATCACCGTTATCCTTAACGCTGATAACGATGATAACGATGATATGGCAAGGTTTAAGGTCACCAACGAGCTCCTGGATTACATTGCCAAACATTATGAAATGAAAACCATCCTAAAAAAAGGACAGGTTCTCAAAAACAGTCGCGTCAAAATCCTAGATGGCAAACAGCTCTCAGTTAAGGTGGTCGCTGCGAATGATTTAAGAGCAGTTCAACCCATTAACCAAGCAGTAACCGCACACTTCACCTCAAACCAGACAGAGCTAGTGGCACCCGTCAAGGTCAATCAAAAGGTCGGTGACTTTATCGTCTCAGATAAGTACCTCGTCGGCGATGGCTACTTGGAAGAGCCGCCAAGAGTCGCTGCACAAACGAAAAAAGGCGTTGAACGCAGTTTCTTTTTAAAGGTTTGGTGGAATCGTCTTGTAACTTATGTTAATGACCACCTATACAAAAAAGCTCGCTAAACAGCGGGCTTTTTGAGTATCTCTCAACTGACTTATCCGACTGAGCCTTCCATCTCGTAAGCAATCAAACGGTTTAGCTCGACAGCATATTCCATCGGCAATTCTTTGGTAAAGGGCTCTACAAAGCCCATCACAATCATCTCTGTCGCCTCACTCTCGGACAAGCCGCGGCTCATGAGATAGTAGAGCTGTTCTTCTGAGATTTTTGAAACCTTGGCTTCATGCTCCAAAGCAACTTGGGAATTGTGGATTTCATTAAATGGAATCGTGTCAGACTTTGAAATGTCATCCATCAAGATGGTGTCACACTCAATGTGACTGACTGATTTTTTAGACTTTTTATTAAAGGTCACCTGTCCTCGGTAATCGACCTTACCGCCGCTTTTCGCAATGGATTTAGACACAATGGAAGACGACGTATGAGGGGCGTTATGAATCATCTTGGCACCTGTATCCTGGTGTTGACCCTTATTGGCAAAGGCAATGGATAACATAGTCCCACGCGCACCCTCGCCATCCAAATAGACCGATGGGTACTTCATCGTTGTCTTAGCACCAAGGTTACCATCAATCCACTCAACCGTTGCATTTTTAAGGGCTTTGGCACGCTTGGTTACCAAGTTATAGACATTGTCCGACCAGTTTTGAATCGTGGTGTAACGCATGTAAGCCCCTTCGAGAGAAAAAATCTCAACAATGGCAGCATGCAGACTGTTGGATGAGTAGGTCGGTGCCGTACACCCTTCAACGTAATGCACACTGGCTCCCTCATCAACGATGATTAAGGTACGTTCAAACTGACCAGTATTTTCATTATTGATACGGAAATATGTCTGCAAGGGGATATCACACTTAACTCCCTTGGGAACGTAGATGAAGGTTCCGCCTGACCACACGGCAGAGTTTAGGGCGGCTAATTTGTTATCCGTTGGGGGAACGAGTTTCGCAAAGTACTGTTTGAAGAGGTCAGGATACTCTTTTAGGGCTGAGTCGGTATCGGTAAAAATAATCCCCAGTTTTTCGAATTCTTCTTTCATGTTGTGGTAAACCACTTCAGATTCATACTGTGCTGAGGCACCAGCTAGGTAAGCACGCTCCGCCTGTGGAATACCGATACGTTCGAAGGTTTCTTTTATCTTTTCTGGCACATCGTCCCAAGAACGAGCTGGCTTGTCAGACGGTTTTTGATAGTAAATAATATCATCAAAGTTAATATCTGATAAATCTGGTCCCCATTCTTGCATGGGCATCTTATTGAAGGTTTCAAGGGACTTGAGTCGAAAATCTAACATCCACTCTGGCTCTCCCTTGGCAGCCGATAATTCGCGGACGACTTCTTCGCTAAGGCCTTTTCCGGTGGATAAGATTGGTTCGACATCATCATGAAAACCAAACTTGTACTCACCTAGGTCAATCGGTTTTGGTTCTACTTTTTCAGACATGTTCTGTCCTTTCTGTTAACAAATCGTAACGACTCCCTTGCCTCTATGATTAGTTTTGAGGCATGGGGATTTATCGTTTTTAGTCAAGTGTTTTAAGATTGTTTGAGGGTGCTAAAGCTTCTTTTAGAGCATTCCAAGAGAGGGTCGCACATTTGATGCGTTGGGGGAACTGAGCCACACCTGCCATCATAGCGGCATCTCCTAGCTCATCCACTGAGCCATCAGACTGACCTTGTACCATTTCGGAGAACAATAGCCCTAGGTCCTGCGCTTCCTTTATAGTCTTGTTCAAGACCGCATCGGTCATCATGCTGGCTGAGGCGGTTGAGATAGCGCAGCCATGCCCTGAGAAGGCTATATCAGTGATAACCCCTTCTGTCACTTGGACCGTTAAGCTAATGACATCTCCGCAGGTTGGATTGTTGAGTTGAATGGCTTTGACCCCTTCGAGTTGCCCAAAATGATGAGGGTGCTTGGAATGCTCTGTTATGAGGGTCATGTAAAGACGGTTTAAACTAGAAAGTCCCATTGAAAAACTCCTTTGCCGCAATCAAAGCCGCAATCAAACGATCACAGTCTTCATAGGTGTTGTAGGCGTAAAAACTAGCCCGCAAGGTGGAGAATTGCCCCAAATAGCGTAACAGCGGTTGGGCGCAATGATGACCTGCTCGAACAGCAACTCCCTCGTAGTCCAAGGCGGTAGCGACATCATGCGGGTGGAGATTGTCGATATTAAAAGCAATCAGACCGATGTGGTCCTCACTAGCTGAAGAACCATATACCGTCACACCCTCAATGGCAGTCAACTTTGGCAGCGTATAAGCAACCAAATCCTGGACATGACGGTGGACATTGGTCATGCCAAGATCACTCAAGTAATCGATGGCGGCCCCCAGTCCAATTGCCCCTGCAATATTTGGTGTTCCTGCTTCAAATTTCCAAGGAATGCTTGCCCAAGTTGAGGACTGCTCCTCCACAACATCAATCATCTCCCCACCAAATTCCACTGGTGGCATCTGCTCAAGAAGAGCTTCTTTGGCATAAAGGACACCTATCCCTGTCGGTCCCATCATCTTATGCCCTGAAAA
Source organism: Streptococcus suis (assembly GCA_029593465.1). Lineage (GTDB taxonomy): Bacteria > Bacillota > Bacilli > Lactobacillales > Streptococcaceae > Streptococcus > Streptococcus suis_AH. Next base: position 18,876 of record JAKTNK010000003.1, read on the forward strand.
AGCGTAAAAATCGCAATCCAAATCACTAACATCCACAGGTAGATGGGGTACTGCTTGCGCACCATCTACTACCATATAAGCTCCCACTTGGTGGGCGAGCTGGGTCAGGGCTTTGATAGGATTTAGACAACCTAGGACATTGGAGACGTGGGCCATACTGACAAATCTCGTTTTTTCAGATAGCTTCTCTTGGACTTCAGTATAGTCAAGCACGCCATCCTTTAGGTAAACATAGACTAGCTCTGCCCCTGTTTGGCGACAGACTTCCTGCCAGGGAACTAGGTTAGCATGATGTTCCATGATTGAAATCAGAACCTGATCCTTTGGTTTCAAGATGGTCTTAGCAAACGCTATCACCCAGTTAAGACTGGTTGTTGTTCCTCGTGTAAACAGGATATTGCTCGCTGACGGAGCCTTGATAAAGTCAGCCACCTTTTGACGGCTTGCCTCATACTGTTGAGTAGCTCTGTCTGCCAAGGTGTAAACGCCTCGGTGGACATTGGCGTTGTCCTTTTGATAATAAGCCATAATGGCATCTAACACTGGCTGTGGCTTTTGACTGGTGGCAGCGTTATCGAGATAGACTAGCGACTCACCGTTTACCTGCTGATTGAATATTGGAAAGTCCTTTCGGATTTGCTTGGGGTCAAACACCGTATCACCTCTCAACATATGGCTAGCGTTTATCAAGCTTACGATCAAGCACATCAATGAGCTCTTGACGAACTTGCTTGCTTGGAATTTCGGTGATGACAGCGCCTAAAAAACCACGAATCACCAATCTTTCAGCTGTTTGCTGATCAATCCCTCGGCTCATCAGATAGTACATGTCCTCTGGGTCCACCTGACCGATAGAAGCGGCATGGCCTGCTGTCACTTCATTTTCATCAATCAACAAAATAGGATTGGCATCTGAGCGAGCCTTATCTGATAGCATGAGAACACGGCTTTCTTGCTGGGCATCTGCTCCCTTGGCACCTTTAACGATGTGACCAATGCCATTAAATGTTAGGGTGCCACGCTCTAAAATCACACCATGTTGTAAGATATGACCAACCGAGTGTCTGCCGTAGTTGGTCACACGAGTATCAATACCTTGAATCTGGCGGCCAGATGAAGCGGCAACAACCTTAAGATCAGCATGGCTACCATCACCGATAAGGTCGGAATCAAAATCACTAATCACATGACCTTCATTCATCACACCCATGGCCCAATCGACTGAGCTATCTCGGTCGTGTTTCACTCGACGGCTAATGTAGGCAGTCACATGCTCACCCAGACGGTCGATAGCAGAGTAAGACACACGGCTACCAGCACCGGCAATGATTTCCACAGAGATATTAGCGCTGGTTTTTTCAGACTGCTTACCGATACTTTCGAAGCGTTCAATGTAGCTAAATTTAGTATTTTTTCCTGCGATAATCAACACATGCTTATTAAAAGGTACGGCACTATCGCTGTCTTGTAGGTAAATGCCTTCTAAAGGCTGCTCGATTTCCATATTATCGGGAACATAAAGGACAGCCGCACTATTAAAATAAGCATAGTTATAAGCGGCCAATTTGTCCGTATCATAGGCCAAGGCCGAACCAAAATGCCTTTCGACCAGCTCAGGAATGTCCTCCAAGGCCGACTGCAAATCCGTAAAGACTAATCCTTGTTGAATCAAATTTGCCGGAAGTTGTTCGAGAAGCGTTTGCGTCCCAACTTGAACCAGCTTAGGATTATCACCCAAGGCCATGAAATCTGGAACATTAGCTGTGACATCATTTTCTGATATAGTCCCGTCTCCCAAGTTCCATCGATGGAACTTCACACGCTCGATATTGGGCAAGGGGAGGGTTTCTATCTTATCAAAGGCAGCTAATCGACGCTCTTGTAACCAAGTAGGCTCTGCCTTTGCTTGTGAGAAAGCTAAAATAGTTTCTGTCATCATTAATTATTTATCCTTTTTCAAATATTCTGCAAGGCTAATAGTGTACTGCTCCTCCTGTGACGTTTCCCCTGTGAGAACAAAGCCTTGCTTTTGCCAAAACTGTTTGGCAGGAAGATTGGTTGTCACATATCCCAATCTAATCGCGTCAAATCGTTGGGTAATATTTTCCAACAATTCGACGATTAGCTGACTGCCAATCCCCCTACCTTGATAAGCTTTATCTAAAATAAAGAGGCCAATAAAAGCTTTCTCTTCGCTAGGATAGCCCTCAACCAAATCGAGTACAGCAATAAGTATGTCATTATCAAAATAACCCACAAAATGTTTGTCAGATACCCTCTTACCGTAAGGTAACTTGGCCATATCAGACAAGACCGAGGCTTCCGTAGGAATAGGAGGGCAATGTTCAAAAAAGGTGGGGTTGGTCTTATAGAGTTTCAAAATTGCTGGGACATCTCCATCGGTCAAAGGGCGTACAAAAAACCTTTCGGAAAAGTCATGACTTTTGAGCATCACCATTGAGATAACCTTTTACACGTCTTCTGAATAGTCGTAACCAAGCTCTTCGGCAATTTTAGCATAACCTTCTTTCTCAAGGCGCACTGCTAACTCTGGACCACCTGAGAGTACCACGCGACCATCCATCATCACATGCACCACATCTGGTGTGATGTAGTTAAGGAGGCGTTGGTAATGGGTGATAATCATGGCACCAAAGCCTTCACCACGCATTTCGTTAACGCCTTTTGAGACGACTTTTAGGGCGTCAATATCTAGACCTGAATCAATCTCATCAAGAAGGGCAAACTTAGGTTCAAGCATGAGCAATTGTAAAATTTCATTGCGCTTTTTCTCCCCACCTGAGAAACCTTCATTGAGGTAACGCTCTGCCATTTCTTCTTTCATGCCAAGAAGTTCCATCTTTTGATCCAACTTAGTGATAAAATCTCGGACAGAGATTTTGTCCTCATCTTCTTTACCAGCGTTCATGGCTGCACGAATAAACTCGGCATTGGTAATACCTGGAATTTCAGATGGATACTGCATCGCCAAAAATAATCCCAGCTGGGCACGTTCATCCACTTCAAGCTCCAAAATATTTTGACCATCAAAGAGGATTTCACCCTCGGTGACTTCATAATTGGGATTCCCCATAATCGCAGCGGAAAGGGTTGATTTGCCGGTTCCATTTGGCCCCATAATCGCAGCGATTTCACCTGTTTTCAAGGTCAAATCCAGACCTTTTAAAATTTCTTTGTCGTCAATTGACACGTGAAGGTTTTTGATTTCAAGTACAGACATGTTGACTCCTTTGTTATGATGTTAGCCTTCTCATCATGAGTTGCTAAGTAATTTATTCAATCCATCTTATTGTACCAAAAAAGCCCTTAGAGGGCTTTCTTCCGGTTTATTTTTTCTGGTTCTGCCATTTTTGCAATCTCGCTTGTCGGTAGGACTTATTCCCGATAAACTTTAAGGTATTAAAAAGTGGTGTGCGATGTTCTCCCCAAATTTCTAAACCTTCAATCAAGACTTCCAAGGCAAAGAGCAGCCCTGCGATTAGCAAGACCCCACCTAGACGACTTGAAATATTAAGCAGCAGAGCGATGAGTGAAAAGACGATGGCAATGCCATAAACCACCAGAACAGCCCCTTTATGGCTAAATCCCATGGCTAAGAGTCTATGATGCAAATGCATTTTATCAGCCTCAGAAATTTTTCGCCCAGATAACTTACGACGAACGATAGCCACCGCAGTATCCACGATAGGCACTCCCAAAATAAGAACTGGCGTCACAACCGCTACAGCAGTGGAATTTTTCAAACCTTGCAAGGATAGTACCCCTATCATAAAACCGATAAAGAGGGCACCGGTATCTCCTCCATAGATAATCGCCGGATGGTAATTATAGGGAAAAAATCCCAAGATAGCAACCAGTAACAAAAAAATAGTCATGGTCAAAAACAAATCCACTTGCGGTAGAAAGAAATAAGAGACTATTCCCATCGTCCCTAAAGAAATCATCGAGACCCCTGCCACCAAGCCGTCTAAACCATCGATGAGGTTGATGGCATTGGTAATGGACACGATCCAGATGACCGTTAGTAGACAGGTCACTACAGGATCAAAGGTGATCATGGGCCCACCAAAAGGAATCTTAAAACTATCAAAATGAAAGTCTGTAAACCCCCACACAATAAGAGCACCACTGACAATTCCTAACATCTTCAACTTAGCTGACAGTTCAAAGATATCATCAAGATAACCGGTCGCCGTGACCAAAGTTGCCCCAACAAGAACAGGCAAAATATAATCAAAATAGGATAGCTTGGTTGATGCCTCGGTTAGAACCTTTGGAAAAACCAATAAAGCAACCGTCAAAAAGGATAGAAAAACAGCTAAACCACCAGCACTCGGCATAGGTACCTTGTTAATCCGACGGGCATTGGGCTGATCAACAGCCCCAACCCTAAAAGATAACAAGCGTACAAGAGGCGTTAGTATCAGCGATAAGAGAAAGGTTCCTATCAGGGCTAACACAAACAGCAAGGTAAATGGTAACATCTAGCTCACCCTTACACCCTCTAAATCCGCTATAGCAGTTCCCTCAATGAGACGAATCCCATGTTCTTGAAGATAGGCTCGGGTTTTAGAAGCATCACGTCCATATTCTAACAGGCGTGCATGAACCATATCAGCATAGTAAGAGGGTTTATTCTCTAAGCCAACCAAGATGGTCATGTAATACTCGCCGCTAAACTTATAGAGTTCGGAAGCCTCGGTCTCAAAATCCACAGCCTTGGAAAAGATAATGGCTTCTGTTAGGGTTGGAAAATGCAGCACATAGTGCGTGTAATCCACTTGCTCAGGCTCTTCAGAGCTGGTTTCTTCTGTGGCAGCACCAGCATTTGATAAGGTGTCCACCATGGCAGACTCAACCATTTCTTCCACTTGTTTGAGCTTTTCGTGAGCCTGGGTATCCCCTTTTTCGAGCATTGATTTTTCGAGATTTTTGAAAAATTCCTCCGGCGACATTTGCGAAACATCCCCTAAGTTGGCCAAGTCTTCAAAATTGAGATCTTTATCAATTTCAGACTTGGTAACAAAGACGTCTAAGCGATCTTTCTTTGGCGTCACACGAAAGCTTAGCATGCCACTATCTTTAAAATTGTCTGGCAAATCTAACTCATCCATAACGGTGTAGAAAAATTCTTCGGTCTTTTCTTGCGGAATCAAGAAATCCTTGAGCTCCATACCCCTTTCTTCTAAATCTTCCATGCTAATCGTAATTTTTAGCGTTGTTTCGCTAATTTGTTTCATTTCCATTTGATAGACACCTCATACGTGTATTAGTTTTCATTATACTAGAATTAGGGGGCTTTTTCAATGTTCGACCGTTTTAGTCGTTTTAGAGAAAGAGTAACATACCCCATAAGACTCCTAAAACATAGCCGACGAGAACGTCTTTGGGATAATGCACGCCTCCTATTACCCTACAAAGTGCCAAACCCAATGTCACTATGAATAAGAAAATCCCTATCCAGAAAAATTGTGAGAGGAAACACATGCTAATCAGACTAGCTGAAAAGACATGACGACTTGGAAAAGAGTCACCACTACCGTCACGCTTCATCACGGGCTTTATTTGCCATGTTTGGTAGGGCCTTGGTTGATTGAGGTGTTTGCGAAAGAGTGTCAAAAGGGCAAATCCTATAGCTGGAACGATAAAGGTAGTCAATAAATCCTCGCGATGATAGCTGTAAAGGTAGACTAACAATAAGGGATAGAGTAAATACATGAGTTTGGTCACCAACCAATTGTAGCTTAAAATGACGAGTACCAATCTCGGGTATTCCCCTAAAAACCTTAGTATTTTCCCATAAAAGACATCATAATGCTTCATCTAGGTACCAAATCTTTCTAAGTAATCACGTGCCAAACCCACTAACTTGAAGAAAGTGTTCCCATTTCGCACTGTGGTCATCGCGTAAACATCCGCTTTTGCGGCTAATTTGCTATAACTCGTTCTTGAAAAATCCTTCTTAGCACATGTCCAAAAAATCACCTGTTCAGCTGTAACTAACTGCTCTAACTCATCTCTAATGGCTGGCATACGCTGAATGACGTCTTTTGATGTCCAAGGCGCAATAGTAAAAATAGCATTATACTTGTTATCTGGAGATTGATTAAACCAATCTGGAACTTGTTCTGCTAGGACAAGTAATCTCTCTGCTGATAAAATCTGACAAGCTATGCTTAAGCCAAACTGTTCTTTTAGTAATGTTTGACAAAAATCTTGAAGATTGTCTCTAGAACTTCTAAAAATAACATTGCCAGAGTTGATATAAGTTTTTACATCCTGACAACCTGCTTGTTCTAGCGCTTTTTTCAATTCTGCCATAGGTAACCGATTTTTCCCACCAACATTGATAGCTCTTAGCAAGCAAATATAGGTTTTCATAAGATTCCTGTTTTCTTTTTTTATTTTTTTCTATTTTACCATATGAGCTAGCTGCTTTCACTTCCCTCAAAAAATCACCCAGTCAAACTAGGTGATTTCTCATTGATAGTGACTTAACTCTTTTTTCAAAGGAAAGCAATAAAGATTCCAACAAAACCCTTGATAAGCCCTATCATTTCCATTAACAGTGACCTTTGACATCTTAAAACAATCAGGTCTATCATGCCAGCAAAACTGACGAGACTGAACAAAACTATTGTAGCTATTAAAAGTCATTTGTTAGGGGCGGTTCGCCCATCGGTATAGTCAATAACAATCATGACAACCTACTACTCATAGTTATCAAATACTTGCTGAGGTGTTTTCCCCTTAGCAATCCAATCCACTAACTTATCCAAACGCCTGATTTCCTGCATGAGAGGGTCTTCTAAGGCTTCAATTTGAACACCACAGATTTTACCCGTGATATTGATCCGACTGGGATTGTAGTTGGGGGCTTTTCTGAAAAAATCACCATAAGTCAAGTCAGTGTCATGTAAATCAGCAATTGCTGCTGGTGTATAACCTGTTAACCAGGCAGTTACCCGGTCCACATCAGCTCTTGTCTGCCCTTTTCGCTCAGCTTTTGCTACCAAGGCAGCGTAAACGCTACTAAAGCTCATATTGTAAAGTCGATGAGACATACCTTTCTCCTAAATATTAAAAACATCATTCAAGTTTTCAGCCATGGTTGGGTGGGTGAAAACTTGATTTTTAAGGTAGGTATAAGGCACCTTATTATCCATAGCCAATTTGATCAAGTTGATGATTTCTTCAGCATTAGCACCAAAAAGGGTGGCGCCTAGGATTTCCTTGGTCTCTGTATTGACAAGCACCTTGTAGAGCCCGCGTAGATCATTATTGACATGACCGCGAGGCATATTGGCGACAGGCAAGACATTAGCCTTGTAAGGAAGTCCTTTTTCTTTTGTCTGGGCTTCTGTTAAACCAACTTGTGCTAAGGAAGGGTTAATGAAAAGGGTTGTTGGGACATTGATACGGTCGCTACGCTTGTAGTCACCGTTTCCAGTCAATTTGTCAAAGACAATTCGGAAATCATCAAGGGAGGTATAGGTAAACTGGAGACCACCGTTAACATCACCAACCGCATAAACGCCTGGAACACTTGATTCCAAGTAGTCATCAACCTCAATGGCACCGCGATCTGTGACCTTAATATCGGTGTTCTCTAACCCTAAATCGTCAGTTGCCGGTTTACGGCCAAGTGCATAAAGCACAGCATCGTAACTATCTTCTCGACCATTTACTGTGACAAGAACTGCTTCACCGTCATTTTTCAATGACTCTACGGAAGCATCTAGTTGGAAGGAAATACCATCTTCTTCCATATACTCTTGTGCTAGTTTAGCAACTTCTGGTTCATAGCGTCCCAAAAGCTTAGGAGAATTGTCATAAACTGTTACCTGACTACCCAAATTCGCATATAGGCTAGCAAATTCAAGACCAATATTGCCACCTCCAATAATCGCTAAACGACCAGGCACTTTATCCAAGGATTGAATACCAGTACTATCAAAGACATGGTTACTTTCCAAAAGCCCTGGGATAGGGAAGTTATTCGAGACAGCGCCTGTATTAATAACAATAGTTTCTGCTGTCAAACTCTCCTTATCTTCTCCCATACTGATTTCAATGGTTTTATTGTCCGTAAAGCGGGCACGCGCATTGTAAAGGTCTGCACCTGAGCTGAGCAAGGTTTGTTCATTTTTATGGTTAAGGCGTGTCACGACTGCTTCTTTCAACGCCATAGCATCTTGGAAAGAGAGCCCTTCTTCTGCTGCATGAATGAGCGTTTTTGTAGGGATACAAGCGATATTAATGCAGGTTCCGCCATACATTTTGGCATCTTCTTCAATCAGCGCCACTTTTTTACCCAAATTAGCCATTTTAGCTGCCAATGTTTTTCCGGCTTTGCCAAAGCCAATTACAATCAAATCATAAGTTAACATCATATTGTCCTTACTTTGTCTTTATAAGACTAGCATAGCACTTTTACCAAGCAGTGTCAGAAATTGGCTACGACAAGTCAATAGCATTTTTCATACAAACACCTTAGTTGACAATCTATCTCATTTTTAACTTGCTCGTAATAAGATACAACTCTGAAATATCATCTTGTTTGCTAAAAGAAAATAGAAGCCCCCGTGAAAACAACCCAACAACTCCTCGATAAAGCTTATCAACTCTTGATTGAAGACGATGTTACCATCAAAGACGTTGCTGACTTAGTACTACGCTAAAAAAACACCCTATATGCCTCATTTAAGTAAGGGAAGAAGCCGTTGAGATTGTGCTCGCTATCTTACGCAAATTTGAGGTTCAAAACGCTATTATGACTAGTGTTGAGCTAGATAGACTCGCTGAAGAAAATCGACTATCTCAACTACTCAATGTTATTTTAACGAGGGATGAAGAGCTTTATGGAATTGACAAAATTTTAGGTCTAGCCGTTGTTAACTTATACGGCTTTATCGGATTAACTAACTACGGATATCTGGACAAGGTCAAGTCTGGTGTTATCAAAAAAATGGATAGCAAACTCGACAAACAGTGTCACACTTTTTTAGATGACATTGTCAGTGCTATCGCAGCAGCCGCTACTAGCCTTATTGCCCACAATGAACCTGATAAAGACAAACTGACTCAGGAAAAGAATTGAAAAACAACTATCGCCTGACATTTCAAGTGAGGCAATTTTTCTTTTGTCAAAAACAAATAGACAGGAAATCGTTTTTTGGTATAATAGCCCTTAAATAAGAAAAGACTAAATTGCTCATAAGCGATATCAATATCACTCCATTTGACGAAAAATTGCAGTGATTGCTAAAGAAAAAACAGCGCTAACTGACAATGATGCTTTGACCTTAGAACTAAGGACTGGTAATAATGCTACAGTAAAACCTCTGAACTCTTTGATCTATCTGCATCTGTAATCATCAATGCTAGCAAAACATTAGCGTGTATTAGCAAGGAAACCCATTGAATTGGAGCAGACTATATTAAGCTTATCCAAGACTGAAAATTAAACACCTTGGGAGTATAAATCTCCGTCTTCATTCTAATGAAATTATTATAATACTTACTATTACCGCTATGACAAACGATGATGCTAAAAAAGTCATGGAAGAGTTGGGAAACCATAAAGGAAGTGAAGCTCATTCTAGCGTTATTTTTCCCGAAAAAGATAAAAATGACTTGGGCCTAGACCCAAGTCATTTTGCTCAGAATTGCTCTAGCAAACTAGCCTAAATTCGCAATGGTACAGCCAGAACCCCCTGCATTTTGTGGAGCGTAGGCAAAACTCTTGACATGCTTGTTTCGACGCAGATACTTGGTAACCGCTTCTCGAATAACACCTGTTCCAATACCGTGAATAATGTCCACTTGGGACATGTTGTTAAGCAAGGCTTGGTCAATAAAAGCATCCAACTCTGTCATGGCTTCTTCGTAGCGTTTACCACGCAAGTCCAATCGTGCTCGTGGTCCCCGAGATGCCACTTGGGCTTTTTTAACCACAGCTACCGATTTTTTCTTGGGTTGTTGGTCTTCTTGCACCTTGGTCAAGGTAAATTCATCCTCCTTGAGGGTCATCTTAATCAAGCCAACCTGAGCTTCCCAGACCTTATTCTTAACTTGTCGGGTCAGTGTTCCGCGTTGCCCGTAAGCAGTCACAATGATGTCATCGCCAACATGCGGTGCTCGCCGTTTCTTAGCTTTTTGCAACACTTTATTGCGAGACAAATCTTCTTGAGGGGCTAGTTTTTTTAAGGCTGCCTTAGCTTCAATGACTTGATGCGGCTTTAAGCTTGCCTTATCGTGCAAGTTTTTCAGGATATTGTCACTCTCTTTTAGGGCCAAATCAACCATCTCACGCGCCTCTAAGCGGGCTTTTTCCAACTCACGATCACGTTCATGGGAAAAATCGTTATAAAGTTTTTTAACCGCTCTATTGAATTTAAGGTTTTCCTGTTCGACAGCCTTGATATGATCCAGCCGCCCTCGGGCTTCCAGGGTCTGTTCTTCCAATTCCTGAATGATCGCATTGACATCGCCATCAGTGGTCGTCATACTCTCAGCGTCTGAAACTATCACTTCAGCCAAGCCAAGTCTCCGCGCGATTTCAAACGCATTTGAGCGACCTGGGACACCTTGCATAAATCGGTAAGTAGGACTCAAGGTCTCGGTATCAAAGGCCATGCTGGCATTCTCCACATGCCGCGTCTCAATACCATAGGCTTTCAACTCTGGGTAATGCGTTGTCGCCATGGTCTTGATTTGACTGAGACGCAAATGCTCTAAAATCGCCATGGCAAGACTTGCCCCTTCTTGTGGGTCAGTTCCTGCCCCTAGCTCATCAAAAAGCAGCAAACTATCTTGATCAGCAGCCTCTAGCATCTCCACGATATGCGTCATATGGCCAGAAAAGGTTGATAGGCTTTGCTCGATGGACTGCTCGTCGCCAATATCAGCGAAAATCGCTTTAAAAACACCTACTGTCGAACCCGCGTCAGCCATAATCGGGAGTCCCGATTGGGCCATAAGCTGGGCCAAGCCCAGTGTTTTCAGCATGATAGTTTTCCCCCCTGTATTTGGCCCCGTGATAACGATAACGGTCAAATCCTTGGGAAAATGGAGGTCATTGGCGACTGGATTTTGCAACAAAGGGTGCCAGGCATTGATGAGATTGATGGTCTTATCCTGTGACAGCCTTGGCACACTTGCATGGCGATCTCGCATGAAGAGGTATTTAGCACGAACCAAATCCAAATGCCCCAGTATCCAAGTGTTATTACGGATGGTCGCTGTATGTGGGCGAAGCATTTCAGACAGCTCGTGCAAAATCCTTGCCATCTCATAGCGTTCATCTGCTTGGAGCTGAGTGATTTCTTCGTTCAAGGAAACCACGGCGCGCGGCTCGATATAGACCGTATTCCCAGAGCTTGAAATATCATGAACCACTCCTGATAACCGATGTCGATGCGTGTGTTTGACCGGTAAAACACTGCGACCGTTACGGCTAGCAATCAAGCGTTCAGAGAGATAGTCTGCTTGGGTTTTCAAAAGATCTTGCAAAACCTGACGTACCTGTGCTTGACTAGCCGTAATACGTCGGCGAATCGTCTCTAACTCTGGACTGGCAAAACTTTCTATAAAACCACCGTCATTAAGCGACTGCAAACTGCCTTGAAGCTGGGGAAACCCGACTAAGTTATCAAAAAGTCGTTTCAAAGCAACTAAGGTAACATTGTTTAACTCTTGGTAAAAACGTCCGACATCAGCCGTGACTGCCAGCACCTTTTTAATGGCCAATAACTCATTGATATTGAGATCCGCTTCCAATTCTAGACGACGAAGACTCTCTGAAATCGCACTTAGACTCCCCAAGGAAAAACCATGATGTTCAACAAAAATGGCCCCCATCTCGTCGATTTCGGTAAATTGTTCACTGATTTTATCTGCCTTTACCAAAGGTTTCAACTCTCGTAATTCAGCTAGACCTTGCTCAGTTTGTAAATAAGGTTCAAACAAAGCCTTCACTTTATCAAATTCTAGCTGTTCTAAAATTCTTGTATCCATAGGCTCTATTATAGCATACTTCTACCGTCAAAAACCTTTTCAAGGCATGAAAGATCAGCTTACAGTGTCCCTAAAAAGGCCTTTATGCTATAATGTTTGGGAGGTATTGTCATGACAAAAAAGAATCGTTATAAATTTATTTTTGGGGATCGCCCCTTCACCTTAACCACTGATAAAGATAATCTCTTCATGGAAGAAGTTGAGCGCTTGGCCACAGAAAAATACAAGGCTATCCGTGACAAACTCCCAGAAGCGGATAAGGAAACCTTAGCAATACTACTAGCCATCAATGCCCTCTCTACCCAATTAAGCCGCGAAATGGCTATTGAAGATATGGAAAAAGAGCTCAAGGACTTGAGAGCACGTTTCCTTAACGATAAAGCAAGTGCTACGCAACAGGAAACCGAGGGTGACTTATGATGACACTGCTCATTCTTATCGTCCTAGCTTGGGCTTTTTACATCGGCTTTACACGAGGCATCTTCCTGCAGGGCTTTTACACCATCGGCAGTCTTATCGCCTTGGCGATTGCTCAAGCTTACTATCAAAACCTTGCCAAACTGCTTTACATTTGGGTGCCTTATGCTAATCCCAGCGAGGGAACGCAGGTTGCCTTTTTCAAGACGGTTGACCTTTTCTCACACGATTTAATCTTTTACGCAGGGGTTGCCTTCATGAGCCTTTACCTAATCGCCTACGCTGCGATTCGCCTGCTAGGTATCCTCATCCACTTGGCACCTTTAGAGCGCTTCGATAGCCGGCCAAATAACATCATCGCTGGGCTGCTCTCTTGTTTGGTAACCTGTTTTACGCTCAGCATGGGCTTTACCATTCTGGCGACCATTTCTTACGGTAGTGTGCAAAGCGTACTAGCTGGTAACGCCCTGATTAGATTCTTCATTGAGAGCTTTCCTTTTTTCTCGCATTATTTACACCATCTGTGGATTACGCAAGTCATCCATTGATTCATCTAACCCAAAAGAGAGGAGAGCCTCTCTTTTTTAATTCGCTAAAAATCCAGTCAAACATAAGTTGAAAGCATTTTTATGATATAATAATTGGGAATATGAATGCCTTATCTATGAAAACAAGCTCAACCTGATCATTGAGACTGTTTCTACCCAATAAAAACCAAGGAGTAACGATGACCAAACAAAAAATTGCTGTGCTAGGTCCCGGTTCCTGGGGAACCGCTTTGGCTCAAGTCCTTAACGATAACGGACACGAAGTACGCCTTTGGGGAAATATTGCTGAGCAAATCGACGAATTGAACCAGAAACACACTAATAGCCGTTATTTTGACGATGTGGTGCTAGATGAAGCGATTACGGCTTATCACGACCTTCCAGAAGCTCTTGAAGGGGTTGATGCCGTTTTGTTTGTCGTACCAACCAAAGTAACACGCCTAGTGGCTAAACAAGTTGCCCAGACCTTAACGCACAAGGTAACCATCATGCATGCCTCCAAAGGATTGGAACCAGGCACCCACGAACGCTTATCAACCATCCTTGAAGAAGAAATCCCAGCAAGGTTACGTTCTGAAATCGTGGTTGTCTCAGGACCTAGCCATGCCGAGGAAACCATCATCAGAGACATCACCCTCATCACAGCGGCATCCAAAGATATTAGGGCTGCCAAGTATGTGCAAGAACTTTTTAGCAATCACTATTTCCGTCTTTATACCAATACCGATGTCGTCGGGGTGGAAACAGCAGGAGCTCTTAAAAATATCATTGCCGTTGGGGCAGGAGCACTCCATGGTCTGGGCTACGGAGACAACGCTAAAGCAGCTATCATCACCCGTGGATTGGCTGAAATTACACGACTGGGGGTCGCCATGGGTGCCAATCCTTTGACCTATAGTGGTCTTTCTGGCGTTGGGGATTTGATTGTTACTGGGACATCAATCCATTCACGTAACTGGCGTGCTGGGGATGCTCTAGGGCGTGGCGAACAGCTAGAAACCATCGAAAAGAATATGGGTATGGTTATCGAGGGCATTTCCACAACTAAAGTCGCCTACGAACTTGCCCAAGAACTCGACGTTTATATGCCCATCACCACGGCTATCTACCGTACGATTTATGAAGGAGCTGACATCAAAGAGGCCATTCTTGAGATGATGTCAAATGAATTCCGCTCTGAAAACGAGTGGACTGATTAGAGGGAGAACCGAGATTATGAACACAAAAGTGAGAAAAGCCATTATCCCCGCTGCTGGTCTAGGCACCCGCTTTTTACCAGCCACCAAAGCCTTAGCCAAAGAAATGTTGCCTATCGTTGACAAACCAACCATTCAATTCATCGTCGAAGAGGCTCTTAAATCCGGTATCGAAGAAATCTTGGTCGTAACCGGTAAGGCTAAACGATCTATTGAAGACCATTTCGATTCTAATATTGAGTTAGAGCACAATCTTGAACAAAAAGGCAAAAACGATCTCCTAAAACTGGTTAATGATACCACTGCAATCAACCTACACTTTATCCGTCAAAGCCACCCACGCGGCCTTGGCGACGCCGTTTTACAAGCCAAAACTTTCGTGGGGAATGAGCCATTTGTCGTCATGCTGGGTGACGACCTCATGGATATCACCAATGATCAAGCTGTGCCATTGACCAAACAACTGATCAATGACTTTGAAAAGACCCATGCTTCAACCATCGCTGTGATGCCTGTCCCACACGAAGAAGTTTCTTCCTATGGCGTTATCGCCCCACAAAAAGAAGTCCGCAAAGGCCTGTACAGTGTTGATTCCTTTGTTGAAAAACCCGCTCCTGAAGAAGCCCCAAGTAACCTAGCCATCATTGGGCGCTATCTGTTGACACCCGAGATTTTTTCAATTTTAGAAACTCAAAAACCAGGGGCCGGTAATGAAGTTCAACTAACCGACGCTATCGATACCCTAAACAAAACCCAACGCGTCTTTGCGCATGAATTTACAGGTGATCGCTACGATGTTGGTGACAAGTTTGGCTTTATGAAAACATCCATCGACTACGCCCTCAAACACCCACAAGTCAAAGATGATTTGAAACAGTATATTATCAATCTAGGCAAACAATTAGAGGGTAAGAAAGAGAAATAAACGATTCTAAAAAGCTCATCGTGAAGATGAACTCAGGTTGAAGACAAACATCGTTTCGGTGCTTGTCTCTTTTACCATTTATTAGAGAAAAATAGTCATTTTTTCACTTCAGCCGACCTATTTACCCAAAATAAAAAAGCCTTCCCCGACATCATTTTTACTAGTTTTTTGAGATTTAAGCACGCCAAAGGCAAGTCCAACCTTATCCTCCATGTTGGGCTAGCCTTTTTCTCTGGTATAAGCTCATCATAGCGATGCATTTTTAGAATTCTTTGAGGTAAATAAGCAATGGCAATGGCTCTAAAAATAAACAAAAAGAGCACACACCTGACATCGCTTAGGGCTGCTGGATTCCTCCCCTGACCCACTTCACGCGCAGATGTTGCTCCACTTATAGTATAACTAAAATGTTAACAGATTGCAAGTTGCTTTTTTCGGATTCTTCTCAAATAGTCCCTACCTAACTACATCACTCTCTTAATCCCAGAACGTTGGAATCTCCTTTAACCAACTCGCATCAAAAGCTAAATATCGAGATCTTTCTGAGGCAGCTTTTTGGCTTCTTTTTGATGCAAGCGTCTTTGGCGGAAAAAGGATTGCATGATAGCCGCACAATCGTCTTCTAAGATGCCTGTTTCGACATGAACCCGATGATTGAGACGAGTGTCGGTCAAAATATCATAGAGACTGCCTGCCGCCCCAAACTTAGGATTGGCAGCACCGTAGAAGACTTGGGGAATACGCGCCAAACCGATAGCACCGCTGCACATAACGCAGGGTTCTATGGTCACAAATAAACTGGTCTCCAATAGCCGCCAGTTCCCAACCTTGTGATTGGCCTCTTGAATCGCCATTATCTCAGCATGCATAATCGCTTGGTGTAAGTCTTCACGAGCATTGTGCCCTCGGCCAATAATCTGACCGTCTTTAACCAATACACAACCAATAGGAATCTCTTCCTTGGCTAAGGACTTTTGGGCTTCTTTTAAGGCTTCTCGCATGAAATAGCGTTTTTCTTCTGCTGTAAACACCTGCATTACAGCTTACCCAAATCCCATGATAAATGAGGTCTTGCCAATTCAACCGGAACATCCTCAGCGTAGTGTTGAGCCTCTTGTCGAAGCACTTCGAGGTGATTATCTGGGGCAATGCCTGCTGGCGCTACTGGTGGTAAATGGGTCAAAACAAGCTTTTTCACTCCAGCTTCTCTCGCCATCTGCCCCGCCTCTTTACTCGTCAAATGAGCAATATGGTTTTCATTGCCCTCGTAAAGGTAAACATCTGCTAAAAAAAGATCTGCTCCCTCAACAAAATCAGAGAGACCTTCAAAATAGCCAGTATCTCCAGTAAAAACCAACACCTGTCCTGTCTCACGCTCAAGGATACGAAAAGCATAGCAGACCACAGGATGCACCGTTTTGATAAAGGTCACATCAAACGGTCCAATTTGTTGTGTGCCATTGACGTTATAAGCAATCCCCTCAGAAACACCTGATAAGCTAAGTTTGGCAAATTCAGCAACATCCTCCTCGTGAGCGTAGATGGGTAGAGTCTTTGGTTCCCATAGGTGCTTGGGATACAATTGACGATAGTGTCTCAAAACGCCCAAATCAGCAACATGATCGGGATGATAATGACTAATCAAAACAGCATCCAAGTCCAAGGGACTCAGTTCTTTTTCTAGCTCGTTTAAGGAACGCGAACCGGCATCCATAAGCAGTTGAAAACCATCAGAACCTGTAATCAAATAGGAAGTTGTGCCTTCGTCTTTGTAGGGATAACCTCCCCAGCACCCTAGTGTTGTTACTTTCATCTGAAACCACCTTTCTATTATCTATTATAACACGGTTAATCCTCTAAGACTTGAAGTTGCGGCCATTTTGCTAGCCAGTCTTTTTTGGCTAGCCGTTCACGGTAGAGCTTCATACGGGAAGGTGACGCCTGAAAGTGAGGGGTCGGTCTAACCACCAAGCGACTAATCACCTCAAGGCCATAAGGTGCAAATAAGTCAACCTTCCCCTGGTATTGCCTGAGCGCCACTGCAGTACAGGTTTCAGGGTATTTGGCAATCGCATCCCTAGTGGAGTGATAGGGCTCCGTGTCAGGGCTATATCGGTGCATGTGATATTGATTTTTAACTTGCCACTGGTATTGTGGGTATTGAGATAGGAGTTTTCTTTCTAGGGCTTGCGTCTCCTCATCAGACATATCCGGATCAAAAAAGACCACATCAATATCTGTAGTATCGTCAAACCCAGACCTCCCAGATACCACATTCCAAATGTAATTGCGCACTGCTCCTGCTGCCAGCCAAGAGTCCTTTAACTCCAAGCCCTCAATAATCTTTAAAATCAGCATCATGTCTGAATCAGACTGAATACGTTCTAGCCATTCTACTTCTGTCATGCGTTTATTATAGCAAAAAAGCTTGGTCAAGTCTTTAAATGACGATAAAAAATTTCCTTCGCTAACTAGCAAAGGAAATTCTTATCTTTAAAACGCCTAAAACCTACTCGTCAGACTTTTTAGATTTTAATATCAACCCTAGAAAGGGTAAAACGACACCAGTTAAAATAGAAATCATCTCAGAACTGTCATTTGTCTGAGGTAAAGTTGCTGAAGAATCTCTTTCCAGATCTCCTTGTTCATTTTCCTGACCAAATGGTGATTTCGAATTAACCTCACTAGCAACTGAAACATCATTAGTGACCAAGATTGATGGTGTCTTAACCGAATTTGATGTTACTATTGGACTGCTCTTTCTTCTCATTGGATTAACTCATTTGCGAAGATCACCGCCTTCCCTAGCCACAGGCAAAGTCGTCGTTGGAGAATCTGAGGTTGCGACACTATCCCCAACAACTATCGTAACCTTATACACAATTCCGTACTCACTGAAATGACCAGCTTTAAAAACAATGGCTGGAATGTCGTTCCCAGAAGCAGCCTTAAAAGGAGTCTCCGGAAACGCAAGTACTTCCTCCTGTGTCGTATTTGGAAGGTAAATCACACGGAGAACGGCCTTACCTTCGTCAACTGGCAAGTAAACAAGTGTATCTTTTGTATTTGCTACTACCTGTCCTTGTCGATCCCGCAAAGTGATATCAAAGAGATCATAGTCTTGATTGCCTAAAACTGCTGGCGTTTCAGAGCTACCGGTTTCGATATGACGAACGCTTAGACTATCAATAGCTGCTGTCTCGCCGTCTTGCAAATGCACCTGAACACCTGTTTTAGAATCTTTTAGGACACGTGCTGGTTGAGGCTGATTCTCTTTGCTCGATGCAAAAACAGTCAATTCATTCCCTGAGACATAGCCACCCACACTGGTCAACCAGTTTAATTTAATGTAACGCGCTTGGGTATTTTTTGGCAGAAGAGCAGCTTTTTCATTAGCATTAGCAAGCCAAGGTGTCGATTACCCAACCGCTTGCCATGTCTTGCCGTCTATAAGATTTTCTGGCGATGCTCCAGCTTGATAGGTATCCTCTTGGGCTACCACCTGTATGCGTTCAGCCGCCACCTCAACACTGGTAGCTTGCTCTGTTAATTCTTTTGCAAGCTCCGATGAGGCTTCTTTTGTTTCCCTCGTCAATTCCGAAGCATTATCCCTGTCTACAGAAGTTGCTGAAGCGTTTTCTTTTTCACTCTCAAAAAAAGGGGAGCTCGGTTGGGAGGCTTCTGGAAGTCATGTCTCTATTTCAGAAGCACCGGTGTGCTCGGCAGCTTGAATGATAGGTGTTCTGAGTAAAGGCAAGGCTTAAAAAACACCGATTAAAACCGCACCGGCACCCCAGTGTATTTTCCAGATAGCATAACGGTGGATGCTATCATGGGATTGTTTATAGTTGTTAGACATTGTCTACTCCTTTCTAAGAAAGTATATTATTTACATATACATGTTATAACAATATTGCAATTTCGTCAATATGCTTGTACAAGTAAATGCATTCATCTAGTTTATGCAAATATCATTGACTTATGCCTTCTGTTTCTGAATGTTTTCATCAAATAAGACCAACGCTGATTAATCAAGACCAGTCATAACTTTGACTTTGAACTGTTATTACCTAAGGATAAGTAAAAAACAGCTAGCATCAGCTAACTGTTTTAAACGAATTCTACTACGCCATCAAAATATCGAGGGTTTCAATCAGGTTGTCTTGATGAACTTCGATACTGTCGCCGGTTGCTTTGATTTTGATTTCAACAATCCCATCGGCTGCTTTCTTACCAACTGTCACACGGATTGGCAGACCAATCAAATCACTATCTGAGAATTTAGAGCCCACACGTTCATTGCGGTCATCAGTCAAGACCTCGTAGCCTTTACTTACTAAAAGCTCTTCAATCGTTTGAGTCAAGTCTTGTGCCGCTTGGTCTTTGGTATTAACCGTAATCAAGTGAACATCAAACGGTGCCAATTCTTTAGGGAAGTTAATGCCCCATGAAAAGCGATAATCACCTTTTGGTGTTTTGTTGACAAAGAGGCGAGCATGTTGTTCAATGACTGCTGACAAGATACGGCTCACACCGATTCCGTAACAGCCCATGACAATCGGAACCGCACGACCATTCTCATCAAGGATTGTCGCTCCCATGCTATCAGAGTATCGAGTGCCTAGTTTAAAGATGTGCCCAATTTCGATACCACGAGCAAACTGAAGAGTTCCTTTACCGTCTGGTGACATATCCCCTTCTTGAACTTCGCGAACATCTACATACTCCGCCTCAAAATCGCGTCCTGCATTAACACCTGTCAAGTGATAACCATCGTCATTAGCACCAACCACAACGTTGGCCATATTTTGTACCTTACGATCGGCAACGATACGAACCGTATCTGGCAAGTTTACTGGACCAAGAGAGCCAAAACCTGCGCCAAAGACAGCGCGAACCTCCTCTTCCGTGGCTACTTCGAGGAAATCTGCCCCAAGATAGTTCTTGAGCTTAACATCATTAACTTGGTCATTGCCCACCAAAAGGACAGCAACAAGGCTATCGTCTGCCTTGAAGACGAGTGTCTTAAGCGTATCTTCTTCGTCAACACCTAAGAAGGCCGCAACATCATCGATTGTTTTGCAATTTGGGGTTTCAATTTTGGCAATAGGATCTTGAGACACTACCTTAGTATTGACGCTAAAGGCATCTGTTGCCATCTCAAGGTTGGCAGCATAGCCAGACTCCGTAGAATACACAATCGTGTCTTCTCCAGAAACCAACCATGAAGATAATTCTGCTTTGATGGCTTCTAAAACATCTTCTGGGATGTCCTGAATAGAAGGGATTGACTTATCCAAAACTAGCCAACGATCAAGATCTGTCCGCTCTGGAGTGACAGCCATGAATTCTTGTGAGTCCTTACCTCCCATCGCACCACCGTCACCAATGATGGCTTTAAAATCAAGGCCTGAACGTGTGAAAATCGCTTCATAGGCTTTGCGATAGTCCTCGTAAACAAGGTCAAGATTGTCATAATCTTTATGGAAACTATAGCCATCTTTCATGATGAACTCACGGGTCCGAAGAAGACCATTGCGTGGGCGTTTTTCATCACGGTATTTAGCCTGAATTTGATATAAGTTGAGTGGCAGTTGTTTATAAGACTTGACCGAATCGCGAATCAGGTAAGTCAAGGTTTCTTCGTGAGTTGGTCCCAAGATAAAGTCTGACTGGTCACGGTTTTTCAACTTATACAAGTCATCGCCGTAGGTATTGTAACGACCAGACTCACGCCATAACTCAGCCGTCAAAAGAGCTGGCGCTAGCATTTCGACAGCACCAATTTTGTCAAATTCTTGACGCATGATGGTTTTGAATTTTTCAATAACACGATTGGCAAGTGGCAAGTAAGCGTAAATACCAGCTGAAACTTGGCGGACATAGCCCGCACGAACCATAAGCGCATGACTGATAACTTGAGCATCGCTAGGCATTTCACGAAGCGTTGGAATAAGCATATGAGATTGTTTCATAAATTCTGTATCAAGCCCTCAAACACCTAGCAGAATCGTCATCATCACTATTAAAGACAATGGCTTTTCGCTGCTGAGGTGCATGAGGGTAGGTTCATTTCATAGTGGTCTCGAAACGAACCCTTTCCTTTCTAATGTTCTAACAAGATTTGACTTAGCAAGGCTTAAAAGAAGGCTCGCATAATATCGTTCCAAGTGACAGCAATCATCAGGATAATCATAATGCCAACACCGGCTAGGGTAATATAGCCCTCCACCTCTTGACTAAGGGGTTTTCGACGGATTGCTTCGATGATGTTAATCACAATTTTACCGCCGTCTAGGGCTGGAATCGGAAAGAGGTTGACAATGCCTAAGTTGATGGATAGCATAGCCATTAAAGACAAGATGCTCATCAAGCCGTTTTTAGCTGCTTGGTTAGACATCTGGTACATGGCAACAGGCCCTCCCAACTTGTTGAGACTAAAGTTTGTGATGAGATTCTTCAAGGCACGAATGATCAGCGTCGCTCCGTTCCATGAAGCCTCAAGTCCTCCTGACACCTTTCCTAGAAAACTGGTCTTCAAGCCGGGCATAACACCAATCAAATAACTCCCGTTAACCTTTTTAGGGACAACTTTGACCGTACGTTCTTGACCCTTGCTGTTGCTGATTTGAACAGACAAGTCACTACCCTCTTTAAAGTTACGGGTATTTTGATCAACGGCCTTGGTGAGATCATCCCAGTTGGTGATGTTAGTGGATCCGATTTTTAAAATCCGATCGCCACTTTTGACGCCCGCAGCCTGCATCGCACCACCGTCAGAGACCATGATTTGATTGGTTTGCCTATCCGGCGCCCCACCCTGGATAAACATAATGGCAATAAAGAGGACAATGCCCAAGATGAAGTTGTTCATCGGACCGGCAAAATTGGTCATCATCCGTCCCCAGACGCTAGCATTTTGATACTGGACATCTAAGGGAGCTATCCGTAACTCTGTCCCATCTTTTTCGACAATGGTAGCATCATGGTGAACAGAGTAGGTTCTTGTTTCATCCATGACAAGACCTGTTAATGTTAACTTGTCTTCTAGGTCATAGGCTGTGATATTGATTGGCAACCCCGTCTGGTCTAAATGGGTTTGTGAGAGATTAATTCGCTTCACTAAACCATCTGTCGTCAAGGTTAAGGTCGCGGGTGTTCCTGTTTTAATATCCGTAGCATCATCTCCCCAACCTGCCATACGGACATAACCGCCTAGGGGCAAAGCACGGATGGTATAGATAGTTCCATCACGACCAGTATGGGCAAATAGCTTGGGCCCCATACCAATGGCAAATTCACGCACCAAGATACCTGATTTTTTAGCAAAATAGAAATGACCAAATTCGTGAACAATAACGATAATTCCAAAAATAACAATAAAAGCTAATAATCCTTGCATATAAATGGCTCCCTTTTAAAATAGACCAAAGAAATGCATTATTGGAAAAACAAAAATCATACTATCAAAACGATCCAAAACACCGCCATGCCCAGGAATAAGATTTCCCGAATCCTTAACGGCGAAACGGCGTTTAATCGCACTCTCGACAAGGTCACCAAACTGCGCAAAAATACTGAAGATAGCAACCAATACCAGCATCACAAAGAAATGATGAGGCGCATAAACGTTTTTGTCAAAAAGCATAAAAACTAAGGACACCAACACAGCTGATAAAATACCGCCACCGCTGCCTTCTAGGGTTTTATTAGGGGATACTTTGGGAAGTAATTTATGGCGACCAAATTGGCGGCCTACGAGATAAGCCCCCGTATCCGTTGCCCAAACGATAAAAAGAGCCAAAAACACCTTATCCAAGCCAGCCATGCGTGCATTGACCAAATTTTGAAAACCGATACCAACATACAAGCTTGATAGGATTGGAAAAGCGACGTCATCAAAGGCATAAGTATCACTAACGATAACCGTTCCCGCTAACATCAAGAACATCAGCAATCCAAACACCGTAAAACTACCATCTACTGGTAGAAAGGTCAAATAATTTTGCAAAGGAACCACCAAGGAAAAGGCAGCTAACATGGTCAAAATACCTTCAAACGAAAAGACTTCTAAGCGTCTCATACGAAGAAGCTCGGCAACTCCAATCATCGCTAAAACACCGATAAAGAGTTGGAAGGGTAAGGATCCAATCAATAAGAAAGGAATAAAAATAGCTAAAGCAATCCCCCCAAAAATCACACGTTGTTTCATTAAAAAAATTCCTTTCTGAACTACAAGCCACCAAATCGGCGATGCCTACGGTTGTAAGCTGAGATGGCTTCTTTGAGATCTTCTTGATCAAAGTTTGGCCACAAGGTATCTGTGAAATAGAGCTCACTGTAAGCAATCTGCCAAGGTAGAAAATTACTGGTCCGTTGTTCACCACTTGTCCGAATCACCAAATCAGGATCACGATACAAATAGGGTAGCTGACTGGTCATCAGATGGCTAGATATGACATCTTCAGTGATGTCTCCAGGATTCAAACGAGCATCTAAAACCTCTTGAGCTAACTCTCGTACTGTTTCAACAAGCTCTGCTCGACCGCCGTAATTAAGGGCAAAATTAAGCACTAACCCAGAATTGTGCCTTGTCTTTTCTAAAGCCTTGTCCAAAGCTTCTAGAGTCTCTTTTGGAAGTCCTTGACGACGCCCAATCATTTGAATGCGGATGTTGTTTTTATGCAGCTCAGGAACATACTGATCAAAAAATGTTACCGGCAAGTTCATGATGAAGCTGACTTCATCTTCTGGACGAGACCAATTTTCTGTTGAAAAGGCATAGACCGTTAAGACTTTAACACCTAACTGCGACGCAGCAATGGTGACCTTTTGCAAGGCTTCCATGCCTGCCTTATGTCCCATCACTCTAGGTTGGAGACGTTTCTTAGCCCAGCGACCATTACCATCCATGATAATTCCAATGTGGTTGGGAATATTATCTAAAATCAGTTCTGGTTTTTTTCGTTTCAATCCAAACATCTGTCTTCCTTTACCAAAGCATAATCATCTTATTTTACCATATTTTAAGGCTTTTTCATCATGATTTGTGTTGATTCGCCCATCATCTCTCTGTTTTTAGCCCTATTATCCTTTACATCGCTAATAGAAAAAGAGTCCTAAGACTCTCTTTAACTAGGTTCGACTGCAGAATCCTTTGGAAGGTCGGTTTGAACGCTGACTTCCTCAACAAGACCGACTTCTCCTGGAATGTCTCCTGCTTTGGTAACCACGCGCTTAACAGCAGATAATTCAAAGGTTAGGTAAACCCCATCGACATCAAGCGTGATTTTCTGTGCTGCTTGATTGACCTCATCAACAACTCCGTAAAGACCACCAATCGTGACGATTTCATCCCCTTGCGCTAAGGCATTAATTTGATCTTGACGTTGCTTGGCTGCTTTTTTCTGCTGACGAGTGGTAAAGTACATCATACCAGCCATGACAAGCACCATAATAAGTATTGTTGGCATGTTTTTTTCCTCCAAAAAGTATAGATTAACCTTTATTATAGTAAAAAAAGAGCCAACAAACAAGGTTGGCTCTCGAATTTCTCAAAAATCCGACCAAAGGCCTAGTTGATAAAGGCCAGAATCGCTTCTTCAGATAAAGATGAATCACAAACCACTCTAACCGCTCCTTTCTCTGCAACCAGCAAACCTGGCACAGTAGGAATATCATATTTGGCACGAAAGGCTTGAATCTCAGCCAATTGCGACTGATCTTCCGAGTTGAGATAGTTGACGTGAAGATTGTTGGCTTGGGCGACAGTCCTTAGTTTTGGCTCAAAGCGTTGACAATAAGGGCAGCTTGGACGCCCGACAAAGAGAACGATTTTTTCTTGACTGTTAATAGCTTCTTCAGCTGCTACTGCTGAAATAAGGCTAAAAGCTGACGCAAATTCTGACATATAATTTCCTCACTCTACTGTTTTTTATATTTTACACCTAAAAATGAAGTGATTCAATTATCTGAGACATAGATTAGATATGAGCATGTAAACTTCTTGGCTAACTTCTTCAAGTGTTTTAGCATTCGTATCTATCACAATGGTATTATCCTTCGACAAGAACCAATTTCTTTTTAGTGGCAAGAGATTTTCAAGTTGAAAGTCAAAAAAGGAACGGCTTCTCGTTTTATCCAATTGTTTCCGCCGTCGTAACTCGATATCACTCGCATCAAGGTAAATAACAAGGTCTGGTAGACAAGCTTCTAAGGCTTTTAACTTGTTTTTCAGTTGCTGACTCAATTGCCAATCTTTCCCACCTGCTTTAGGATAAAATCGCGTATAAAAATCAATTTCTTCCGCACCAAAATCCATCAAAACAAGTTTCTTATCCGCAACCTTTTCGTAACGAGAGATTTCATGGTCAATCCATAACCCCTGTATGATTTGATAATCATCATAATTATCCTTATCCAATTGATCCTGTTTTATTTTTGTAATGACTCCTGCAACATCTTCATAGCTGATTGTCACACCTTGAAGTCTCTTGACGATATCTTTTAAAACACTAGCCTTACCAACAGCCATGGAGCCCTGTAAAGAAATGATCATCTCAATCCTTTCTAGCAAAATAGAGTAGACAAGCTACTCCACTTTGACATCTGGTGCTAGTCCTCGTAACCCTGCGGGTGACTGGAATGCCATGCCCAGGCTGTCTCGATAATCTTGTCAATCGTGTCATACTGCGGTTTCCAGCCTAAGACCTCACGCGCCTTGCTGGATTCGGCAATCAGGCTGTCTGGATCTCCTGGACGACGGGCGGCTATGTCAAGGGGGATTTCCTTGCCTGTCACACGACGAGCAGCTTCCACAATTTCAAGGTTTGAGAAACCGGTTGATGAACCGAGATTAAAGGCTGCTGAAGGATTTCCCTCTCGAAGGTACTGAACCGCTAAGAGGTGGGCATCCGCCAAATCAAAGGGATGAACGTAATCACGGATATTGGTGCCGTCTGGAGTGTCGTAATCATCGCCAAAAATGGCAATCTTATCTCGTTGCCCAAGGGCTACCTGTAAAACGAGGGGCAAAAGATGGGTTTCCGGACGGTGGTCTTCACCGATAGTCCCATCGAGCTTTGCACCAGCCACATTGAAATAACGTAGCGGCACAAACCGAATACCATAAGCTTGGTCAGCCCATTTCATGATGGTTTCCATCATCAACTTGCTTTCCCCGTATGGATTGATTGGACGTTGCGGTGTCGTTTCTTTGATAGGTAATTCTTCTGGGATACCGTAGGTAGCCGCCGTGGATGAGAAGACAATTTGCTTAACACCACACTCCTGCATCACTTCCAAGAGCTTGACCATGCCAACGGTATTGTTATCAAAGTATTTCAATGGATCGGTCATAGACTCTGCCACCAAGGAATAGGCAGCAAAGTGGATCACCGCATCAATGTCAGGATTTTCGTGAAAGACCTGACGCATGAAATCTTGATCGGCTAAATCCCCTTGGTAAAAATGTGCCTTTGGATGCACAGCTGCACGATGACCTGTAACTAAGTTATCAACGACAACGACCTTCTCATCTGTGGTTTCAATCAATCGATCGACCATGTGTGAACCGATATAGCCGGCCCCACCTAAGACTAAAATTCCCATATTGCTCCTATTCTAGCTCTGATATTGCGACGACATCGCCGATGCTGTCGATAAAGCGCATAAAATCAGCTTCATTTTTATAGACACCAGCATCTTCAAGCACACGAACAAACCGTTCTCCTAAGGCTTGGCGAACGATGGATTCAATTGATTCCTGATCCGCTTCTGGATGAGCGAGGCGAATCTCCTCTGCCCACTCTTTATGGTAATCTACTATCTCATTGTACTGGTTAAGGACATATTTTTCAACCTCTAAGAGTTCTTCCTTCAACCTCGGTGGTAAAATGGCCAAGCCCATGACTTCAATGAGACCGATATTTTCTTTTTTGATATGGTGAACATCAGCATGAGGGTGATAAACCCCGTCAGGATGCTCTTGGCTGGTATGATTGTCACGCAACACCAAGTCCAATTGATAGCATTCACCACGACGACGGGCGATCGGGGTTACCGTATGGTGAGGAGTCTCTTTGGTATAAGCCTTAATAGCAGCTGACTCATCGGTATAATCTCGCCAGGCCAGGCGAATGCGTTCTGCTAGGGCAAGCAAGGCCTCTTTATCACTGGAAGTCAAGCGCAAAACAGCCATCGGCCACTTGACAATCCCAACTACCACCTCCTCAAATCCAAGAAAGGTAAATTGTCGGGTCAATGCCGCTTTCTCCATAGGAAAAACATAACGACCCGCCTGATAGTGATTATGGGTTAAGATAGACCCACCTACAATCGGCAAATCCGCATTTGAGCCCACAAAATAACCTGGTAGCACATCAACAAGCGTCAGCAGCTGCTCAAAGGTTTTTTGACTGATAACCATTGGCACATGCTCACTATTTAACACAATGCTGTGCTCATTAAAGTAGGCATAGGGAGAATACTGGAACCCCCACTCTTCATCCCCTAAGGGTAAGCGTATAATCCGATGATTGGCACGTGCTGGATGATCCAAGCGCCCTTGATAGCCTTCATTCTCCATACAGAGCTGACATTTTGGGTAGCTGGAGGCTTTCATCAGTTTGGCTGCGGCAATAGCCTTAGGGTCCTTTTCAGGTTTGGCTAAGTTGATGGTGATTTCCAAGTCCCCATATTGAGAGGGAGTTTTAAATGCAATATTCTTGGCAATGGCATCGGATTTGATGTAATCATTACGCTTTGATAGGGCGTAAAAATCCGAAATAGCTTGTTCTGGAGAGTCTTGATAGGTTTCCCAAAAAGCAGCATTGACCTGACTGGGTAAGGGCGTGACAAAGTCCATCAATTCAGCACCCAGGCAGTCCCTCTCTTCAACCAGATCGCCTATCTTGCCGTTAGTCACCGCTAAGTCAACCAAGGCTTCCTTCAAATCAATCAACGTCTGAGACTGACTGCTAGAATGGCCACCAGCCTCACCGACGAGGGCTAAAACGCGATTAAAGAGGTAGGTGGCGTCCAGTTCGGTGTAAGGGCCAAGGTCGATAATCTTGGCAACAAATGCATCAATAACGCTCATAGTTCACCTTCTATCCAAGAGATGTGTGCCACCAGAGATTTCAGCGATGTAAAAATCAGGGGCGTAGCCAACGTTGTCTGTGTAACTGTTTCTGACCACTTCTTGAAAAGCATCAACCTGATCTTTAGCCACAAGAGCGATACCACAGCCACCAAAGCCTGCCCCGGTCATCCGAGCACCAAGGACACCCTTTTGATCCCAAGCCGTATGAACTAAGGTGTCTAACTCTAAGCCGGTCACTTCATAGTCATGTTCTAGCGATACGTGAGAGGCATTGAGCAAGCGACCAAATGTCGCCAAGTCGCCAGCCACAAGGGCTTCTTTGGCCCGTAAGGTGCGTTGATTTTCTAAAACGGCATGGCGCGCTCGTTTGAGTCGATTAGCATCCTTGATAAGATAGCTGTACTGGTCAAATGTATCGGCATCTAGCTCACCCAATGTTTGAATGTCAAGTTCTTGACGTAGCTCTTCCACCGCTTTTTCACACTCTGCACGCCGTTCATTATATTTTGAATCTGCCAGCTCTCGACGCTTATTCGTGTTCATAATCACGATGAGATGGTTATCCAACTCAAGCGGCACTAAATCGTAGGTCAGACTATTTGTATCCAAGTAAATGGCGTGCTTATCTGCTCCCATTCCGATAGCAAACTGATCCATGATGCCTGAATTAACACCAATAAAGTCATTTTCCGTTTGCTTCCCAATCCGCACCAAATCCAGACGATTTAAGCTCAGTTGGAAAAGCTCTTCTACAACAAGACCCGTCAAGAGCTCCAAAGACGCCGATGATGACAAGCCAGCACCATTAGGAATGGTTCCATAGACATAAAGCTCAAAACCGCTATCAATCTGATGACCTGCTTCTTGCAAAAACGCAATGACACCTTTAGGGTAATTGGTCCAGTGATGATTCTTGTCAAAAACGAGATGATCTAAATCAACCTCGATGATGCCCAAATCGGCAAAATTAGCAGAATAAAAACGCAGTTTCTTATCATCGCGCTTTCTTGCCGCTCCATAGGTTCCCAGCGTAATGGCAGCTGGAAAGACGTGCCCTCCGTTATAATCCGTATGTTCTCCGATGAGATTAATCCGGCCTGGAGAAAAGAGAGCGGCTTCTGCTTCAGTTCCAAACACGGCTGAGAACGCTTGGTAAAGCTCTGTTGTATCCATAAAACATCTCCTTAATAGCTTTTCTTACTATCATTTTATGATGAGTTAGAGCGTCTTTCAATACTTTTACTAAATTTTTACTAATGCTGCCCTTATTTTTGTTACAATAGGGATAGTTCCGCAACATAAGGAGATTCCCATGGTTACTTTAAAAGACATTGCCCGATTGGCTCAGGTATCACAAGCAACGGTTTCACGCGTTTTAAACCAAGATCCCACCTTATCGGTCAGCCAAGCAACTAGGCATCGCATTGTGACTGTCGCTGATGAGTTAGGCTATCAAAAACACCTAAAGACCCTAAAGACACCTAATATCCGACAAAAAATCGCTATTATCCAATGGTACACCGAGCAAGAAGAACTCAATGATCTCTATTACTATGCCATTCGACTGGGCATTGAGCAAAGGGCACAGGCACTGCAATACGATATCTTGAGATTTTTCAATCAAGACCCCTATCACTTACCAGAAGAAACCATTGGTATCATCGCTATCGGTAAGTTTAGTCAGCAGCAAATGTCTACTTTTCATCGCTGCCATCACAATTTGGTTTTCGTAGATAGTGATACGCTAACAGCTGGCTATCATTGTGTCACGACTGACTTTGATAATGCTGTCATTGCAGTGATTGACCATTTTCTCAGCAAAGGGCTGACCAATATCGGGATGATTGCAGGCGAAGAAAAAACAAGCGATGGTCGTGAAGCCTTGATTGATCCTCGTTTTCGAACCTTTCGCGCTTATGCTAGCGAATTGGGGATTTATAAGGCAGACAATCTGTTTATCGGTGATTTTTCAGCAGAGTCGGGCTATCAACTGATGATAAACGCTATTGAGACCTTACAAGAACGCCTACCAAATGCTTTTTTTATCGCTAATGATACCCTTGCCATTGGTGCCTTAAGAGCCTTGCAGGAAGCCAATATCAAGGTCCCCTATGCCGTTTCCCTCATTGCCTTTAACGACACCCCTATCACACGACAAGTTTACCCAAACTTATCCAGCGTCACTGTCTTTACCAGTGACATGGGTCAGACTGCGGTTGATGTCCTTAATCGACAAGCCCTTAACCCACGTCCCGTCGCCACAGTGACCAAATTAGGAACCCAGCTAACATTAAGAGATAGCAGTCTTTGAAGCCTTTCCTAGCAAAAGATGACAGCACAAGAACACGCCCACCTACTGATTACTCACAGAGACTGACGTGTTCTTTTTTATAGCTCACAAAATCCTAAATCGCAAGAACATTACCAGAGCCGATACTTGGTAAGACTACCCTAACTCACGATAATCTGACACAAAAGGCATCCCAAGCTTCCAAGCTTTGACTAGCAACAACCTTGTCAATAGACGTATTGCTGATGATGACCTCTTTTATCGGGCAAGTCAATTGGAAGTCTTGCTTCTGATCAGAGAGGTTAGCCACAATGAGATAGCTTTGGTCTGTAGTAGTACGTTTGTAGGCAAAGACCTTTTCTGCCGTATCAATCAGCTCAAAATCACCATCAATTAACCAATCAGCTTCTTTTCGGAGCGCTACTAAACGCTGATAGGTGTAAAAAATAGAATCCTTATCTGCTAGAGCGGCTGCCACATTGATGGTCGGGTAGTTAGGATTCACAGGCAACCAAGTCTGATCCGCACGCGAAAAACCAGCTTGCGCATCTGCGCTCCACTGCATAGGGGTCCTAGCATTGTCTCGTCCAATAGCACGGATGCTATCCATAATCCCCTGCAGGTCCTCACCCTTTTCCAGAGCTTCCTTGGCATAATTCAGGGACTCGATATCATCTAACTGCTCAAGATGCTCAAACGGATAGTTGGTCATACCGATTTCCTCACCTTGATAGATGTACGGTGTACCTCGCATGAGATGAAGCAATATTGCCAAAGCCTTGGCTGATTTGTCTCGATATTGACCAGTATCTCCCCAGATAGAGAGCACTCTTGGCAAATCATGGTTGTTCCAAAAGAGGGAATTCCAGCCCTGCCCTAAACCAAGCTGGGTCTGCCACTTATTAAAGATACGTTTGAGGGCAGGTACATCTAGATGGTCAACGTAATCCCACTTGGGACGATTGGGTTTATGCTGCAAGCCAATGTGCTCAAACTGAAAGACCATCGATAACTCTTGATTATCTGGGTTGGAATACTGCTGAGCGATTTCAGGTGTTGCTCCCCATGTCTCCCCAACCGTTAACAAATCATGGTTACCAAAACTGGCTTGGTTCATCTCTTTTAGATAATCATGAAGCTTGGGACCATTCTCGCGAATCTGCTGGTCAGGCTGCTTCCCAAGAAGGTCAATCACATCCATGCGAAACCCGCCAATACCCTTATCAATCCAGAAATTCATCATGTCATAAATCTGATGACGGAGCCCTTCATTTTCCCAGTTGAGATCGGGTTGTTTTTTTCCAAAAAGGTGCAAATAATACTGACCTGACGGCTCATCATACTCCCAAGCCGAGCCAGAAAAGGTAGAGACTAGCTCATTTGGTTCGTCACGCCAAATGTAATAATCTCTTTCAGGGCTAGACGGATTGGTACGCGCCTCAATAAACCAAGCATGCTCATCAGAGGTGTGATTGACCACCAAATCCATAATAATTTTTATCCCACGCTGTCTAGCCTGTTCAAGAAGGGCTTCCATATCGCTCATATCGCCGAAAATCTCTGCAATGGCTTCATAATCAGAAATATCGTAGCCATTGTCATCCATAGGACTCTGATAGACCGGGGACAGCCAAATAGCCGTTATCCCTAGTTTTTCCAGATAATCAAGCTTTGAAATAATGCCCTGAAGGTCACCAACCCCATCTCCATTTGAATCCATAAAAGACTTGGGGTAAATCTGATAAATCGTAGCCCTATGCCACCAGTGCTTTTTCATATAATCCCTTTCTAACGATAGCTCATAGCAAAATCCCCAATGAACGCATCGAGGATTGCTCTAAATACCTAACGGATAGCCTCTTCAGTATCCTTATCAAAGAAGTGGCCTTTCGCAACGTTAAAGGTCAAGACAATGCTTTCACCAGGATGATGGAAATCACGGGCATCAACACGAGAAGCGAACTCGGTGTTGCCGTGTTTCACATATAGCATGGTCTCTGCGCCAAGCAACTCTGACACCAGCACTTCAGCTGTCACATTGGCATTAGGGTAAGCATCGTGAACCAGTTGTTTGCTGGAAATGTCCTCTGGACGAATTCCAAAGATGATGTCTTTACCAAGGTAGCCTTTTTCTTTCAAAACCTTGGCCTGACCTTCTGGAAGAGCGATATCTAGACCTTCTTCATTAGCCAAACGGTCTTCATAAACGGTCACGTTAAAGAAGTTCATGGCTGGGCTACCGATAAAGCCTGCGACAAACTTATTAGCAGGCGTGTTGTATAGCTCTTGTGGCGTACCAACTTGCTCAATCTTACCAATTGTACCATTGCCTTGCGGATTTTTGGTTGCACTCATAATCACTATACGGTCAGCCAAAGTCATGGCTTCGGTTTGGTCATGCGTCACGTAAATGGTTGTTGAACCGATACGCTGATGAATTTTGGCAATTTCTGCCCGCATGGACACACGCAATTTCGCATCCAGGTTGGACAAAGGTTCGTCCATCAAGAACACCTTAGCATCTCGAACAATAGCTCGTCCCATAGCCACACGCTGACGCTGACCACCAGAGAGGTCGGCTGGTTTGCGATCGAGAAATTCCGTCAAGCCGAGCACTTGCGCAGCTTCTTTGACACGTTTGTCAATCTCATCTTTTTTGTATTTTCTTAGCTTAAGGCCAAAAGCCATATTATCGTAAACCGTCATGTGAGGGTAAAGCGCATAGTTTTGGAAAACCATCGCAATATCGCGGTCTTTAGGAGACTTATCATTGACCACCACATCATCGATTAGCAACTCACCTTCGGAAATGTCCTCAAGACCAGCAATCATTCGTAAGGTTGTTGATTTACCACAGCCTGAAGGACCTACAAAAACAATAAACTCCTTATCTTTGATGTGCAAGTTAAAGTCCTCAACTGCGTAATGATCTGTGTTAGGGTATTTTTTATGAATGTGATTTAAATGCAATTCAACCATAATGCTTCCTCATTTCTCTAAACACAAGCCAAGGCTTGTAGATTGTTCTGATATGTCTTTATTATATCAAAGATAGCGTTTTCATAAAATGGTTACAGAAACCAAAACCATTTGTGCAAACTGACCAATAAAAAAACTGAGCCTAAACTCAGTCTTGTAAGATAAGTAAATCAGCTAAGAAGAGTGACCTTCTTAAAAAGCAGTTCCAAGAACTGATAGACAGCACCCATTGGACATGCGACTTAACCCTTCTCAATAATGGTACCACTGCCATTAGCAATCAAGGCTTCCAAATTATCCAAAGAGGTGATGACTGCCTTTGAAGACGGCTTATGAGTGACGAAGTCTATCGCTGCTTGAACTTTTGGAAGCATGGAACCAGGCATAAAATGCCCCTGTTGAATATAATTTTCCAATTGAGAGGTCGTCACACGATGTAATTTTTCTTGTTCTGGCGTGTTGTAATTGATAAAAACATAATCCACACCTGTCAAGATAATAAATAAATCGGCATCAACCAATTCTGCTAGCATTTGTGATGCAAAATCCTTATCAATGACCGCTTCAACGCCTCTTAGGCTACCATCAGTATCTTGAATGACCGGAATACCGCCGCCACCACCTGCTACGACAATCTCACCAGCATCAAGCAAGGTTTTTATCGTGGCAATTTCTTTGATGTCCACTGGTTTTGGAGAGGCAACTACCTTTCGCCAGCCTCTACCGGCATCCTCTTTAAAGGTGGCACCTGTCTTTTCTGATTCCAACTGGGCATCCTCTTCTGTGTAAAAAGGACCGATTGGCTTAGATGGGGCTTTAAAAGCAGGATCATCCTTATCAACAATGACTTGGGTTACAACCGAGATAACTTCTTTGTTAATCCCTTCTTTACTGAGTTCATTTTCAAGAGCGTTTTGCAACCAAAAGCCAATAGACCCTTCTGTCATCGCGACCAAAGTATCTAAAGGAAGAGCTGGATTCTTATCCGAATCCGCTGCCAAATTTTGCAATAGCAAGTTCCCCACCTGGGGACCATTACCATGCGTGATGATAAGATTATCACCATTTTTAATGAGTTTGACCAGGTGCTTAGCTGTTTTAGCCAAGGCTTCTTTCTGTGCATCTGCAGAAGGGTCTGATGCTAAAATAGCATTTCCCCCTAAAGCAACTACAATCTTACGATTAGTCATGAAGACTAAACCTCCTTTTCTATTATCGAGTCGTGGTTTGATTGCCAGATGATTAAAATAGGAGAGCAAAACCAAGCTAGAGTCTTGCTCTCCCCCAACCCAAGGGATGCTTTTAAACCGACACCCTTCTTTAGGGACATGTTAGACAAGTCTGATTAACGGATGATTGTAAATGGGCATTTCTTAATAATCACTAACTAATTTAAAGACTTTTTCTTTTTTCCCAGTGAGATAATTGACAATATTTTCAGTGGATATTCTTTGTAAATCCTTTAATGACGAGCTAGAGTAAAAGGCAGCATGTGGGGTAATATAGACATTTTCACGTCCAACCAAGAGATGATTGCCCAAATCAGGTGTTTCATCTTTCAAAACATCCAAAGCTGCACCTTTTAGCAAACCTTTATCTAAAGCTGCTATCAAGTCCTCCTCTACAACACAGGCACCCCGTCCCATGTTGATGAAATAGGGCCGCTTAACCATCTGTGCAAAAGCTTCACTATCAAAATAAGCATAATTGGTCTCATTAAGATTCATGTGGTTAGCAACAATATCAGCTCTTGCAAACAAGTCTTCTCTAGTTACCAATTCAACATCCAAGTCATCAGGCTTACTGATGAAAGGATCGCAAGCAATGACTGTCATTCCTAAACCAAGTGCCTTTCGAGCAACTGTCTTCCCGATTTTGCCAAGACCACAAATCCCTAGGGTCATCTCAGACAGACGAACATTCGCATCTGGGTAGTCGTACCGCCATTTGTTATGCTGATCAATATCGGTGATATAGTATTTCACATTCTTTACCAAGGCCATCATCATGGTAATGGCAAACTCTGCCACATCCTTAGTACAATATTCACCCACCGGACAAACCCCGATTCGTCTTTGATTAGCAGCTTGTAAATCAACATTGTCATAGCCTGTTGCATTCATGGAAATGACTTTTAATTTTGGCGCATGGTCCATAGCTTTGGCATCAATATGAGTAAACGCTGTTAGTATAGCATCTGCATCGTGAATCACGTCATAGAACTCCTGACGCTTGGCATCACTATACTCATAAACGACAATCTCAATGTCATCGCCTAAACCACTTCTAAGAATTTCTTTCTCGTAGTCGTGACTTGGCATCATAGAATCGGGATAATCTGAAATAACTATTTTCATGTGCATCACAACCTAACTTCTTTTTTCAACATCAAACACCACGTTCAACAGGATAGGTCATGCAATGTGGTCCACCACCTGCTTTCAAGATTTGTTCTAGTGGTAGTTTAATGACCTCAACACCGGCTTTTTCCATGGCGTCATTCACAGAGACGTTATTTTTAATGCCTAAAACCTTATTATTACCCAAGGCTTGAACATTGCAGCCATGTTTTTCAATCAATTCCTCTGGCACATCAATGATAGTAAAATCACGTCTTTCGAGCATCCTAATAAACCAATATGGTAGAACACTTTTAGAAGCAAGACACACTTTTGGGGCAATGATGTTGAAGCACATGTCAAGATGTAGGTGCTCTGGAGCAATTGGCACACCGACAACGGTATAACCAAATTTTTGCAATTGTTCGCGAAGATTAGCCACACCAGCTTCATCTGTTCTATCAACCAGACCAAAAGCTAGGGTATGCTCGTCAATCATCCAGAAATCACCACCCTCAAAACAGCCAGCGTTACAACGCGCCACAATAGGCACACCTAGCTCTTTTAGTTTAGCTTCATAGGCAGCCGTTTCCACTTGACGGGCTGGATGACGGAATTTCCCGATAATAGCACCTTCTTTAATCATAGCCCCAAAATCACGCGCAAAGGTTTGAACTTCCATTTCCTTTTGTGGTTCCATTTCCACAACTTCAACACCATTTGCTTTATAGGCATCGATCAAGGTTTGCCATTCTTGAACCATTAACTCATTTTGTTCGGTCTCACCTTTTTCCATCCAAGCTTTCGTGATTTCGTTAATAGCATTAAATTTATAGTATTTTGGTGAACAAACAATTACTTTTTTTAATTCATTTGTTGCATTACTAACGTAAACTTTTTCACTCATTTTACCGCTCCTTTATGAGATACACCATCGAAACACACCAGACGCTACTCAAAAGCGTTCGATGGAAACTAATAACTTGCTCATCCCTCACATTTAAAATAAGCAAGGTTCTATCTTTCCTACATGCTAGACCGCAAATACCGAAATCAGTAACAAGGCTGCTAATACCAAGAAATACACAGCAACGTATTTCCAAGTCGCCTTAATCCAAGATCCGTAACTAACATGAACAGCCTGCGTACAGGTCATGACAATGATAGAGGTCGGCGCTAGCACTTTTACAAACCCTAAAGCGAAGTTATAAATAATAACCATATTAGCTTCAGAAACACCGGCAAAAATCCCTAAGGGTGCCATAATGGAAATTGTTGCAGCCGCTAGTCCTGTTGAACTTGGGATAAATACCGCTAAGAGGATATAAACCAAGAAACAAACCAAGACAAAGACAAGTGGAGGTAAGGAACCTAATGTTTTCTCAGTCGCATTGAGAACTGTGGCTGTAATACTACCATTGGTCATCAAGACTTGAATACCTCTGGCTAAAGGGACAATAAAGGCTGTTGAAACAAGAGCTGCCGCACCTTTTATCAAAATGTTGATAATCTTATCAACATCATAACCCATAATGAAACCAGATAAGAAAGTCATGATGAGCAACAAACCATTGATCTCATTGAAATACCAATCGCCAAATGGCACTAAACTGCTTCCTAGTAAAGTTCCTACAATAGGGTTATGGTTCGCCCAATTGGTCAAATCAGTAAAGAAGGTCCAATGGCTATTTAAAGACGTCCAAGGAATCAAGGATAGAATCATAATGACAAACGTCAAGATAAAAATCATAAAGACTTTCTTTTGCTTGCTATCCAGTCTTTCGTCATTCCCCTCCACAGAAGCAAACTCGGCAACGTCCTCTTTTCTTCTGAAAAATTGAACTGATTTTTCAGGGTGCTCCTTGACTTTCTTGGCGTATAAACAAATCATCGCAGAACAAGCAGACATGACGACAAAAAAGACGATGGTTCTAAAGATTATCCCTTGCCCAGGACTGATTCCAGCAATGCCTGAAGCAATTCCAGTTGAAAAAGGATTGACGACTGAGGCAGCACAACCTGCCTGTGTACCAAAAATAACAATCATCAGAGCCACAATCGTATCTAGCCCTAATGATAAGATGATTGGGAGGAACATCAACAAATAGACAAAGCCCTCTTCGTAAGCCCCTTGCACTGTTCCAAATATCCCCATCATAAAGGTCAACACGGTTATTAAAGCGTAATAGTTGCTTCGGTATTTTTTGGCGATATTTTTTAAGGCAATATTGATAGCGCCAGTCGCATCCATCATCTCTAAAAAGCTACCAAATAACATCACGTTCAATGATATGGTAATGGCTCCCGAAACTTCTTTGTTACCAACCATACCAATGATTGGTGCCATAATGACATCCCAAAGCCCTTGTCGGTTAGACTTGATTTGCTGGTAAGAATTTGCTATAGCACGCCCTGCCTCATCGTAAGAATATTTACCACCCGGTATAATCCAGGTTAGAAAGGCTACTAAAAGCAACACAAAGAAAATAATGACATAAGTATTCGGAGTTTTAAATCCTTTCTTTTCGCTTGCTCCCATAGTATCTATCCTCGTTCATTTATCATTTGTGACCGACAGAGTCGCTAAAAAGTAGCTACTCTGTTGGTCTAGGAACTTTAATTGGCAACCGCAGCTAAGATAGCTTTGATGGAGTGCATTCTATTTTCACCTTCATCGAAAATAACGGATTGATCGCACTCCATAACTTCATCCGTCACTTCCTCACCACGATGAGCTGGTAAACAATGCATAAAGATAGCATCTGGTTTCGCTTTTTTCATGGCTTCCATTGTGATTTGATATGGTGCGAAGGCTTTTTTAAGATAGGCAATCTCTTCATCGCTTTGTCCCATACTATATTGGGACATGCCATAGACAACATCGGCATCTTTCAAGGCTGCGTCAAAATCTTGTGTGAATTCAATTTTAGCGCCACTAATAGCTGCACGACGCATGGTTTCTGCTAGAATATCCGCATCTGGTTCTAGCCCTTCAGGACAGGCAATGGAGAGATCAATGCCTAAAGTAGCACAGAAAATCATCGTGGTGTAAGCAACGTTATACAGATTTCCTGAGTAGCAAATCTTCAAACCTTCATAACGGCCTTTTTTCTCCTTGATGGTCATTAAATCGGCAATGCCTTGTGTTGGGTGCTCTAAGGCAGTTAAGCCATTGATAACTGGATTTTGCATCCACTCTGAACACTCTTCCACAATTTCGTGACCAAAGGTTCGGATAAACAAGCCATCAAAATAACGATCCAAAATGCGGGCTGTGTCTTTTAGAGGCTCTCCTCGAGTCATCTGCATTTCATCTGGACGAAGGTAAACCACCTTAACCCCCAAATCGGCTGCAGCTCTTTCAAAGGCATTACGCGTACGAGTCGAATTTTTCTCAAATAGGGCTGCCCAAACTTGTCCTTTAAGGTACTCATGTGGTTCCTTGGAAGTCCATTTTTTCTTGAAATCTAGACCCAAGTCAGTGATGAACTCGATTTCCTCACGAGTCATATCCTTGAAAGCGAGGTAATCTTTACCTTTAAAACGATTTCTCATAGCAAGAATCTCCTTTTTTGATTTTGTTAGCTTAATTATAAAGCGCTTTCATAAAATTGTAAATTGTGTTAAAATACAAAAAGACCCCCCTTGCATTGTACAAAGCTACAAAGGAGATCTTATGAATCCTAATATGACGCTACAACAGTTACTAAAATTACCCTTATTTGACGATGCAGAACTATTTACCACTGAAAAAGGGATTACGAATCCCCTTAAATCCATCAACATTATGGACACTTTGGAAATCGATGAGTGGTTAGGGCAAGATGAACTATTGGTTATCGGCAATTTTATCAAACATTACTTGACAAGAGACTTTATTGATAAATTGAAACAACATAAAGTCAGCGCCATTGTTTCAAAGAAAAAATTTCGTCACTTTATCAATGAAGGTTGCATTGAGCTTTTGCGCTACTATAATATCCCACTCATTTTAATCAACAACCACTATGCCTGGAGAGATGTTATTATTGCTTTTCAAGAAGCAGAAATCACTCAAAAAACACGCTCATTGGCTGAATCAGAACATTTTTTACAACACACCATTCAATACTTTTCAAAAAATCATAGCCTCAATAAAATCTGTCACATTATCTATGAAACCTCTGGGCTTTCAATCGCTTTAACCAATCATCAACTCGATTTAATTGACCATAGCGATGACTGGCCTTGGCAGGAATACCTTGACCGTTTTAGTATCAACAATATTGGTCGCTTTTCTGTTATTGGACATGATTTAAACCATACTCCTATTAACGGTTTTTGTTACCGCAGTTTTTTTCTTAACAACCTCGACATCCATCTCTTCTTTTTACCCATTTATCGTAAGCAGCAACTAACCAACTTTATCATCTTAAAAACCGACTCAACGACTGAAACCATTGAACCGACTATTTTATCCAAAATCGAAAACATCAAATCCATTATCTTACTCAAACAGGTCCTTGAAAAAGAATTCCAAAAACATAATAATTACTTCCGAAGCATTATCTTTGACGATTTGTTGAAGATAAAAGGGCCCAACGAAGACTTACTAAACAAATATAGCCTTAGTCTGGGACAAGAAATTAAGCCCAATCTCCAAGTGCTCCTTGTTTCAGATATCTTCGTGGGAGATGATGTTATCGCTTTTGAAAATGAGTTTTTGCAGCTGACCACTCACCTGCTTAACTCATCCCTTAATTTACATGATGTCCATTTCTTTTCGAGAAAGCAGCAGCTCATTATGATTGTCGGCAGCGATTCGACCATCTTAAAACAATTAGACCAACTGACTCAGCTCTTGAATGATTTTGTCAAACATCCAGCTTATTACATTGGCATTAGTAGCGTTAAGCCCTACTGGAAACTGCGAACGGCCCTAGACGAAGCCAAGCAAGCGGCTCAATTCTCAAAAACCAACTTACGAGCGCAAAATATTCAGCGCTATCAAGACATCGGTATCCTGACCTTGCTCACACACGACAATGGTAAAATCAATCAGCTAGCCATTGATGAACTTATGGAACAATTTATAACACCTCTCGAGCAATACGATGCCCATCATCACGCACAACTCTACACAACGCTAGTCACCTTCTTTAACAATCATTTCTCTTATACCGAAACCAGTCAAATACTCTACATTCATGTCAATACCTTACGTGCTAGACTGGCTAAAATCGAAACACTGCTAAACATTGATTTCAAAAATACCGACCACCTAATGAATATTCATCTCGCCTTGAGACTACACCAAAATCAGGTTCAAGAACAGCAAAAATCATAAACGGTCTGATGATTGAGCTAAAAAGCGCCCACCCCTCAGACCGCCAACAATTGTTTCGTCATTTTCTTATTAAGAAAACAGAATCTTCCCCCTAGTATCTGATAACTCTATTATTACTAAAAAACGCTCCCTACCGTGTAACTATCATCGCTAACCTCAGTTCATCAACTGGTCTGTAACATAAGCAAATAAGCTAAGGCTAAATCATCTAACTGTTTGAGGTTAAGCCCTGTCGCTTGGTGATATTTATCCAATCGGTATTGTAAGGAATTGCGATGAATAAAGAGGCGTTGAGCGGTTTGGACAAGGTTTCCCTGCTCCTGCCACAAGGTTAGAACTAAAGCCTCACTATCCTTCAAGCGGCCCATTAAGAGCTGCAATTGCTGCGTAAGCAAGCTGATGTCCTTCTTGTGAACGATTGCCCATAGCAATAATTGCGAAAACGAAAGAAGGGCAGTCTGTCCCTCACAATGGCGATAATCTTCAAACAAAGCATATTCCAAGCGTAAGACCTGAGACACCTCTTGCTCTGATAGCCCTAACCAAGCATTGCCCACAAAAGCACTGAGTCTCAACCCAAAGTCACCCTCCAAAGTCGGCAAAAGACTAGCAATCATGTCCTTAGCTT
The DNA here is from genome assembly GCA_029593465.1 of Streptococcus suis. Lineage (GTDB taxonomy): Bacteria > Bacillota > Bacilli > Lactobacillales > Streptococcaceae > Streptococcus > Streptococcus suis_AH. The sequence continues at coordinate 60,665 of JAKTNK010000003.1, forward strand.
CGCCTCTATCCGCTACCGCCAGAACAAGGAGGGTCTGTGTGGAAGTCAAGGGATTAAGGCTCACCAAATGCGGCAGCAATTCCCTAAGCAAATCAGTCATCGCCGCTGGCAGATCTTTTGAATGCTTAAGCAGTATCAGCTGCACATCCGTCTGTCGAATGGGTAGGTCAGCTTGATTGTTGAAGAATCGCCACCAAATATTATCCCTGTGATTAGACTCGTCTAGCTCTAAAAAATGCTGTAAAAGAGCCGCTTCTCTATCACTCACCTGTTCCTTGGGAAGGTGAAAAAACCGTTCACCCTCACTGACTGTGTAAAACGATTCCCCAATAAATGGCTGTTCAGAATAAATCCCTTCTGGGAATACCTCACGAAGTTCCATAAAATCCCCTTCAAATCATGATTAGTATGATTATAGCATAGAACATTAGCCATCGAGTAGCTTTTTCATCAAGACAAACACCCTATTGAAGCGTTTTCAAATCCCTCAAAATGGGGTATACTAGCTGGTGACAGGAGTTAATTCTCAACAATGCACGGAAAGGATCAAGCGATGATTGCAAGTAAATACTTGACAACAAAACAAGGGCTAGTTAGGACTCTGACCTTAACCAACCAAAACGGGACTGCTGTGACAGTGACACCCCTAGGCGCATCTCTCCTTAGCTTTAAAACAAAGGATAAGCATGGGCAACTGACTGATATTGTGTTAGGGTTTGAGACACTTGACGAATACTTTGATAATACCAATACCTACTTTGGTAGCACCGTTGGTCGCGTGGCCAACCGCACGAAAGGCGCTCAGTTTTCACTGAATGGGGAAACTTTTCAAATCCCTCAAAACGAAGGCCATAACAACCTCCATAGTGGCCCTGATGGCTATCAGCTAAGGATTTGGGAAATGGACGCTCTAGATGAAGCTAACAACAAAGTCACTTTCAAACTTGAAAGCCTTGAGGGCGATCAAGGGTATCCCGGCAATCTGACCTTAAAAACGACCTATCAACTAACCCAAGACAATCAGCTAACCATTTCTTACGAAGCTGTGTCAGATAAGGATACCCCATTTAGTCCAACCAACCATTCCTATTTCAACCTAAACGGTCATGCTTCTGGCTCTATTGCCAACCACCAGCTTCAGCTAAAAGCCAGCCACTACACCCCTATCCAAGATGATAAATCCATTCCAACCGGAGACATCCTTAACGTTGAAGGGACAGCTTTTGATTTTCGAAAACCCAAAACAATCGGCCAGGATATCGAACAAGCCCTTGAACAACTCCAACTAGCCCACGGTTACGACCATAACTTTGCTATTGATTCCCCGAGTCTTGAGGAAGCTTTTGCGACTGTGATAGGCGACCAATCCGGTATCACCCTAAACGTCTTTACCAATTTACCAGGAGTTCAATTTTACACCGGTAATTTCTTAGGTGAAATTGCTGGAAAAGAAGCGACTAACTACCCTAATCGCAGCGGCTTTTGCTTGGAAACCCAGCACTTCCCAAATGCAATCAGCACCCCTACCTTCCCATCACCCATCCTAAAAGCCAATACACCTGTGATATATGAGACTATCTACAAAGTCCGCTCTTAGTCAAAACCTCCTTGTTAGACAAGGAGGTTTTGCTTTAAAATGGATTGTAAAAACGGCCACCATTTACCATGAAGAGGGCGATATCCAAAGCTAAAATCAAGGCACTTAGCAGGATAACCAAACTATCCTGCCTTGACCAAGCTGTCGCTTGATACCAGGTTCGTCTCTTGTATCTGCCAAAGCGTCGCAAGGTCATTGCGGTTGAAATGGTTTCAATCCTTTCTAAAGAGGCAAAAATCAAAGGGGTTATGATTTGAATATTCCCCCTAATTCTAGCCATTAAGGACGCTTTTTGAGACAATTCCAATCCCCTTGCTTCTTGAGAGTTTCGAATAATGCCAAACTCTTCCTGCAAATCAGGAATATAGCGCAGCGTCAAACTAACGGCATAGGCAAAGCGATAGGGCAAACCAAGCTGATTTAAACTCGACGCAAATTGACTCGGATGTGTGGTCAAAAGGAAAATCACAGCTAATGGCAAGGTCGAGACATACTTAACAGCCACATTAAAAAGATAGAATAATTCTTCCAAGGTCAGATCGTATGGACCTGGACCATCTAATAAGACGGTCTTAGCGCCATATAAATTCACACCATATTGGGGCGCAAACACGTAAATCATCGTCAGGTTCAGCAAGGCAAATAGACCAACAAAGGTAAACACAAAAGACACCTCTCGCCATTTAATCCCAGCCCTTAGAAAGAGGAGCAAAGAGCCCAGAGCAATAACAAGCAAAAACCGTGTGTCATAGCTAGTCATCACAGCCACCGACACCAAGATGAAAAAGAGGAGCTTACTCGTCCCTGATAATTGGTACAAAAAGCCCCTACCCGGATGGTAGCCTAATAAACGATTGCTCATCTTACAAGTTCCTTTCTAACGATTGATAATAGGCTGTGACGTCTTCTGGGGTTTGCCCTATTTGTTCAGCTAGCTGATAGAGAGATGGGGTTTTAAGGTGGGCTTTCTGAACCAAGGTCGGATCTAATAAGACCATCTCTGGTGAACAGTCAGCCAAAATCCCTTGCTCACCGATAACCAAGCAACGATCAGCATAGTCCAACATCAGCTGCATGTCATGGGTAATCATCACAATCGTATGCCCAGCTAGGCTCAATTCGCGTAGAAATAGCATGATTTCCCGATAGGTCCGTTGATCCTGTCCTGCAGTCGGCTCATCCAAGATAATCATCTCAGGATTGAGCACTAAAATAGCCGCAATCGTCACGCGCTTTCGCTGTCCAAAAGACAAGGCCGAAATAGGCCAGTGACGGTAAGCATACAAACCACAAAGCTTAAGTACACGAGTCACACGTTCCTGGATGGTCTCCTCATCAAGATGGCATAGCCTTAAACCAAGGGCTACCTCATCCCAGATCATCGTTTGACTAATCATTTGATTCGGATTCTGTAAGACATAGCCAATCCGCTCCGAACGCTCCGTTATGGAATCCCCTAAAATAGACTTTCCTTTATAAATAAGATCGCCCTTAATCGGCAGGTAAGCACACAGCCCTTTGACTAGGGTTGATTTGCCAGTACCATTTTTACCGACAATAGCAACAAGCTCTCCTTTGTTTAAGGTAAACGAAGCACACTTGATAATCGGTTTGTCAGGGTCATACCCCACTGTCAAATGATTCACTTCTAACAGCGGTGGGCTTGGTTTTTTAACCGTGTTTGTCAACCTTGGTAACCTCAACTCTGGGAGAGACATCTGTGATAAAGAGGTCACTTGCGCCATCCCACCAAGGTCAAGCCCTAGGGATTTTAAAACTGTCAGGTAAAGAGGCTCTCGAATCCCATGCTCTGACAATAGATCTGTCCGCAGTAACTGATCAGGCTTGCCGTTAAACACAATGCGACCGTCATCCATTAATACAATACGATCAATAGGGATTGCCAAAACATCTTCCAACCGATGTTCAATGATAATGGTCGTTGCTCCCACTTCCTGATGCATCCGTTCAATCAGTGCCATCGTCTCTTGGCCAGCCTTAGGATCTAAATTAGCCAAGGGTTCATCAAAAAGCAAAATAGGACTCTCATCAATCAAAACACCTGCCAAGCTAACCCGCTGCTTTTGCCCACCAGACAGGTCTTGGGGACGATGACTCAGCAACTTTTGTAAGTCCAAACGATCCGCCCACTGTGCGACACGCTCCTTCATTTCCGGCTGAGCAAGCGCGTCGTTTTCTAAGGCAAAGGCAATGTCTTCCGCGACACTAAGGCCGATAAACTGCCCATCCGGGTCTTGCAAAACCGTCGATACCAAAAAGGAACGGTCGTAGATAGAGAGAGCCCCCGCATCTTTGCCTGCCAGAGTCAGACTTCCCTCCAGCTTTCCAGGATACACCTCTGGAATAATCCCATTGAGGCATTGCCCCAGAGTGGATTTTCCACTACCTGAAGGCCCCAATATCAGAACCTTTTCCCCTTCTTCAATGCTCAACGTAATTCCCTTCAAGGTTGGCTCTGATTGAGCATTATAGGTGAAGGAAAAATCTTCAAAATGAATATAATTTGTCATGTGTTCTCACTCAGTAAAACGTAAAATAAGAGCAGAGAATTCTCTCAGCTCTTCCTTATGAAAGCTTAGCAGCAATGAAACCCAAAGAATTACACGATACGCTAGAGCTTAATGTTTTGTTAGACTGCCTTTTTTCGTCCGTGTTTTAGCATAGAGGGTCAATAAAAGACTACCTCCGATACCAACCGTTACCAGATTAACAATGGCTGATAAAAAGCCTTGTGCATAGACCTTATTAGACGGTTCACTATAAACCAGAATGTCCAAAAATGGTGCAATCAAGCCCCAACCAAGACAGTTGATGAGCACTTGAGTAACATTAAACAAGACATAATCCTTGGCTGTTAAATAACCTTTATTGATGTCCAACTGACGACTGACAAGGCCAATCACAAGACCCACTAGACCAGATACTAACACCCAAGTCCACCATGGTGAGCCAAATTGTAGCGCATCTTTGACAGCATGACCAATAAAACCTGAAAAGAAACCAACGGTTGGCCCATAAATAACAGCAAAAAGGGCTAATACAGCGTATTGTAGTTGAATGCTGGTATTTGGCAAAGCTGTTGGAATATTGATTAAAATCCCAATAATCACAAAGAGAGCAGCTCCAATACCCGTTGCAACGACAGTTTTAATAGAATGATTTTTCATAAATATAGCCTATCCTTTTTTAGTTTATCTTTTTAATGACAATTTTCCAGCTCGATCCGACACCAACATTATAAGCCTTGGCAAAGGAACCCTGATTGATAGCCAGCCCGACACGGTAAAGGGAATTGATGTAGAGAATCGGTTGACCCAAACCAACATCGGCAAACGATTTGCCATAGGTCACTTGATTTTGGTAAATCAAGAGATCGTGGTGGGAAATGGTCACCTCGAAACGCTCCCCAAATCTTGGCTTGAGCGCTTCAAAGGCTTCACGACTAATAGATGTCCATAGCGACCCAAAACGCACGTCCAAAATATCAATCGCCCCTGACACACTGGTAGCCGTCAGGACCGTCTCAACCTCTGCCATTTCTAAAATACTGGCAACCGGTAATTCCGGGCCAACTTCCTCAAACGTGATATGCCCTGACGCCAACTTAGCACCTGTGTAGGCATAGACGTCACGTCCATGAAAGGTGTAAGAATGCTCCGTATTTTTGCGACGGTTAGCCACTTCTGAAATTTCACGCACCGCTTTAATCCCAACATGGCGTTTGAGATGAGAGAGGGTACCATTGTCTGGGGTTACGATATACTGATTATTCTCTGTTAAGGCAACGACGCTTTTACGATCCGAACCAACTCCTGGATCCACAACTGACACAAAGGTTGTGCCTTCTGGCCAATATTCTGTTGTCTGAAAAAGACGGTAACTCGCCTCAAAAGTATTGTAGGGAGTAATATCATGCGTTAAATGATGAACACCTAAGGTCGGATCTTCTTGGAGGGCAACACCAATCATCGCTGAAACAGCACCATCCACCAGACCAAAATCAGATTGTAAAACCAACAGTTTATTAATCATCTTGCTCCTTTCATAGTCGTAGCTAAGAGCTACTATTTTCTTTCTTAATAATTACTTATTTTACCATGAAGTCAGGGCAATGGCTATTTGACAATGACTAGACTTATCTATAGTCACAGGCTATAACAAATGGAGGAAACTGCTTTCGCTTGGGCTATTAGTGTTCTGTCACCAGCTCAAAAGGCCCACTCTTTACAGAATAGACCTTTCATAGACTATTTGACCACAATATTGACGAGTTTATTTGGAACGACAATGACTTTGACAATGGTCTTATCAGCAATTTCCGACTGGATTTTAGCATGTTCAAGTGCCGCTTTTTCCAGGTCTTCTTTAGGTAAATCCTTAGCAACCACAAGTTTTGCTCTCACTTTACCTTTAATCTGAACGACAATCTCAACGTCACTTTCAACCAGTTTGCTAGCATCATACGTCGGCCAAGCAACGTAGGAGATAGACTCCCCAGATGCGGTCAAGTTTTGCCATAATTCTTCAGCTAAGTGTGGGGCAAATGGGGCTAGTAATTGCACAAAGCCTTTGGCATACTCAACAAAGAGCTTGTCAGCTTTATTGGCAGCATTAACAAAAATCATGAGTTGAGCGATGGCGGTATTGAATTTCAATTCTTCCACTTGTTCGGTCACTGCTTTAACGGTCTCATTGTAAACCTTGTCCAAGGAGCCATCATTTTCCTCAGAAAGTTCCTTGGTGGTGATCAAGCGATAGACACGGTCAAGGAATTTACGACTCCCTTCAAGGCCTTCTTCGCTCCAAGCGATAGAGGCATCAAGTGGCCCCATAAACATCTCATAGACACGAAGGGTATCCGCGCCAAACTGCTCCACAACATCATCTGGATTGACAACATTTTTAAGGGATTTAGACATTTTGGCTGGTGCTTGTTCAAGCTCCTCACCTGTTTCCATATGATAGAAGGAGCCGTCACGTTTTTCAACCTTATCAGTAGCGACAAGTGCGCCGCGATGATCACGGTAGCTAGTCCCTAAAATCATCCCTTGGTTAAAGAGCTTTTGGAATGGCTCCTTGGTTGGCACAACCCCAAGGTCATAAAGGAACTTGTGCCAGAAACGAGCATAAAGCAAGTGAAGCACAGCATGTTCCGCACCACCGATATAAATATCGACTGGTAACCATTGTTTGAGGAGCTCTTCGTCAGCTAGCTTTTCCGTATTATGAGGGTCAATATAACGTAGGTAATACCAGCTTGAACCAGCCCACTGAGGCATGGTATTGGTCTCCCGACGCCCCTTGACCCCATCTTCGCGGGTCACTTCAAGCCAATCTGTTAGATTGGCTAGGGGACTTTCCCCTGTGCCTGAAGGTTTAATATCTGTTGTCTTAGGCAATTCTAGGGGCAGCTGCTCTAGAGGAACTGCGGTACTGGTGCCATCTTCCCAGTGAATAATTGGAATAGGCTCTCCCCAGTAACGTTGGCGGCTGAAAAGCCAATCCCTTAACCGATAAGTGACTTTCTCCTGACCAACACCCTCTTGCTCAAGCCATTCAATCATTTTCGCAATGGCACTCGCCTTGTCAAGACCATCTAAGAAGTCCGAATTGATATGAGGGCCATCCTCAGTATAAGGAGCCTCATCGACCTGACCTCCTTCAACCACCGGAACGATGTCAAGTCCAAATTGCTTAGCAAATTCCCAATCGCGTTCGTCATGCGCAGGAACTGCCATGATAGCTCCAGTACCATAGCTCGCTAGAACATAGTCCGCAATCCATATTGGCATTTCCTTGCCATTGACAGGATTAATCGCATAAGCTCCTGTCCAAACCCCTGTTTTTTCCTTAGCCAAGTCCGTCCGTGCCAAATCAGATTTTAGACTAGCCTGACGTTTGTACTCGGCTACGGCTTCTTTCTGGTCAGGTGTTGTCACTTCATCAACCAGAGCATGCTCTGGTGCTAAGACCGCATAAGTCGCTCCAAACAAGGTATCTGGCCGTGTGGTAAAGACCGTAAAGTCTTTATCAGTATCCTTAACCTTGAAGGTTACATTAGCTCCTGTTGACTTGCCAATCCAATTGCGCTGCATATCTTTGATAGATTCCGGCCAATCCACGTCCTCTAAATCCTCTAAAAGACGTTCGGCATAGGCCGTGATTTTGAGCATCCATTGGCGCATGGGCTTACGAACAACTGGATAGCCACCACGCTCAGAGGTCCCATCTGGTAGGACTTCTTCATTGGCAATGGCTGTTCCCAACTCCTCTACCCAGTTTACAGGCACTTCGGCTTCATAGGCCAGACCTTTTTCGTATAATTTCGTGAAAATCCACTGAGTCCACTTGTAGTAGTTAGGGTCAGTGGTGTTGATTTCACGATCCCAATCGTAAGAGAAACCTAGGGCATTGATTTGACGCTTGAAATTGGCGATATTTTCTGCGGTAAATACTGCTGGATCATTGCCCGTGTCCATAGCATACTGCTCAGCTGGTAGCCCAAAGGCATCCCATCCCATAGGGTGCAAGACATTATAACCTTGTGCTCTTTTATACCTACTTAAAATATCAGTTGCCGTATAGCCTTCAGGATGTCCCACATGAAGACCGGCACCAGAAGGGTAAGGAAACATATCAAGGGCATAAAAGTTAGGTTTTGAAGCATCTGTTCCTGTTTTAAAAGTATCATGCTCAGCCCAAAACTTCTGCCATTTGGGTTCAATTACTTTGTGATTATAGAAACTCATATCATTTCTCCATGTCCTTAAATTATCCTCACCATTGTACCACGAAATCAAGAAAGAAAAAAGCAGGACCAGCCTGCTTTGTCGAAAGTTATTAGGGTTTAGGGATTTGAAATGGGTTGCGTCAGTATAGTCTTACCCTAACCTAAAGCAACTCATCAGCGCTGTTTCAATCGGTACTTTAATCACCACCAATGAAAAGATTGGCAAATCCTACTCCCTTTAATATTAAAGGCTCTTTAACATATTGTTCAAGTGCTCGATGGATTTCTCACGACCTAGAAGATAGATGGTATTTGGCAATTCTGGACCATGCATTTCACCTGAAACAGCGATACGAATTGGCATAAAGAGGTTTTTCCCTTTGATACCTGTTTCTTTTTGGACAGCCTTGATTTGTGGGAAGATATTGTCGGGTTGGAAATCATCATCAGACATGGCTTCTAGCTTAGCCTTGAAAGCCTCAAGCACCGTCGGTACCGTTTCACCTGCCATCACGTCTTTTTCAGCTGCTGTCAACTCTGGGAAGTCTGAGAAAAAGAGGTCTGTGAGAGGGACAATTTCATCAGCCGATGTCAACTGTGGTTTATAGAGTTCGACTAATTTTTCAGCCTTATCGGTTAAACGCCCAGTCTTTTCAAGGTAAGGTTTGCATAATGCAAAGACCTCATCGACAGATGCCCTCTTGAAGTAATCATTGCTCACCCAGTCCAGTTTCTTCTGGTCAAAGGCTGCTGGAGATTTGCTGAGGCGATGTTCATCAAAGAGCTGGATAAGCTCTTCACGGCTGAAAATCTCATCCTCACCACCAGGATTCCAACCAAGCAGCGCAATGAAGTTGAAAATGGCTTCTGGCATGTAGCCCTTCTGGCGGTAATCCTCGATGAATTGAAGGGTATTGGTATCACGCTTAGACAGTTTTTTACCCGTCTCAGCATTGATGATGAGGGTCATATGCCCAAACTCCGGTGCTTGCCAACCCAGTGCCTCGTAAATCATCAGTTGTTTTGGAGTGTTGGCGATATGGTCATCGCCACGAATCACATGGGAAATCTGCATGTCATGGTCATCCACAACAACGGCAAAGTTATAAGTGGGATAGCCGTCTTTCTTTTGAATGACCCAGTCACCACCGATATTGCCACCCTCAAAGGAGATGTCTCCCTTGACCATATCTGTCCATTGATAGATTGCATCTTCTTTAACCGCAATACGAACAGTCGGAACTATACCAGCTGCCTCACGTTCTGCAATGTAAGCCGCTTTTTCCTCAGCTGACATTCCCAAAAATTCATTGACATAACGCGGTGTTTCACCAGCTGCCTCTTGACGTTCTCTTTCTTGTTGGAGTTCTTCTTCCGTGACGTAAGACTTGTAAGCCTTCCCTTCATCAAGGAGCTGTTGGATGTACTTTTGGTACAATGCCAAGCGTTCAGATTGGCGGTAGTTGGCATGTGTCTCTGGGCTTTCATCCCAGTCCATTCCTAACCAGCGTAGGTTTTCCAGTTGAGAACGCTCCCCATCTTCGACATGGCGTTTGCGGTCTGTATCCTCGATACGGATGATAAACTCACCACCATGGTGGCGCGCATAGAGGTAATTAAATAAAGCTGTCCGAGCGTTACCAATGTGTAACAAGCCTGTTGGACTTGGTGCATAACGCACACGAATTTGATTTGTCATTCTTGTCTCCTTCTGTCACATTCAATCAGACCCATTATAGCAAAAATGCCCCGAGGACAAAAGCCTTAGCGCTAGAAAGGTTTACTTTTACATCCAATCCAGCAAAAAGAGCCTTGACAGGCTCTCTTACGATTACACATAATAAACCACCAAGCGGCTAAAGACATAGTCACCACTGATGATTAAGGTCTTATCCGTCGCCTGACCGCTGGCATTAGCGGTCACCATGCTGAAGACACGGTCGCCTGTCAATTCAACCTGCCAGTTTTTGGGAACAAAAAGTTGAACACTGGAGAAAACCGCATCGCCAGAATAAGTCGCTGTATCACCTGACATGGTAGCTTGGTCAAAATAAAGGGATGCACTGGAGAAAACGACATCACCACCGATAGCGACAAGGTTGTCATCCGTCACATAGCGGGTTCCACTCGCAAAGACAAGGTACGCTCCTGGCGAAGCAGGACCAGAAGCATGATGCTCCACACCGCTTGAGCTCTTCCAAAAGAAGACGTTCTGTCTTGGATTAAAGAGCAAATTGAGCCCAAACAACAATAAGCCCCCAACCAAGACAAGTGTCCAAAAGGATACCTCCACCCAATGGTAAATAGAGTTAAGCATGACCAAGGTCAGTAACCCAAACAAGATTCCATGATACCAATGTTTTTGAAATAGACTTTTAAGCGTTAAGCCCACAAAAACAGCGGTCCAGATAAGCGGCCAGAAAGGCAAGGTCCCCAAACCCAAAGTTTCCTTCAGCAAAACCAAGACAGCTAGAGCAATAAAAGCAAGTCCCAACAACGTTTTTTTCATCTTTCCTACCTCATTTCCCGCAATTTTTCTTTGAGCAAGTGATAGTAATGTCGGGACACATGCACCTGCTTATGGGTATCATAAAAACGAATGCGACTAGTCCCTGAAAAGGATTTATCCAGCGAGTAAACGGCCCTCACATTGACAATGGTTGATTTGGCAATACGGCAAAAATAAGCCGGTAAGTACTCCTCCAACTCATAGAGCTTTCGCTTGACTTCGTAGGTCTTGTCTTTGGTGTGGGCAAGGACCTTACTGCCATCCGTTTCGAAGAAGAGCAAGGTCTCCAAACTCAGGAAATATTCACTGTCTCCCTTATAGAAAGTCAAGGGAGGCTTGTCAGACTGTGACAGGAGGCCCTGAAGGGTCTCAATCTCAGGCGACAATTGCTTGGTGCGAATAACGATTTCCGTCTGTTCCAAGTCATCATCAATTTCGATACGTACCTTCATAACCATCGCTCCCTTCCCCATATCTATGCCTATTATAACAAGTCCGACCTTAAAAACAAGGACTTTGTCGTAAGTGGTTAGAGAAGCCCTGTAAGTGGTCATAAGGCGCACTAAAAAAGCAGGCAGGTCTTCCCTGTCTGCTTAGCCTTAACCAGCCGTTGGTAAGTAAGGTGACAAACTGTGCGCAAAGTTTTCCAAATTAAGACTTTGCACGTAAATCTCACCGTAACCCTTAAAGGTATTGACAACACCTTCGCCAGTACCGATAGATTGCAAGAAACCATTTTCAAGGTGAATGTCATAGTCAAGGGTTTCACTCCACGCTACCACATGGGCATTGTCGATGGTCATGCTATCACCATTTAATTCTAACTTCTTGATTGACCCAAAGGCATTTGCTAAAAGGGTACCTTGTCCTTGCGTTGCCATTACAAAGAAGCCACCCTGACCGCCAAATAGAGCTCTCCCCACTGACTGACGTTCCATGCGGTACTGAGCAGAACCGTCCAAAGCAAGAAAAGCGCCATCATTGAGGCGGTACTGCTTATCACCAAGCTCAAGGGCAATAACTTGACCCGGCATTGACGGCGCTAGCGCTAGCCGGCCATTAGCTTCCGAAGAGACTGCTTCGGTGATAAATACCGACTCACCAGAAGTCATTGAGCGCCCAATGGCCCCAAGCATCTTGCTGATGCCCGAACCACTCCCATTCAAACGGGTGTTGAGTTGGATCCCTGGGCTATGATAGACCATGCTTCCTTTTTGCAAGTATACTGATTCACCAGCTTCTAAGGTTATTTCAACCAAAGGAAACTGCATATTGCTTTCAATCCGATAATCCATTCGTTGATCTGTCATGATAATATCCTCCATCTGATTCTGTTCTTATGGTAGCAAAAACAGAGCCAGCTGGCATCCGTCTCAAGCCCTATTCGCCTTTTTCAACTAGCTATCAACCGCTTCAGTTTCTCTTATTTTAAAGACCTGCTAATACTGACCTCACGCACTTGAACACATCTCTTCAGAGTATCTCAATCGGGACTTTTGACATCATCAACTTCTTGAACAGTCATTGCTCTACCTTATTCCTTCTTAGCAAAACTGCTGACAACCAAATGATTGCCAGCAGTTTTTTCTTCTTGACGCTATTAGGCACTTCATAAAATGACCTGCATCCGACCAGTATCAACATCGTAGATAGCCCCATTGATGGTAATATCGTCTGGAATTAAAGGAGAGTTTTTGAGCTTTTGTATGTCTTCGCGAACACTGTCAGCGATATCCGTAAAGGGCAAAAAATCCTTGTCTGACACATCCACACCCAGCTCATCTTGTAGCTGCTGCTGGAAAGTCTCATTGGTGAACGTTTGCGCCCCACAATCTGTATGGTGCAAAACAACAATCTCTCGCGTCCCCAACTGTTGCTGTGAAATCACCAGCGAGCGAATCACATCATCTGTCACCCGACCACCAGCATTACGTAAAATATGAGCATCACCGAGTGCCAATCCCAAAGCTTGTGCCACATGAAGCCTTGAGTCCATACAAGTCACAATGGCAACCCTGGTTTTGGGTTTAATCGGAAGGTGGGCGGTGCCATGAAGAGCCACGTAAGCTTGATTGGCTAACATAAAGTTATCAAAATAAGACATGAACACTCCTTTAATGTGCTTGATCATCAAATGATATCATTTTTGAAACAAGCTGCTATGACGCTTGCCCATCAATCCAAGCAATAGACCAATTGACTAACTCCTGCAAACGCTTGGTTTGATTGGTCATGTCCAAATAGCCCATAACCGCTTCAAAACCCGTGGACATGCGATAAGTCACAACATCTGCATTTTTCGCCTTGGTGTGACTATTGGTATTGCGTCCACGACGATAGATAGCTTCTTCTGTTTCGGTCAACAGCTGTGCTTCTAGCATGGCTGTGATGAGGTTAGCCTGTGCCTTGGCAGACACATAACGCGTCGCTAGGCGGTGCAGTTGATTGGGCTTGGTTTGCCCAGTGAAAATCAGATGCCGACGAATGTAATAGGAATAAACGGCATCTCCTTCAAAAGCAAGAGCTATCCCATTGATAAGATTAACATCAACTAGACTTTGATCAGTCACGTGTCCACCTCACCCCATCTTTGGTATCCAAAAGCTTAATCCCCTGCTCTGCTAATTGGTCACGAATCGCATCCGCTCGCGCAAAATCCTTATTGGCACGTGCTTCTTGACGTTCTGCAATCAGGGCTTCAATGGTTTCATCTAAGGAAACAGCTTCCTCCTCTTGAAAAACAATCCCAAAAACCTGCAACATGCCAGCAAAGGCCTCTTTAACCGCAGCTGTATAATGCCCTGAATTAATCCACTTTGCCAAGTCAAAAAGAACAGTGATGCCATTGGCAGTGTTGAAATCGTCATCCATAGCCGCTGTAAATCGTGCCTTAAAAGTCTCTAAAGCTGCTTCATCTACAGTATCTTGAAGAGGCTGTTGATAAGCATTTTTGAGGTAGGTTAGATTAACAGCTGCGTCATAAATAGCTTTTTCGGTAAAGTTAATCGGCTTACGGTAGTGCTGTGTGGCTAGGAAAAAGCGCAGCACCTGACCATCTACGGTTTGTAGTAAGTCATGAACAGTCACAAAATTCCCCAGGGATTTCGACATTTTTTCATTGTCCACATTAACAAAACCATTGTGCATCCAGTATCGGGCAAAGGTTTGACCTGTCTTTGCTTCTGATTGGGCTATTTCATTAGTATGATGAGGAAATTCAAGATCGGCGCCACCACCGTGGATATCGATAGTATCCCCCAAAATGGCTGTGGCCATCACCGAGCACTCGATATGCCAGCCCGGCCGCCCCGCTCCCCAGGGGCTATCCCAAGAAACGTCACCATCTTTGGCTGATTTCCATAGAGCAAAGTCAAGCGGATTCTCCTTACGCATCGTTTCTTCATCCGTACGACCTGAAGCACCAATTTCCAAATCAGCTAAAGTTTTATTGGCTAAACGGCCATAGTTTTCCGACTTTTCCACACGGAAATAAACATCTCCATGCGACTCGTAGGCAAAGCCTTTTTCCACAAGCCTTTCCACAAAGGCAATAATGGCATCCATGTAATCAAGCACACGAGGATTTTTTGTAGCAGGCTTAATCCCTAACTGGGCAGTATCTTCCTTAAAAGCAGCAATAAACTTATCTGAAAGCTCTTTGGTAGAAATCCCTGCTTCATTGGCTGCCTTGATAATTTTATCATCCACGTCTGTAAAGTTTGAAACATAATCCACACAATAGCCACGGTATTCCAAATAACGGCGAATGGTGTCAAAAGCCACCGCCGATCTGGCATTTCCGATGTGAATATAGTTATAAACCGTTGGTCCACAGACATACATCTTGACCTTGCCCTCTTCTAACGGAACAAAGTCACGAAGGCTACGGGTCATGGTATCGTAAATTTTAATCATTGTTTTCTTCTCTCTTGTCAGGTTTGGGTTTAAGACGGTTTCTCAGAAATTCTTAGGATAAGACTTCCTATCAACAATCATCTCAATCGCAGGGAAGCAGGACAATCATCATCACCTACTGCGCCAAACGATTATAGGCATGGTAGCTAAAAGTGGCGTGCTGTTAGCCCTATCCTTTTGTTGGGAAGCCTACAAGACGCCTTTTCAATAGACGTCTCGATTAGGGTTGAGCTACTTGTCTCGCCGCTCATGAACACGAACGACCTTAGCAGGAACACCAACCACTGTGACATTGGCTGGGACATCTGATAGGACAACCGCAGCCGCGCCAACCTTAGCATTTTCACCGATTTCAACCGGTCCAATCACTTGAGCATGTGCCGAAACCAAGGCACCGCGGCGAACAGTGGGATGGCGTTTGCCAGCATCTTTGCCTGTTCCGCCAAGAGTCACTCCATGATACAGCATCACTCCCTCTTCCACAATCGCTGTCTCTCCAATAACCAAGCCAGCCCCATGATCGATGAAAACACCTGCGGCGATTTCCGCACCCGGATGGATTTCAATATTGGTCCAAAAACGCCAAAACTGACTATGCATTCGTGCCAACAGTTTAAAATTATGTCGCCATAAAAAATGCGATAAACGGTGAGCTGCTAAGGCTTTCAGACCTGGATAGGTTAACACCACTTCTAAAGACGTACGGGCTGCCGGGTCCAAGTCTTTGATAATCGTGATTGATTTACGCCACCATCCCACAAGGCTGCTCCTTTCTTATCATACTGTAGGCCATACCTTATCTGTCAACTAGCGGTTCCCTTTGATGTCAGACCACTCAATAATGGTCTGCTTATCTGCCAAAGGATTAACAACAACCCCCAAGGTATCTCCAGCCTCATCGCTGCCTGATTGAATGATGTCTTTCAATTGCCACACAAAAACGGAACCGTTCATTTCCCTAAAGGGTAAACCAAACGCCTCATCATGATACCAGTCAGCAAAATCTGTCAAGGTTGAAAAGACTGGGATAAAGCTCTGTGACGCCTCATTAGAGAGGGTTGGAAAGCGCCTGTCATGACGATCCTTAGACTTGGGATAGATAAATACGGGTACCAAGTAGGCTTTTTCTAATAAATTCGCCGCTTGATTCGTATCACTCATGAGGTCATTGATCAGCGACGTAAAGCTATTGACAAACTGAATCATCTCACTGGATTTGAAAATGGTCGAATTGCCAAAATCACCCGTTTTTTTCACGTTAAAAACGATTCCCGTCAATTGGTGTAAAATGACTTCTTCCAGCACAGCCAAGGCGGAACGTTCAACCCAGTTCTGGGTAGCCGCTGAAGGGTGCTCTTGGCAAAAGACCTCTAAATCGTCCCTACTTGTAAAAACCGGAGTTACTTTTTGCCCCTCAATCGCAATGGCATAGGGTTCTGAGCTAGCCAATACAGGATAGGTGTGCAAACCATCCACTAAGGCCACACTCTGCAAAAAGTGATTTGGTTCGGCAATAAATTGACGGAGAAGGTTATCCAACTTAACACTATCTGTTTCCATGCTTAGTTTTCCTTTTGCTCAGGGGCTTTTCCCTCAGTTTTTTCAACTGGTTTCGGGCGTGGCAACAAGACTTTCATAGAAGCATCCACACGCCCTTTTTCATCGACTTTAATCACCTTAACGTCAACTTCTTCACCAATTTCAAGAACATCTTCAACCCGATTGGTACGTGTCCATGCTATCTCAGAGATGTGAACGAGCGCATCGGTTCTGTCAAACAGATTGACAAAAGCACCGAATTTTTCAATACGAACCACTTTGGCACGGTAAACATCACCGACTTTAGCTTCACGCACCAAACTGGCAATGATGTCTTTAGCTCTATCAATCGCTGCTTGATCTGAAGAATAGATAGACACGTTGCCTTCTTCATCAATATCAATCTTAACACCTGTTTCGGCGATGATTTTATCAATCGTTTCACCACCTTTACCGATGACAATCTTGATTTTATCCACTTCAATCTTGATAGTATCAATTTTAGGTGCGGTTGGTGCGAGTTGTGGACGCGGCTCAGCGATTGCTTCTTCAATCACATCCAAAATTTCAAAACGGGCTTTTTTAGCTTGTGCTAAAGCTTCTTCGAGGATTTGAGGCGTGATGCCTTCAATTTTAATGTCCATTTGCAGAGCTGTAATGCCATCACGTGTCCCTGCGACTTTGAAATCCATATCCCCAAAATGATCTTCCAGACCTTGAATGTCTGTCAAGACGGTATAGTTGGTGCCGTCTGAAATCAAGCCCATGGCAATCCCTGCAACAGGGGCCTTAATCGGCACACCTCCAGCCATCAAGGCTAGCGTTCCAGCTGTGATAGAAGCTTGAGAAGATGAACCATTTGATTCCAAAACCTCAGCAACTAAGCGAATAGCATAAGGAAACTCCTCTAGACTAGGAAGAACCTGCTCGAGAGCTCGTTCTCCCAAAGCACCGTGCCCAATTTCACGGCGTCCTGGCGCTCCATAGCGACCAGTTTCACCGACAGAATATTGCGGGAAATTGTAATGGTGCAAGAAACGCTTCTTATATTCTGGATCTAGCCCATCAATGATTTGTGTTTCTCCCATAGGAGCTAGTGTCAATACTGAAAGAGCTTGCGTCTGACCTCGAGTAAAGAGCCCTGAACCATGGACTTTAGGCAAGAAATCGACTGCCGCCTCTAAAGGACGAATCTCGTCAACACGACGACCATCTGGTCGTACCTTATCTTCTGTAATCAAACGCCGCACTTCAGCGTGTTCCATTTGTTCCAAGATTTCCGCGACATCACGCAAAATACGCTCTAAATCATCTGCTTCGGCATAGGTATCTGTGTAGAACTGCATCACCTTTTCTTTGACCGCCTGGGTCGCTGCCTCACGCGCTAGCTTTTCTTCGACTTGAACAGCCTTCTGAAGGTCCTTATTATAAGTGGCGATAATCTCTTCCTGCAATTGCGGATCGACGTGCAAGAGTTCGACCTCAGCCTTTTCTTTACCGACAGCTGCAACAATCTCTTCTTGAAAAGCAATTAACTCCTGAATCGCCTCATGACCCTTCAAGAGTGCTTCTAACATGATGTCTTCTGACAACTCTTTCGCACCAGACTCAACCATGTTAATGGCGTCCTTGGTTCCTGCTACTGTCAGCTCCAGACGGGATTGCTCTTGAAGTTCCTGGCTAGGATTGATCATCAATTCCCCATCCACATAGGCCACCTGAACACCCGCAATCGGACCATTAAACGGAATATCTGAAATCGCTAAAGCCAGCGAAGAGCCAAACATGGCAGCCATAGGGGCAGAAGCGTCCGCATCGTAGGATAAGACCGTATTGATGACTTGGACTTCATTACGAAAACCTTCAGCAAACATCGGACGAATAGGACGGTCAATCAAGCGGGCGGTCAAGGTCGCATCTGTTGATGGACGCCCTTCACGCTTATTAAACCCACCTGGAAATTTACCAGCTGCATACATCTTTTCCTCATAGTTGACCTGCAAGGGGAAGAAATCCCCTGTTGCCATCTTCTTAGACATGACAGCTGCTGTCAAGACAGTTGACTCCCCATAACGAACCACTACTGAGCCATTGGCTTGCTTGGCTACCTGACCGGTCTCAACCACTAATGGTTTACCAGCAAAAGTTGTTTCAAAAACGTGCTTACTCATGTTTTCACCTCATCACTTATGATAGATACCTTGTTTTTTACAAAGCTCAACGGCGCTGTTTCAAAGACGACACTCAGCTTTGCATAAAACCACGGTATCTTCACCATTTTACCATAAATCCACTAAAAAAACACGGCATGCCGTGTCTTAGTCAACTCTTAAAAGAGAGCCAAAAACTTAAATATCTAATTGCATCTGCTCATTAAAGTAGGTCTGGTAAGCAAAGTAAGAAGCAATGACCGCACCTAAACTAGTAGCCGCTAAAAGCATGAACATGACCATGATTTGATACTTGATGGCATGAACAGGGTCAACCCCGGCAAAGATAAGACCAGACATCATCCCCGGCAAGCTAACCAGACCAACCGTCCTAGCCGAATCGATAGTTGGCTGAACACCTGTTTTGATGGCCTGTCTCACAATGCTCAATGATGCTAGCTTAACCGGCGCCCCCAGTGCCAATTTTTCTAAAACCTGTTGGCGTTGATCGGTAAAGAGATGATTTAAGGCTTTGTAGCTGAGACCTATGGCAATCATAGCATTGCTCGCAATCATCCCTGAAATAGGCACAACTTGCGATGGGATAGGCTTGATGGCACCAGACAGCAGCAGGATTCCCAAGGTAAGACCCGTAGCCACTAAAAGGGCAAGCCAGGAATGCCAAAAAGATTTAGACGGACTCGGATTGCGCGAATGCGCCTGACGGCTAGCGTTCACAATAATAATCATCACCATAGCTACCGTTAAAAGCAGGTGATTGGTTTGAAAGATATATTTCAAAACAAAACCAACCGCAATCAACTGAAGGACTGTCCTTAGCACTGCAATCGCAATATCTCTACCTAACCCCAATTTCTCCTTGGCACTGATGCCAATAGCTAAAACCACCAAACCAAAGGCTAATACCAGGGAAACATTACTCACCGATACGTCTGTCATCAACTACTTCTCCTTTATCTATCGTGATGAGACGATGAGCAGTCTCAATCTCTTCCTTGTCATGCGTCACTTCAATAATCGTACAACCTTTTTGATGGTAACTGTCTATCAACTGATGGACCAAAGCCTTTGTCTCACGATCCAAACCAGTTGTCACCTCATCCAGAAGCAGAACCTTGGGCTCAAATAAGAGGTTGCGCACCAGTGCAACGCGCTGCTTTTCACCACCCGATAAATCTTTGATCGCCTGATCTAGGTAGGCACCTGTCAAACCAAGAGCTTCCAGATAAGCTAGCACTCTACTCTCATCAAAGTCCAATTGTCGAATAAGAAAGGGAAAGGCCATATTATCCCTCACGGTCTCACCAAACAGGACTGGCTGCTGAAAACAATAAGATACCTGCCGCCGATACGATAACAAGTCTAACTGTTTCAACGACTGCCCTTGAAAGACAATATCGCCTGATGTCGGGGAAATCAGAGAGGATAAAAGCCTTAACAAACTACTCTTACCACTACCAGAAGGACCGACAAGCGTCACACGCTCCCCTTCTGATACTGAAAAAGACACTTCTTTTAAAATAGACTTATCAGCAACCTGATAAGCAATACGATTGATTGTAAACATAGTTTTTATTATAAAACAAATCCCAAACGAAGCAAATGATATGACTAATAACTATTCTGCCATCATACCCAAACCATTAAAAAAACAACCCTAGGGTTGCTTTTTTATTAGCGACGTAGTCCGAGTGACTGGATAAGTGCGCGGTAACGGTTAACGTCAGTACGGCGTAGGTAAGCCAACAAGTTACGACGGTGACCGATTTTTTTCATCAAACCACGGTAAGTTGCATGGTCTTTTTTATGTTGTTTGATGTGGTCGTTCAAGTGATTGATTTCCCAAGTAAGAACGGCTACTTGAACTTCGACGCTACCAGTATCACCTTCGTGACGAGCGTATTGTGAAATGATTTCATTTTTCTTCTCTTTTGAGATTGCCATAATATGTCTCCTTTTTTTACTTTATCCGAGTCTTAGGTTTTGGCAAGCCTAAAACCAAGAAAAAGTTGGTTCTGTCGTTCATCGACCTTATTATTTTATCAGATTAAATCACTAGGGTCAAATCTTTTCTTTTTACGATATAACAAGGCTAAGAATAAGATAGCTGCCATCCCCAGTGTCAGAAGACTGTATAAGCCAAAAACGGCGGTTGGTCCTGGTGCAAGAGCTGTTAATAATTGCAAGGCTAGTGCCGTCAAACCACCTCCAAGATTACAACCTAAAAGCACCACGGTTGTGGCCGTTGGAATTAGATGGGAGGGCATTCTTTCTGCTATGGTGTGAAAAGAATAGGTCAAGGCAAGTGAGTAGAAAAAGCCCGTTGACAAAGCTCCCAACGCTAGTAACCACCAACCATTCGCCAGCCAAAGAAGGAGACAGCCCAAGCCAAAAATCAGACTGATACCCACTTGAAAAACGTTTCCTAACCAGGTTTTGAGCGGTGCATAAACCATACCAGCTAAAATTCCCATAACCATCATCACACTCAGTAAAACACTGGATTGGCTAGCCGTCCCTAGACCAAGTTGTTCCACTACTTGGGGCAAGCGGATGGTTACCGAGGAATTCACTAAAATGATAAAGCCGGCATACAAGGCAATCCCCAAAAGATAAAGCAACTGGCTAGCAGATAGGTGTTGAGAGGAGGTTATATATTCTGAATATTCTGCATCAGCGGTAATGCCAGGCACAAAAGTCAGATACATCACTAAAATCACCAAGCCCACCCCATAAATAGCAAAGGCTGCTGACCAAGATATGCCAATTAACTGACCCGCCAGAAACGTTAATAGAGCAGACCCTAATACCTCTACCGAGCCTCTAAGCCCAAGCATCCGAGTCCGATCAGCACCTGTAAAACGCTGACTAATCACATTGATAGCACGGGCATTAAGCATCCCAATCCCAGCCCCTAACAAGAGACGAGAGGCGAGTATCAACGGATAAGACTGTAACAATAACGGCAAACTCCCACCAATAGATAAGAGCAACAAACCGGTGACAATGATTGCTCTCTCCTTCAGCCAGCGATTCATCAAAGGCGTTAACAAAAGAATCGCAATAATGGCAAAAGAAGAAATAGGAATGAGGCGTTCCATTTGCGCCGCCGTGTATCCTTGCTCCTTAAAATGCGCTATCATTTGAGGTAGGGCTGGCGAAACTGCGAAGGTGGAGACCATCATTAGGGATAAGGAGAGCAGACTCGCTCTTTCAAGGGTTGATTTCATAGATAACCTTTCTTGCACAAATAAGCTATGCCCAGTATAATGAAAGGCACACTAGAAAAATAGGACCTATGTCCTAAAAAGGATGTGAAAACGATTTTAACACCAAAAGAGTTAAGCCAGTACCTCTCTCACGATGCTATCACACGCTTTTTCCCAAAACCTTACCACGCCAAACTCCAACTAACCACCTATCAAAAGGGACAAGCTATTTGTGTACAAGGAGAATCTTTAGAATACCTATCCTACTTTTTATCCGGTAAAGCAAAAGTTAGCCGCCAATCAGCAAATGGCAAAGAACACATCTTAGAAACCCTGGAACAACCAACGCTTATCGGAGACATCGAACTCATGACACAGCGACCAGCTGTCTCATCCGTGATTGCCTTGGAAGAGTGCTTGCTCATCCAGCTACCCCTAAGGTATCAAGCAGAGCTTTTAGCTGACCCTGTCTTTCTCTATCAGATTGGCCGAGAAATCGCGCAAAAATGTTATCTGCAAAATATTAGGGCGTCAGCCAATGTCGCCTATTCTGTCAAAGAACGCTTGGCAACACATATCCTGAACCATGCCAAAGATGGTCTTTATCATCTCGAATTGTCTCTCTTAGCAGATGCCTTTGGCACCAGTTACCGTCATCTAAACCGTGTGATGAAACAACTTGTTGACGAGGGGATTATCGCTAAAAAAGAGGTTAAATGCTACGCTATCAGGAATCAAAAAAAGCTTCAACTCTTGGCTATCCAAGACTGAAGCTTTTTTCTAATGATGAGATTTAGGCGCTGCTGGCAAGACCAGGTTTAACACAACACCGACAATCGCACTGAGGGCTGTTCCTGACAAGGTCAAAACCCCTAGATTGAGGGTTGCTCCCCCAAGACCAAGAACCAGCATGGCACTGGCGATAATAAGGTTACGCACTTGACTAAAATCAACGCGACGCTCAATCAAGACTTTCAGACCATTGCTAGCAATCACCCCATACAAGAGGATAGACATGCCTCCAAGCACAGCACTTGGAATCGTTGAAATCAAGGCTGTAAACTTACCGAAGAATGAAAAGGCAATCGCAATCAGGGCTGCATTTCGGATAACAGAGACTGAGGCAATGCGGGTCATGCCGATAACACCGGTATTTTCCCCATATGTGGTATTAGCTGGCCCACCAATAAAGGCTGAAAAAGCTGTTGCCAAACCATCACCAACAAGGGTACGTTTTAATCCCGGGTCTTTCAAGAATTGACGTCCTGTGATTTGACCAAGAACGGTGTGATCTCCGATATGCTCTGCAATGGTCACGACTGCAATCGGTAAGATAGCCAGCATCTCTGATCCAAAGTAAGCATGGTAGGCTTTGAAATAAGCTGTTTTAAAAGGAAAGTAAAATTTTGGCAATTCAAACCAAGAGGCTTTAGCAATTGGTGAAAAATCAACCAAACCTAGAAAGGCTGCTAAGATATAGCCACCAATGATAGCAAAAAGGAAAGGGATGATTTTAACAAAACCGCGCCCACTGGTATTGATTAAGGCTGCAATCAAGAAGGTGACAAGGGCAACTAAGATATTGCGCCAATCAGCATCTGCCACAAAGCCGGCATTGGTAACAGCTGAATTAGCAAGACCCAGACCGATAACAATAATCATCGGACCAATAACGATAGGCGGTAACAAGGTATCAATCCAGGCTGTCCCTGCTAAACGCACAATACCAGCAATGAGCACGTAGATAAGACCGACAAAGAAAATACCCGTCTGTGCCGCTGATACATCGCCCCCCATGGCCTGAATAGCTGTTGCCATGGCTGTAATATAAGCAAAGGACGACCCGAGATAGACCGGTACTTTAAACTGAGTGGCCACTTGATAAATCAAGGTTCCAACACCTGAAGCAAATAAGGCTACTGATACCGGCATCCCCAAGATTAAAGGCACTAAGATGGTTGCACCAAACATGGCAAAAACATGTTGGAAACTCAATAAAAGACCTTTACCAAAAGCAGGCTTATCATTAACATCTAACAGTAGGTTAACTTTTTGCAAGTCAACATCAATAACCGAATGTTCATCGACAGTAGAATGATTATGTGACATATCTCCTCTTTCTCTGGGCATCAGAAAAGTCATATTCACTTTGAATACAACTCCTTTTGTCTATACAAAAGGACCCAGCTACCTTCTTATAGTCATAGGCCCTCAAAATGTTCTTTGATGTCTTTCTCACCTCACGGGATGAGTTTAAAAACCTACGCTTTTAGTATTCTAGCATAAGACTTTTAAAAAAGCTAGCTCTTTTGTCAAGAAAAACACTTACCCCCTTAAAGGGATAAGCGGTAAGCTAGTCTTTTTCTTTTAACACAAGGTTTAACAGAAGCGCTGCAAGGGTTCCTGTTGAAATCCCTGATGATAAAATCATTTGAATAGGAACGGGTAATCCTACCAAAAGTTCTGGACGAACCGTCACCCCAATCCCAAGAGCAAACGCAACTGAAATAATGAGCAACTCACGATCGCCAATCTTAACAGTTGCAAGGGTTTTAATGCCTTGAGCCGCGACCAAACCAAACATAATCACACCCACTCCTCCCAAAACGGGTTGCGGCATAATCGCAATTAAGGCCGATAATTTGGGAAAGACCCCCAGAAAGGCTAAGAGCAACCCGGCAATAATCATCACATAACGGCTAGACACCTTAGTTAACGTGATAAGACCGACGTTTTGAGAGAAAGCTGTGTTGGGACCTGCACCAAAAAGTCCTGCTAACATCGAACCAACACCATCTGCTAAGACACCATTAGCAGCGCGCTCACTTGTCATCTTGAAATCGGAGGCTTCACCAATCGCCATCATAATCCCAACCGTACCAATCAAAGAAACCACATAGGCTGGCACAAAAGAAAGGATCGCTGATAGATTAAACGTTACACCATAATTAAACACCTTAGGGAGGGCAAACCAGGCCGCATTATGAACCGCTGACAAATCCACCTTACCAAGGAAGATACAGAGGCTATACCCAAAAATCATCCCAATGAAAACAGAGGCAGTTGACCATAGGCCCTTACCATAGTAGTTTAATAAAAGTGTGAACACCATGACCACGGCAGCAATGGTGATATTCTCAACAGAGCCATAATCGTTAGCACCAGAACCACCTGCAGCCCAATCCATGCTAACTGGTAATAAGGTAATCCCGATGAGAGCAACCACTGTTCCTGTGATCAAGGGAGGAAAGAACCTCATCAATGGTCTGATAAATCGGCTAAGCAGGATTTCAACCAAAGCCCCTGCAATCGTAGCACCGACAATCCCAGCGATGCCAAAGCGACTGCCAACCGAAATAGCTGGATTGGCAAAGGTAAAGTCTGTCCCCATCATCCCTGATACACGAGAACCAACTGGTCCCAGACCTTTAGATTGAAGGATAGTGGCTAACCCAGCCACAAATATCGACGCAGATACCATGATGGCTGTGTCTTCAACACTCAATTGGAGTGCACCTGCAACCACAAGAGGCACAGCAATAATCCCAGCAAAAGCCGCTAAAATATGTTGCAAGGCTAAGACAAGGGATACCCCAACAGGGGGCTTATCATCAATGGTATAAAGCATTTGCTCTTTGGCAATATCGGAAGACGATTTCTTTTCTAAAGGCATAATAATCACTTTCTAAAAAATAATAACCTATTTTAGCAGACTTCCAACGATTCTTCAAGACTAAAATCGACTATTTTTAGCCATTAACACAAAAATCATTCGCTTTTAAGCTAATCTTCCCTCTCCTAAAAAGGACACCTAGCTCAACCTTTAATTGAGGTTCATTTTATGATATAGTAGAAGATACGAAAGTTATCTTTAAATCTAGCAAAGGAAACCCTATGTTACCCATTGAAAAAATCACCAAAGCTTCACATTTGATTGATATGACTGATATTATCCGCGAAGGCAACCCTACCCTACGAGCAAAGGCTGAAGAAGTGACATTTCCACTGTCAGACCAAGATAGCATCCTAGGAGAAAAAATGATGCAGTTTTTAAAGCATTCTCAAGATCCTGTGATGGCTGAAAAACTTGGTCTTCGTGGTGGCGTTGGTCTTGCCGCACCTCAACTAGACATCTCAAAACGCATTATTGCTGTATTGGTGCCGAATCCATATGACGAGGAGGGCAATCCCCCGCAGGAAGCTTATAGCCTTCAAGAAGTCATGTACAACCCTAAAATCGTCTCCCACTCTGTCCAAGACGCTGCTCTAGCAGATGGTGAAGGCTGTCTTTCTGTGGATAGAGTTGTCGAAGGCTACGTGGTACGTCATTCACGCGTTACCGTAGAATACTTTGATAAACATGGCGACAAGCATAAAGTCAAGTTGAAAGGCTATAATGCTATTGTTGTCCAACATGAGATTGATCATATCAATGGAATCATGTTCTATGACCGCATCAATCAAGACAACCCCTTTGCCATCAAAGAAGGCATGCTGATTATCGAATAATCAAAAAGCATCTCGATAAAACGAGATGCTTTTCATCTGCCTTAAGCCACAATGGCTTTAGCTACTTCTTCGGTTGTCATGCGTGAAAAATATTGTGTCGTATCAATGGTTTGTAATTTTTCCAGAACATATTTGTAATCATAACGCGTGCCGACTAACAGTTCCTCAATATCCTTAGCAGGTTTGACACCAAAGAAATCGCCGTAGATGGTTAGTCCCTTGATGACTGAGTTCTCAACATTGGCATAAGTCGTGATTTTCCCAGCAGGATAGCGAACGGCACGCGAAACGGTGTACTCAGGTGAGGAACCAAAATTCCATTCCCAAGTATTGAATTGCTCTTCATAAGATTGTTGGATATTAGCTAAATCTTCCTCTGAAAGGACGTATTCTGTCATATCAGGATACTCTTCTTTCATTTGGTTCAAAAGAGCGTCTTGGAATTCTAAAATTGTCATTTTTTCTGGCAATTCGTTATTGATATTGGTGACACGGGCACGGACTGACTTGACCCCTTTAGACTCGATTTTATCCTTACTTACCTTGAGGGCATCTCCTAAAACAGTCATGTCAACATCAAAAAGTAGGCAACCATGGTGCATCATGCGACCTTTATGGTAGGCTTGGGCATTGCCTGCGATTTTTTTACCGTCAATTTCAAGGTCATTACGACCTGAAAACTCCGCTTTAACACCTAGTTTAGCCAAGGTATCAATAACAGGCTTTGAAAAGGTCTCAAAATCAAAGGAACCTTCACCGGCTTTGTTAGAGATAATGGTGTAGTTGAGGTTGTTTAAGTCATGGTAGACGGCACCACCTCCTGAAAGACGACGCGCAATATGAATACCGTTTGCATCGGTGTACTCTTTGTTAATTTCTTCGATGGCATTTTGGTGACGACCGATGATAATAGATGGCTCATTTATCCACAAAATAAACAACTCATCCTCATCAACCAACTCACGAAAAGCGTAAGCTTCAAGGGCAATGTTGTAATAAGGATTGTTACTCGTATTGACAATGTATTTCATAAAAAACTCCTTTTAGCTTTTGTTAGCGTATTCAACTACCATTATAACAAAAACAGCCTGGAAAAGGTTAATTACTAGCTACTTCATCAGCATAAAGCGAGAGACTCTGTTAATGAAACTATCAATGGAGATGACATCTGGTAAAACAAGCTGGTATTATTATCCCACTATCACTAAGAATGGCTTGATTTGAACACTTGTCAGCAGCGACTTCCTGATAGTTGTCACTCAGAAATCCCTACCCATGACTGCAAAATGACAAAATGACCCTGCATCATCATACAGGGTCATTTACCTCGTTTTCAAGCGTTAGTTTATTTACGTTTTGGTGGGTTATGGATAGCTTCTCCAAGAACGTCTGCAAAGGCTTCGTACATTACTTCAGAGAAGGTTGGGTGACCGTGAATTGACAGAAGCAATTCATCCACGGTTAATTCATTTTCCATGATGGTTGCGGCTTCGTTAATCATCTCTGCAGCTGCAGGTCCAATGATATGAACGCCAAGGATTTCATGGTATTTGCTATCAGCGATAACTTTAACAAAACCTTGTGCTTCATTTGACGCAATAGCACGTCCATTACCTGTAAAGCTATTTTTACCGATAAGGATATCACCGTATTTGGCACGAGCGTCTTCTTCAGTCATACCGACCATAGCAACTTCTGGATGGGTGTAAACTGCCGCTGGGGTAAACTCAAGATTTGCCTTACGAACGTTACCATGCATTGCATTTTCAGCAGCGACTTCACCCATACGGTAAGCTGCGTGTGCAAGCATTTTGGTGCCGTTAACATCACCTGGCGCATAGATACCTGGGATTGAGGTTTCTTGATAGTCATTAACCTTGATACGGTTACGATCCATCTCGAGGTTAAGGTTCTCAAGACCGTTCATTTGTGGCACACGACCAATTGAAAGAAGGGCTTTTTCAGCGACAACTTCTGAACCATCGTTGAGTTTCAAGGTTAATTGGTTGTTGGCTTCAACAATCTCTTCAACCCCAACAGATGTTTTGATTGTCATGCCTTTTTTCGCCAGAATCTTTTGCAGTTCCAGTGAAACCTCTTTATCCATTGCTGGGATGATGCGGTCAGCCATTTCGATAACGGTAACCTCAACACCATAAGATGCCCAAACAAGACCAAGTTCAACGCCGACAACACCACCACCCATGACTGCAAGTGATTTTGGCATTTCACGAAGGTCAAGAATGTCATCAGAGGTCAAGACAAGTTTAGAGTCAATTCCTGGAATGTTAATCCGTGATACTTTTGAACCTGTGGCTAAGATAATGTTGCGACCTTTAATCGTTTCTGAACCAATCGTCACGGTCTTATCGGGATTAACTTGTCCAAGTCCGTTGAAGATAGCCACTTTGTTGGCTTTGAGAAGCCCTTGAACACCGCCTGTTAAGGTTTTAACAACAGAGTTCTTGAAGTCAACGGTTTTATCCATATCAATCGTGTAGTTGGTTGAGGCAAGATTGATACCACGACCAGCTGCATGCTTGATACCATCAAGGATTTCAGCGTTTTTAAGGTAGGTCTTAGTTGGGATACAGCCCACATTCAAGCAGGTACCACCAAATTCTGACTTTTCAACAATGGCAATCTTACCACCAAGTTGAGCCCCACGGATAGCAGCGTAGTAACCAGCAGGTCCACCACCAACAACGACAATGTCGTATTCATTGTCAGCTAGTGGCGTTTTATCAGCTTTTGCAACTTCTTGTAGCGGCGCTTTAGGAACTTCAAGTCCAGCTGCTTCAAGCTCTTCTGTTGTGCGAACCACATCAGATGATGCCGGTGAAGCCACATCAACTTCCTCACCAGCTTCACCGATGTAACCAATCGTTTCGGTTACAGGGACTGTTTCACCAGCTTGGCGAGTGATTTTTAACAGAACACCAGAATCCTCTGCTTCGATTTCCATGTTTGTCTTGTCTGACATGATTTCAAGGAGAACATCACCTTCGGCAACAGTGTCACCTTCGGCTTTTTTCCACTCGATGATTTCACCCTCGGCCATGTCAACACCGAGTTTTGGCATAATAATTTCAACAGCCATTATTGATTTCCTTTCGTGAGATAGATTGGATATGGGAGAAAAACTCTATTCAAGCTCCATCACACTGAAACTTTATCAGACTCTGCTCCCAATCCCATTTTGAGTGAGATAACTGCGTTAGAGTCGTCTTATCAGATAAGCAATTCAAATGGGTTTTCCATCAATTTCTTGAGGTCAACCATGAATTTAGCACCATTCATACCGTCAACCAAACGGTGGTCGATGGTCAAGCACATCGCCATGATTGGACGTGCAACGATTTCACCATCAACAACGATTGGGGTTGGGATTGTTGCACCGACACCAAGGATAGCTGAGTTTGGTTGATTAATGATTGGGTTAAAGGTCTTGGTGCCAAACATCCCCAAGTTGGTGATTGAGAAGGTTGAACCAGACATTTCAGCCGCTTTTAACTTGCCGCTTTGAGCTTTCTTGATAACGTCTTTTGAAGCTAACACAAAGTCTGAGAGGCTCATTTTATCTGCACCATGAACAACTGGCACAACAAGGCCATCGTCAAGACCTACGGCAATTCCAAGGTTGACAAAACGGTGGAGTTCGATGTCGTTGGCATCGTTGATGAGTGACGCATTCATGTACTCATGTTCCGGTTTCATCAATGTTTTGACAACTGCCATACCAATCAAGTCTGTGAAGCTAACTTTGAGACCTGTTTTGGCCATGATTGGGTCAATAAGTTTCTTACGCAGAGCTATCATCTCTGTCATATCAATATCATAGTTAAGCGTAAAGGTAGGGGCAGTCAAGTAAGAATTGGTCATTCCTTTTGAAATGGCCTTACGCATAGCTGACATCGGTTTAATTTCCACACCTTCAGGAAGCTCAACCACTTTTTCTTCCTTAACAGGCGCTGCTGCTGCAGCTGGTTGCTTAGCGGCAAGAACAGCAAGAATATCTTCTTTTTTAACTTTACCAGCAAATCCTGAACCTGTAATCGTTGCAAGGTCAATACCTTCTGCTTCAGCCATTTTACGAGCCAGTGGGGTCGCTTTAGGTTGAGCACCTTTGAAGTTTTCAACATCTTCTGCATGAACACGTCCCTTAGGACCAGAGCCAGGAACAAGTCCTAAATCAACTCCTTGTTCACGCGCCAAGCGACGAGCTGCTGGGGTTGCACGTACTTTACCCCCTTGACCTTGTGATTTTGCAATCGCAGCCGCTGGTGCTAATGTTGCTTCAGGCGCTGCAGTAGGGGCTGGAGCTGCTTTTGCTACCGGTGCAGGCTCAGAACTTGCAGCCTCTGTGATGTCTTCACCAGCTTCACCAATGTAACCAATCGTTTCGGTTACAGGGACCGTTTCACCAGCTTGACGTGTGATTTTTAAAAGAACACCGGAATCTTCTGCTTCGATTTCCATGTTCGTCTTATCTGACATGATTTCAAGGAGAACATCGCCTTCGGCAACAGTGTCACCTTCGGCTTTTTTCCACTCGATGATTTCACCCTCGGCCATGTCAACACCGAGTTTCGGCATAATAATTTCGACAGCCATAGTATTCCTTTCCTAGGATAGTTTGGGATTAATCCCTTATTGTAGATAATCGTTCAGCAAGAGAAGGGACCTATCCTAGGTTCCCTTTTTCCATCTAAACGCCTTATCTAAGGGGTGTTAGTTACCATTGTTAGCCATTTTACGGATGGCTGCTTTGATTTTCTCAACATCTGGTAAAATGGCTTGTTCAAGCACGCGTGCGTATGGTACTGGCACATCTTCTGAAGCCAAACGAACAATTGGGTAATCCAAGTAATCAAAAGCGTCACTTTCAGTCACTTTAGCAGCAATTTCACCGATAAATCCACCTGTCTTATAAGCATCATTAACAAGCATCAATTTACCTGTCTTCTTAACAGAATCCACAATCATGTCCAAATCAAGTGGAATCAAGGTACGCGGATCTACCACTTCAACATCGATGCCCTCTTCAGCCACTTCCTCTGCTGCTTGAAGAACACGCTCTAACATGCGGCCGTAAGAAACGATGGTGAGATCTTTTCCTTCACGTTTAATATCGCCTTTTCCTAGTGGAATGTAGAAGTCTGGGTCTTGATTAACTTCTTCTTTTTTACCATAGAGAGCTTTAGGTTCCATAAAGATAACAATGTTGTTATCGCGAATAGATGACTTCAAGAGGCCTTTAGCTTCATTGGCTGTTCCAGGCGCAACAACCTTAATCCCTGGAATGTGCGTCAACCATGCTTCAAGTGATTGCGAGTGTTGGGCTGCTGAACCGATACCAGAACCAGATGCCACACGGAAGGTAACAGGTGTCTTAAGACCACCACCAAACATATAGTTGTTTTTAGCACCGTTGTTAACGATTGCATCCATCATGATGGTAATAAAGTCCATGAAGGTCACATCAACGATTGGACGAAGTCCTGTAATCGCTGCACCGATAGCTGCACCTGAGATAGCTGCTTCTGAAATCGGAGTGTCTTTAACACGCTTTGGACCAAACTCTTCGAGCATCCCTACCGAAGTACCGAAGTCACCCCCATAAACACCCACATCTTCTCCCATAAGAAAGATATTGTCGTCTTTACGCATTTCTTCAGACATAGCAAGGTTTACGGCTTCACGTAAAGCCATTAATTTTGTTTCTGTCATTATCTATTTCCTCTACCTTTCCACTCTTAGTCAACCCATACATCTTCAAAAGCAACTGAAAGCTCTGGGAATGGGCTGTTTTCAGCAAATTCGTAAGCTTCATCAACTTCTCGTTTCACCTGCTCTTGGATAGCATCTAATTCTTCATCCGTTGCAATCCCTTCAGAGGTTAAGTAAGCACGATACTTAAGCATTGGGTCTTTTTCTTTCCACTCTGCAACTTCTTCTTTGGTGCGGTATTTACCAGCATCAGAAGTCGAATGGCCAAACCAGCGGTAAGTCTCTACTTCAACAATGGCAGGACCGTTGCCTCCACGAACATGCTCAACCGCTTTGCCCATGGTTTCATAAACAGCCAAGACATCATTACCATCTTCACAGTAGAAGCCAGGAATACCATAAGCTTCTGCACGCGTGTAAAGGTGAGGGGTGTTTGTCGCATTATGGATATCCATAGAGATACCATAGCGGTTATTGATAATAAAGAAGATAACAGGTAATTTCCAAGTCGCTGCCATATTGACAGACTCATGGAATGACCCTTCATTTGTGGCACCGTCTCCTGAAAATGCAACAGCAATGTTACCTGTCTCTTTGTATTGTTGGGTTAGGGCAGAACCTGTTGCAAGAGCATAACCACCACCAACGATACC
Source organism: Streptococcus suis (assembly GCA_029593465.1). Classification (GTDB taxonomy): domain Bacteria; phylum Bacillota; class Bacilli; order Lactobacillales; family Streptococcaceae; genus Streptococcus; species Streptococcus suis_AH. Next base: position 93,248 of record JAKTNK010000003.1, read on the forward strand.
ATTTGTTCCGTAGTTTCCTTTTTCAAAGTCTGCCAAGTGCATAGAGCCCCCACGACCTTTTGAAACACCGGTAGCTTTGCCAGCAAGCTCAGCCATCATACCTTTAAGATCCATATCTTTAGCGATTGACTGACCGTGACCACGGTGATTTGAGAAAATCAAATCATCGTAACTCAAGTGCGCTACTGCACCAACGTTGGCTGCTTCTTCTCCAACTGAGAAGTGAGTCATCCCTTGTACAAAGCCGCGACGAACGAGTTTGTTGATACGCATATCAAATTCACGGATACGTTCCATTTTCAAAAACATATCCAGGTATTGTTCTTTAGACAAAGTAACCATACTGTCCTCCAATAATATATTAATCATCTTCCATGATAACGTAAATATTCACAATTTGCAAGAAAATGAAACGCTTTCTAGCTTGTCATAGCGAGCTTTTTCTTTATTGAAGTTATTATTTTCACAAACTTTTTTAGAGGGCTATAACTCTTAAAACTATTCCTAGAAAAACTAAAAAACACTATCTAGAAAGACCTTTCCAGATAGTGTTTTTATTGGGTAAACGCTTAGTCAAGAGCTGATAGAAGAGCATCCACTTGCTTGCTCAAGTGCTCTGATACTTCTTCGGTTGGGACAAATAAACCATCAGCCCATGCTGAGTCATTGATTCTTGATGTGGTAAAGTCATCCACCAAGTTCAAGCGGATAAATGGCAACAAATCACGGTAAATAGCTGCTGCTTGTTCACGGCCACTATTAGCGACAAGAGAAACTGTTGAGACCTTGCCATGAATAGCTGACTCTGCTGCTGGATTGCTTAAATCAAGAGAACGTGATAGCCAGTCGAGAAGGTTTTTAACTGAACCTGGAATAGAAGAGTTGTAAACAGGTGAGAAAATCCAAATCGCATCAGCTGCTTGAGCGGCTTCGCGGACTTTTGCAACAGAAGCTGGTGTTGCTGCTTCCAAATCTTGTGAAAACACAGGGACTTCAGACCAATCAAGGTAAGAAACGTTTGCTTTGCCTTCTAATGCTTTCTCTGCTAACTTAGCCATTTGATGGTTGAAAGAACCTTGACGAAGGGAACCAACGATAAATAAAATGTTTTTCATGTGCTTTCTCCTTTAAGAAAATGATACTAATTAGTTGTTTTTGTTGCTATGTAGTAGATAATAACAAAGACTTCTTCTTTTGTAAAGAACAATGCACTACAACTGCTTAAATTTTTTCAGAAGCTCAATTAATTGCAACTGCTCTGCCTCTGTCATCACTGAAAAAGACGCCTCAACACGCGCAATATGCTCTGGCAAAATCCTTTCAATCAAGCGGCGACCTTCTGCCGTTAACCCAATCAGGTAAGCCCTTTTATCCTTGTCATCACGGTGACGATAAATCCAGCCATTACGAGCCATATTCTTTAAGACAACCGTCATATTACCAGAAGTAGCTAGGATAGAATCAATCAGCTTACTAATGGTCATCTCTCCTTTGCTGTAAAGCACATCCAGAACACTAAATTGGGTCGGTGTAATCTGGTACTTTTTAAAGACACAGGCCCCTGCCGCATCGAGCGTTCGTTCTGCCTTACGAAAAACAACCATAGCTTTCAAAGCGGTGTTATTATCCTGTTGGCTCATTCTCTCACCTTCTTTCGATTTTTCTGATAGCGTAGTGTTATCATATCATCAGACACTTATTTGGTCAATAAAAACAGGGTTTGAGTCCGCTCAAATCCCTGTTTTACACTATTTTTAAATGCTATTATCTGAGTTTTAGATTAGTCAAAAAAATCATCAAATAAACTTAACTGATTGTCTTCTGGGAGATTTCCTAAAATGCCCATATCAGACATTTTTTCAACCAAGGTCGATGAAAGACCTCCACGTTTACGCAGTTCTGTCTTAGATAAAAATTCCCCTTCTTGACGTGCCTTGACGAGCTGCTTTGCAACGTTTTCACCAAGTCCTTCTAAAGCTATAAAAGGAGGAATTAGCGTATCACCATCCATGATAAAGTCAATCGCATCGCTACGATAAAGGTCTAATTTCCCAAACTGATAGCCACGCTCCAACATCTCATTCACCAGCTCCAGAGTGGTAAAGAGGTCATTTTCCACATTGGTCGCCTCATTACGCTGTTTCTTTTCCATAATATCTTTCATCCTAGCCTTAACAGCTGCCAAACCACCACTCATGGTCTTTAATTCGAAAGCTTTGGCCCGAATGGAGAAGTAAGCGCAGTAGTAACACAAGGGATAATGGACTTTAAAGTAGGCTACCCGAAGAGCCATCAAAACGTAGGCAGCGGCATGGGCTTTGGGGAACATGTACTTGATTTTACCACAAGATTCAATGTACCAATCAGGCACCTGATTATCACGCATGGCTTGGATATAGCCGTTACGTTCTTCTTCTGGAATTTTCAACCATAAGCCCTTACGCACCCGCTCCATAATGGTAAAGGCCAGTTTTGGCTCCAAGCCTTTGTGCATGAGGTAAACCATGATATCATCACGACACCCGATAACCGTCGATAGATCCGCGATGCCTTGCTTAATCAAATCTTGCGCATTGCCCAACCAAACGTCCGTTCCATGGGACAATCCTGACAGCTGCAACAACTCAGCAAAGGTCGTTGGTCTGGTCTCATTGACCATGCCTCGCACAAAGTTGGTGCCAAATTCTGGAATCCCAAGCATTCCTGTCGGGGTACCAATCTGCTCTTCGGTCACCCCTAAAATGTCCGTTCCAGAAAAGAGCGCCATCACCCCTGGATCATCTGGGGAAATTTCCGACAAGTCAACGCCGGACAAGTCTTGCAAACGTCGAATCATGGTCGGATCATCGTGTCCTAGGATATCTAGCTTCAAGATATTCTCATCAATATCATGGAAGTTAAAATGGGTGGTCTGCCATTCTGCTGAGGTATCATCGGCTGGATACTGCACTGGGGTAAAGTCATAGACATCCATATAGTTAGGAATAACGACAATCCCACCTGGGTGCTGACCTGTCGTACGCTTAACACCTGCTGCCCCCTTGGCTAGGCGATCGACTTCAGCATCTGGGTAAAACTTACCGTAATCACGCTCATAGCCTTTGACGAAACCATAGGCGGTCTTGTCTGCTACGGTACCAACGGTTCCAGCTCGAAAAGCATATTCTTCCCCAAAGATATCACGGACATCTAAATGGGCAGACGGCTGGTCATCACCTGAAAAGTTAAGATCAATATCAGGTACCTTATCGCCATCAAAACCAAGGAAGGTTTCAAAGGGGATATCCTGACCATCTTTTTGATACGACGTTCCACACTCGGGACAGTCCTTGTTTGGTAAATCATAGCCTGAACCGTAGGAACCGTCTGTGATGAACTCACTGTGTTGGCACTGTGGGCAGACATAGTGCGGTGGCATGGGGTTAACCTCTGTAATCCCTATCATCGTCGCTACAAAGGAAGATCCGACTGACCCACGCGAGCCAACCAAATACCCTCGCTGGTTGGAGCGTTCAACAAGCATTTGTGAAGCGAGATAAATCACAGCAAAGCCATTTCCCAAAATAGAGGATAGCTCTTTTTCGATACGCAAGTCGATAATGTCTGGAAGAGGATTGCCATAAATCTCAAAAGCCCTCTTATAGGTCATCTCTGCCACTGTTTCTTCTGCCTTATCAATGTAAGGGGTGTAGAGATCACCTTTAACGACTTCAATATGGTCAAAACGCTCGGCAAAGTCTTGCGTGTTAGTCACAACAACCTCATAAGCCAATTCGTTGCCCAAAAAGGCAAACTCATCCAACATTTCATTGGTGGTGCGGAAATGCGCCTTAGGAAGCGGTGCCGGCATGGCTCCCTCACCACGTCCGATAGTACGGTTAATCATCGCTCCCTGACCAAGACTACGCACGATGATTTCCCGATAAATTTCCTCTTCGGGCTCAATGTAGTGGACGTTACCCGTTGCTAAAACAGGCTTATCCAAGCGACGACCAACTTCAATGAGGTTTTGAATAATCTCTCGTACACCAGCTTCATCTTTAACCGTTCCTTGAGCAATCAAAGGGGCATAAAGGGCTGGTGGCATGATTTCAATAAAATCGTAGTATTTGGCTGCTTCAACCGCTGCATCCACACCCTTGGTCAGTACAGCATCAAAGACTTCCCCTTCAGCACAGGCCGTTCCTAGCAATAAGCCTTCGCGGTGGGAATTCAGCACTGTCCGTGGAATCCGAGCAACGCCTTCAAAATAGGTAACATTGGAGAGCGACACTAGCTTGAAGACGTTTTTGAGACCAACTTGATTTTGCACATAAATGGTTGCATGTTTGACGCGCGCTTTTTTGTAAGAATCATCAGACACCAATTTAGTGTTCAAATCAGCCATATCGGTGATGCCATGGCGGTCTAAGACATCATTGATGAAGATAAACAAAAGACGCCCTGTTGCTTCTGCATCGTAATTAGCCATATGGTGGTGCTCTAACGACACTTGAAAACGTTTGGTCAAGGGCCCCAAGCCATGACGTTTGTACTCTGGGTAGAGGTTGCGGGCAAATTCCAAAGTGTCAATAACGGGTTGTGTGATCAGCGGTAGGCCGTAACGTTCGTAGTTGGCATTCATGAAGCCAACGTCAAAGGTAGCATTGTGGGCAACTAAGACCGTGTCCTGACAAAAAGCTTGAAAGGCTTCTAAAACCTCCTTCAAAGGTTTAGCACCTTGCAAATGCTGGTCCGTAATTCCTGTCAACTCTGTGGTAAAGGCCGATAGAGGGTGCCCTGGGTCAATGAACTCATCAAATTGTTCAATGATATTTCCCTTGTACATCTTTGAGGCCGCAATTTGGATGAGGTCATTGTTAACTGCTGATAGACCAGTTGTTTCCACGTCAAAAACAACATAGGTGGCCTCTTTGAGTGGCATCGATACCTCATTATAGGTGATTGGGACACTGTCTTCAACAATGTTCGCTTCCATGCCAAAGATGGCTTTAATCCCGAGTTTTCGAGCACGATGATAACCATGAGGAAAGCTCTGAACATTGGCATGGTCAGTGATAGCAACAGCGGGATGCCCCCATTCAGCCGCTTTATCAATTAAGGATTCTACCGTTGGGAGAGCATCCATCGTTGACATATTGGTGTGCGCATGAAATTCCACACGTTTTTGCCCTTCTGGCATGAGGTCTTTTCGTGGCGTATGAGCAATTTCCTTCACCTGCTGAACAGTCATAGTCAAGCTTTTAGTGAACTGGTTATTTTCAATATTGCCTTGCACCCGCAACCAGGCCCCTTTGGCAATCATGTCATACTTTTTAAGCTCCTCATCGTCTTTAGCCCATTTTTGCATGGCAAAGCTAGAGGTATAGTCGGTCATCTTAAAGTTAATGATGTGACGCCCTGTACGTGTCGTTTTCTTCTCGACATCAAAGACCACTCCTTCAAAGACGATACGGTTTTCCTCAGTCTGGATGTCAATCATCGGAGTGATGGGCGCTTTTTCAAAGCCTGCTTGACGTTTGGCCACTCTTTCTTTGTAATCAAATGCTGGCGCTGACTTAGGTTCTTCTGGTGGAGGACCAGCTGCTTCCAAGGCTTTTTGAGCTTCGAGAGAGTCTTTACGAGCTTGCTCTAACAAGGCCTCGCGATTGGTCTGAAAGCTTGATTGCAGCTCTTCTGTCATGGCTTTATCAGTAGATACTTCAAAAACTAACTGACCAAAACCAAAGGCTTCAAATTGTTGGCTTAATTTGGGCAGGTGATTTTTCTTAAAGTGCTCCTTGTCGGCATACTCAGGGCCTGTGATGATCACTGTTTGCCCATCATAAGCCACCTTCAGCTTAGAAAAGGTCGCCTTGAAACCAGCGCTTGCACAAAGTGGATGTTCAAACGCTTCGCTATAATAGGCTTGCAGCAGCTCCTGATCAAACTCAGGATGAGCAACCGTAATCACAAATGAGGCCTTGATGTCCGCACGTTTAAAGCTGGCTACCAAACGTTGCTCTAGCTCACGATAAAGCTCGATAGGCAGCAGGTTTTCAAAGGCAAAATGAAAATCCCACCGACGGCTGACAGAATGCACCTTGACCTCTACAATATCAGCAGACGAAAAGGCCCTTGAACGACGGTATTCAAGCGGCATTTCAATTTGTTCCATGAGTTTTTCAAACAAGTCTGACATGATTTCTCCTTGATAAGCGTTGCTACTATTTTACCACAGATTGAGGTTCTTTTGATAACGAAAAAGAGCCTGAGATTTTCTCAACTCCTTAAAAGATTTTTGAAACGTCATCTTAAAGTCCTTTTGAGGATAAATACTAAATCTGTCGATGTTTGTTAGCAAAGATGAAATCTAAAGTAAAACCATCAGAAAAAAAAAGCTGAGTAAATCAGCCTTTTCCTATAATCCTTAATCAATGGACAAATAGTTACGGTAGCGCACTCCGATAATGGTTGCCACCACTGCCTTAATGGTATCGCCTGGAAGAAATATGGTATTAGAGAGTAAAGAAGGCATTAGCTGAGTCTGAGTGTAATGCGCTAGCCACACCGCTCCAAGAACGTCCACCAATAAAACGCCTGCTAACCACAAAAGACCTAAGACAAGCCAAAAGTTATCGGATGGTAACAGACGACGTAAGCCCGCTAGAGCTGCCGGCGTTAGCAGCCAACCCAAAACATAGCCTGCTGTTGGACCAGATAAAACGGCTAACGTTGTCGCTCCACCTGTAAAGACTGGTAAAAACAAGCCCAGAACAAGAAACAGAATAATGGCCAAACTGCCGCGCTTAAAGCCTAATAGTAAAGCTGCTAGCATAATCCCTAAGTTTTGAAGCACAATAGGAACAGGCATAAAACCTAGTGGAATGGCAGGCATAAAGCCTAAAACAATAATGAGCGTTGCCATTAAAGCAACTTGTACCATTGATTTGGTGTTAATCATGTGTAAACTCCTTTGAAAAATAAATCGTGTCGTGACGTTGACACTTGGGATTGAAAAGGGATTGACAGTCAGGACATGAGCCCATCTTATACTCAGCCAAGGTCAAATAACGCAAGCAAACGCCGCAAAGAACAGGGGCAGTCTCCGTGCTTGAAGTCGCTTGAAAAGCATGGTCTTCGAGGCTATCATGACACTTATAGCACGCATAATAACGCTTGCATGACGAACATTTTAAGGACACCACATCCAAAGGACTATGATAATGCTGACAGCGACTCTGAGCATCTAACCCAACTCCGTGAACTAACATTGCCTTTCCTTTCTAATCAGTACCGCTTTATTGTAACCAATCCCCTTATTTGTGTCAACTTATTTTTTAAATAAGGTTTACTATTTTAAAAATACTCAGCAAAAAAAGCCCTTTTTAAGAGCTTTTAAACAGAATTAAAAATTACGATTGGAGCGGTTGTAGCCATAGCGTTCCATAAAGTTCTCACGGAAAGCTAATAAATCATCGTCCATAATCGCTTGACGGACTTTTTTCATCAAATTAACCAAGAAATAAAGGTTATGATAGCTAGTCAAGCGTAGCCCAAAGGTTTCATCAGCCTTAAGTAGGTGACGAAGATAGGCCCGTGTGTAATGTTGGCACGTGTAACAATCACAGTCATGATCGAGTGGGGTAAAATCTTCAGCATACTTGGCATTTTTAACCACCAGACGCCCCTCGCTGGTCATACAGGTGCCATTACGTGCGATACGCGTTGGCAACACGCAATCAAACATATCCACACCACGGATAACAGCGTCAATCAAACTATCAGGGGCTCCAACCCCCATCAGATAGCGGGGTTTATCAGCCGGTAGCATAGGCGTCGTAAAATCAAGCACAGCGTTCATCTCTTCGTGTGTTTCACCTACAGCCAGACCACCGATAGAGTAGCCGGCAAAATCCATCCCCACCAAATCTTGAGCGGATTGGCGACGAAGATCTTCAAAACCAGCTCCCTGCACAATCCCAAAGAGGCCTTGGTCGTTGGGACGACGATGGGCTTTTAAGCCCCGTTCAGCCCAGCGACTTGTCCGCTCAATGGACTGTTTGACGTAGTCATAGGGTTGGTAAAACTGCGGACACTCGTCAAAACTCATCATAATATCCGACCCAAGATTATTCTGGATTGAAATGGCTTTTTCAGGGGAAAGAAACATCTTGGAACCATTGAGGTGATTTTTAAAAGTAACGCCCTCTTCGGTGATGTTACGACTATCTGCTAGAGAGTACACTTGAAAACCACCTGAATCTGTTAAAATCGCCTGATCCCAGTTCATGAATTTATGAAGGCCTCCAGCCCGGGCAATAAGCTCATCACCTGGACGTAACCAGAGGTGATAGGTGTTTGAGAGGATAATCCCTGACCCCATTTGCTTGAGTTCTTCTGGCGACTGCGTTTTGACGGTCGCTTGAGTTCCAACCGGCATAAACATGGGCGTGGCAAAGGTTCCGTGCGGGGTTTCAATTTCTCCCAAACGCGCACCGGTATGCTTTTCCGTTTTAATCAAACGGTATTTAATTGGATGTTCTGTCATAATGACTCCTTGTTTTAAAGAATTGCTAGAAAAGACAGGTAACAAATTAGCCTTTTTACTCAGTCATAAGCTCTCATAAACCTATTAAAATCAATTTTTTATTTTTACACATTTATACCCAATGTTAAAAAACTTTTGAAGGATAACTAAAAGAATAGCTAAATGATGAGTTCATCAGGCAAAAAAACTAGCGTAGTCGTCATCTACGCTTTTTGATTGTCTTAAATCAGTATAACATAAGAGAGATGAGGAGTATTCAAATATTAAATTCTTTCGGATAGTTTAGAACTCCTGAAACTTTTGGAGCACCATCCGATAGTGTACAAGCTAATAAAAACTGTTCTTCTATACCAGCAGGCGGAAAAATATCGAATGTTTTCGCAGCAATATATCCTAACTTTTTATAATATTGAGGATCCCCGAGAACAATTGAATAGTTATACCCCAGGTCACTGGCTAACCGGTGAGCTTGTCTTATTAAAGACTTTCCAACGCCTTTTCGCTGATAACTTGGCAAAACAGAAAGTGGTGCCAATATTAAAACAACTTCTTTTTCCACATTACCTTCTGTAAACATAATATGACCAATGATTTTTTTGTCATCACAAGCAACAAGTGATAGGCTCGGAACAAATGCTGAACTGTCTTTTAATTTTTCAACTAATAAATGTTCATTCCCGTCAGAGTGCTCTGCAAACTCGAAAGCCTCTTTAACTACTTCAGCTATATTTTTATAATCTGCCATAGTCGCTGGCCTTATCGTGTAACAATCCTTCATCTTCTATTCTCTTGGTTCTTTAATCTTATTTTTGAAATGATACATGAGTATTCAATTAACTTTATATTTATCCCATATTATCATATTATAATACTTCAAACTATATTCGTATGGTCAGGTATAGTCATACGGACAATACAACTATTTTTTATATTGATATGCTTATACTGAACAGTTCTAGGGGTAGGATGTCATCACCAGTGACCTCACATACCCAGCTCCTACCTTATAACAAGTCAGTACTGTTATTGTATCAAATAAGAAGCACTCTGTCAGGTACTTCTTCTCAATAAATGGCCTTTTAAATCCTCAGAAATCTTATCGCTAAACATTTCTCAAGCAGCCCTAGGTATGCTATAATGTGGTATAATCTTGACTAAAGCTTAATCCCACCCACGCTAGAATGGAGTTTACAATGATTCGCAATGTGAAACAAAAAGCCAAGGCAACCTTGAGCAACCTTCCCGGCAAATACGCACTATTTGCTCTCCCTATCCTGTTGACCTTCGTCAACGTATCCATCTCCTTCAAAGAGAATATCTCCCAAGGTGATTATTCTAATACCAGCTTTGCTACAGCGTTTTTTCCCTTACTCATCAGCTTTTTATTGAGTTTTTTCACCATCTCAGCCCTGTATGCCATGCTAGAAGTCATCCGAGGCGAACGCCACAGAGTGGCCTTTAGCGACATCACTTACAGTTTTTCAGGAAATCTTTTTGGAAAACTCTTTGTGACCCTCCTAGTACGCGGTCTTTTAACAACCCTCTTTTCAATTCCCTTGTTTATCGGTTTAGCCGTATTGCTAATAGGATTGGTATTACCAGTCCTGCAAAAGCAGGCTACGAATATGTCAATCCTACTCATCATTTTAGGCATCGTCTTTTTCATCCTAGGACTCATGCTTTCCATCTACAAAAACTGCCAATATTCTCAAGCTGAGTTTCTTGTCTATGACCAGGCCAAAGCAGGGGAGTACCAAGGGGCTTTGGCTACCATCAAAGAAAGCAAACGCCTCATGAAAGGGCATGTCTGGGAAGCTATCCTTCTTTACCTGAGTTTTATTGGCTGGTATTTGCTCCTTCTGCTAACCTTTGGCTTGGTTAACATCTACCTATTGCCTTACCTCAATACCACACGCGCTACTTACTACCAATACTTGCTAGAACAAGCTGACAAGGAAACACCAAGCATTATCGATACCCCACTGTCTGCCTAGTAGAAACCAAACCCTCATCTGGCTCCTATCGCCAAATGAGGGTTTTTAGCATGATTAACCACTGTAAACGGTTAGATGGGCAGGCAATACCGCGAGGTCAACGGGTAGGGCATCTCCCTCATCACCATCCACATTCGTCCCTAAATGACTACCATCTTTCACGCTAATACGCGCTTTTTCGAAAGTGCGGTAACCAAGATTTTGGTTAGACTCTTTAACCCCTTTCACAAGGCTTGGCAAGGCTTTTAAAGATTCCAATAGGCTTGTATCTTTAAGGTAAATCAAGTGCAATAAGCCATCATTGACTTCTGCTTCAGGGAGGATACTTTCATGCCCACCGATGGAGTTTGTGAGTCCAATTAAGAGGGTGGTTGATTCGACCGAGATGCTTTCCCCATCTACCTCTAACTCAAAAGCATAGGTCTCATTTTGAACGATTTGTTTGACTCCTGAGATGACATAAGCTAGCTTTCCAAACTTCGTTTTGTCCTCAACCGAAACATCTCCAACAGCTTCAGGGATAGACCCAATCGCAACGACATTCATAAAATAGTTGTCATTAATCTTCCCAATATCGAGTGACCTTGTTTTTTCAAAATCTAAGGCATCAATTGCTTCTTGAGGATCCATTGGCAAATGCAACGCCCGGGCCAAATCATTGACTGTACCTAGAGGGAAAAAACCAAATTTAGGACGATAGTCTTGCTCAGCTAGGCCACTAATCCCCTCATTCACTGTGCCATCGCCTCCCATAACAAAGACACTGTCAAATCGCTCTTTGGCTGCTGCCCTTGCAAAATCGCGGGCATCTCCCCCTTTTTGCGTCTCCTTGACGTCAACCTGATCAAAGTAGGATTCCAACTTTTCAAGCGCTGCTTGACGGTAATCCTGAGCTTGTTCACCCCCAGAACTTGGGTTGACAACCAACAATGCTTTTTTCATAAATCACCTCGACTGTTTTGATACTTTCATCATATCACAATGCCTTGAAAAAACATCTGATAACGCTCTCAAAATTATTGGGAGAATGGTTACCAGCTAATCCTTCATCGTTAAGTTTTCTTTAAGCCAACTGAGCTAAACTATAAGCATCCTAAAACTTTTTTGATGTTGCTGATGCGCAATCATCTTAGTAACAAACTTTTTCATAATCTCCTAAGCCAGACAAGCATGTCTGGTTTTTTTGCGATAAAAAATACCCTAATCACTGCCTAGGGTGTTTCTCTTGATTACCAAATGACAATACGTTCTTCTGGGTCACGCCACATGCCATCACCTTCTTTGACCTCAAACGTGGTAAAGAAGTCATCGAAATTAGGTAACTGCACATTAGTACGGAGTTTTCCTGGGGCGTGGACATCGACCGAGAGCAGTAACTGTAGGTACTCTTCTCGAGCTTTCATCCGCCAAATGGTCGCAAAATTGATAAAGTAATCTTCTGCTGAAAAATCAGCATCTCGTTTAGCGGCTTCTAAAGCTGCTGCTAGACCACCAAGGTCAGCCACATTCTCAGACACCGTGAGCTTACCGTTGGTTTTTCCACCGGCAAAGTCAATGCCATCAAACTGTGCTACAACCTTGTCTGTCCGCTCTGTGAAAGCCTTATAATCATCTTGTGTCCACCAATCATTTAAGCTACCATGCTCATCAAAAGATGCGCCGTTGGTATCAAAAGCGTGTGAAATCTCATGGGCAATCACGGCACCGATACCGCCATAGTTGGCAGATGACGATTGTTCCAAACTGTAGAATGGCGCCTGCAAAATGGCTGCTGGAAAAACGATTTGGTTTTGTTGCGGATCATAGTAGGCATTAACCATGTGGGCTGGCATGTGCCACTCACTGCGATCGACCGGCTTGTTCCACTTGCTCCAGCCATGGGCGATAGCAATTTTAGCCAGGTTTTGGGCATTTTCCACGAGACTAAGTTCTGGGTCAATCACTTTTTGGGCATAGGTTTCTGGTAGTTTTTCTGGGTAGCCGATATGTGGTGTGATGACGTTGAGCTTGGTAATGGCCTTGTCAATCGTTTCTTTTTGGAGCCAAGTGTTGTTCGCCAAACGATTCTTATAGACATCAATCATGGTCTTAACCTTAGCTTCTACGTCTGCCTTGGCTTCAGGTGAGAATTTCTCACGCGCATACCACAAGCCCAAAGCTTGACTGTAAGGCCCCTGCGCCAAATAGTAGGCTGCTTTTTTCTGATCCATAGCCTGTGGTGTACCTGATAAAGCACGACTATAAGCGCCTGATAGGATTCGGACTTCATCTGTCAAGTATGGGTTAAAGGCATTGGCGGCGTTTAGCACGAGCTCAGCTTTTAACAAGTCCCAATTGTTTTCTGAGTAATACTCCGCTGCAAAATCCGTCCAAAAACGCTCTTCTGGAACGATAACCTTGTCAGGAACCTGACCCAAGATATGGGTAAAAATGGCATCCAAAGGCAACTCTGGGGCTAGCTTAGTGAAGTCTTCCCACTCATAAGGGTGGTATAACTTGGCATACTCTGAGGCTTCCTCACTTGACAAGACATACTTAGCCAACTTGGCATCCAAAGTCAGTACCTTATCGAGCAGGTCTTTGATAACCTCATCTGACAAGCCAAATTTTGGAAGCAAGGCCTCTTGGGATTGACGCCAGAGGGCCAATAACTCCTGCCCCTTAGCATTGCCATCCTCATAGTAGGTCGTATCTGGCAAAATAAGTCCTGGCGCTTGCGCCCACAACACATTGGTCTGAGCATCCATAAAGTCTGGTGATACCCCAAACGGAAATTGATTGGGCTTGCCGTCCATCTCATAGGTCGCAATACGGCTAACAAAGCTCGCAAAAGAGTCCAAGACTTGGTATTCGTTGATTAACTCCTGAGCAGGCTTGGTCCCGACTGCCTCACGCTGGTCATAATCTGCCACCAACTGATGGAATTTGACAAAATTCGCTAAAATAGGATCATCTGGCAGATTCTCACCAGCCAACCACTGATCGGTTGTCTTCAGCATTAAGTCTTCAATCTCATCCGCTAAATCTGAAAACCCACCTGTTCGAGGTTTGTCATCTGGGATTACCGCTGTTTTTTCCCACTCACCATTAACGGCATCGTAGAAATCATCTTGTAAACGTGTCATATTAGCCTCCTTTACTAGGACATCACCTGTTATGCTTGATAGCAAGCAACTGGTTGGTCTTGCTTATATTGTAACAAAAAACCTCAAAAATAAAAGCTATCAAGGCTATTTGACGCCCACTTAGAGAAGCCAGTAACCACGACTTCCCTAAACACCTGAGACAGTGATGACTGCATTTTGAGAGATGATAAAAACAAGTCTGATAAATCGCACCACCCTTTTTTGGCTATGGCTAATTAAAATCCTCCGAATAGCGGAGGATTTTAGTCGTTACCTTTCTTTCAAAAAACGCATGAGTCATTGGCTAGCTCTTACCATAGCCTCAGCAGCTTTGGCAATAGCTTCAGCAGTTAAGTCATAGTAGTCCAACAGATAGGCTGTTTCGCCGACTTGACCAAAAGCGTCATCAATCCCCAGTCTCTGCACAGGCGTCTCGCTACTCTGGCTGAATAACTCACAAATAGCACTTCCCAAGCCACCAACAGTGGTATGGTTTTCAACTGTCAAAACGGGTTTGCCAACAAGCAGATCTGTCACTCCGATTGGAAGGGGTTTGAGTTGAAATAAATCAATGACGCCTACTGATAGGCCTTTTTGTTCCAAGAGTTGGCGGGCTGCTAAAGCTTCTGCTACCATGATTCCAGAAGCTACAATGATCAAGTCTTCCCCTCTCTTTAAGTGACAGTAACCTTGTGAAAAATCCTGATTAGCTTCATAAATCGGTTTGGGGGATTTTCTAGTCGTTCGGATATATTTTAAACCTGACAGGTACAAGGTTTTATCCAGAATGGCTCGAAAAGAGACATCATCGCTAGCCTCAAAAACATAGGCCTTTGGAATGGCACGCATGAGGCTTAAATCTTCAAATGGCATATGTGTGCCACCATTAAACTCTGCTGTCACCCCTGCATCAGACCCAATCAAGGTCGCATCCAGCTGAGCGTAGGCTAGGGAAACGAAGACCTGATCAAAGGCTCGGCGAGAAGCAAATGAGCCGAAGGTATGAATATAGGGTTTATAGCCTCTAAGGGATAAGCCAGCCGCTACACCAATCATCTCGGCTTCCATAATCCCTACATTGATATACCTATCCCCAAAATCTTCAGCTAGGGTCTGCGTCATCATAGAGCTAGATAAATCGGCTTCCAAAACCACCAAATCCTGTCTCTGACGGTTCATCTCTCTCAAAAAGTCACGATAGACAAGACGCATTTCCTTTCTAGGATTGGTCATACTTGCACCTCCAATTCTTGACGGAGCCTCTCGACAACACCGTCCAAGAGCCTTGTTGTCTTGCTATCTAGTCGCAAATGATGATTTGAAGCTAAGGCTTCTAATTCAGGAACCCCCTGTCCTTTAATCGTATCAAGGACGATGCATTTAGGCTGAACAGAAGCTGATCTTTTCATGGCTTCGATAGCTTGATAAATAGCCGAGACATCAGAGCCATTGACCCGAACAGCCTCAAAACCAAAGGCTGCAAATTTAGCAACCAAATCTTGCGGATTAGAGATAAGAGCTGTTGGACCATCTAGCTGCTCCTTATTATCATCCACAAAGACAATCAGATTAGACAACTGTCGATGCCCTGCAAATTGAGCGGCTTCCCAAACCTGCCCTTCATTGAGCTCCCCATCACCCACGATTACATAGGTGTAAAAAGGAGCCTCCTCTATTTTTTGACTGTAAGCAACGCCTGTCGCAACACTAATCCCCTGACCCAAAGAACCCGTTGTCATATCAATCCCAGGCGTTAGATTACGATCAGGATGTGAGGGGAGACGGGTGCCATTATGGTTGAGAGAATGTAAAAATGCTTTGTCAAAAAAACCTTTTAAATAAAGGGTACTATACAAAGCTGGACCGGCATGGCCCTTGGATAAAATCAGATAGTCGCGATCTCTACACTGATATGTTTCAGGTGATATAGCCATGACTTGGCCGTATAAGACAGCCAAGGTCTCTACTATAGAGAGACTTCCGCCATAGTGGCCAAAACCCAGCTGATTTAAGGTTTCTAAAAGATTAATACGAATTTCTTTAGCAAATCGCTCTAAGGTATCAACTTTGGTTTGAGAGAGAGCCATACTACCCCTCCTTGCTCTGAGAAGATTTTCCAACAAGACTCAAGCCAAATAAGACTAAGAGAATAACCACAATACCGACTGCGATACCGGTTGTGCTAGCAAGGTTGTTGAGACCGCCTAAAATGATACCCAGCAAACCAAAATCAGCATCTGAGAAGGTGGACCCTTCAAAACCAAGGCCGCCTAAGACAGGCATCAAGAAAATTGGTAAATAACTAATCAGAACTCCCTGCAAGAAAGCACCAACGGTGGCACCTCGGATACCTCCAGAAGCATTACCGATAACACCGGCAGTCGCACCGCAGAAGAAGTGGGGAACAACCCCTGGCAAAATAACCGTTGTTCCTGTCATAATCATCAAGGCCATGCTAACTAAACCGCCCACAAAGCTAGAGATAAAACCGATTAAAACAGCGTTGGGAGCATATGGGTAAACGATTGGACAGTCCAAAGCAGGTTTTGAATTTGGAACCAGTTTTTCAGAAATCCCCTTAAAGGCTGGTACAATCTCACCCAAAATTAGGCGAACACCTGCTAAAATCACAAAGACGCCCGCAGCAAATTGCCCACCCAGTTGAAGGGCATAAACAATACCGTTCGTACCATTGCTAAGCTCGTTTGCAATAAAGTCATTGCCCGCAAAAATAGCAACGATAATATAAATAACAGACATTGATATAGCGATACTAACAGTGCTATCGCGTAAGAAAGCTAAACTTTTTGGAAAGGCAATATCTTCCGTTGATTTTGATTTATCACCGACCAAACTGCCCACAAAACCGCTGAGCCAATACCCAAGTGAGCTAAAATGTCCCAAAGCAACCTTGTCATTCCCTGTTAATTGCACCATATATTTTTGAACAAAGGCAGGTGAAACGCTCATGATGATACCTAGCGCTAAGCCTCCAAACAGGATTAAAGGAATAGAGGTAAAGCCAGCCACCGATAAGATAACGGCAATCATACAGGCCATATAAAGCGTGTGATGTCCTGTTAAAAAGATGTATTTAAACTTGGTCAATCTGGCAATTAAAATATTAACAATCATTCCTGCAAACATAATCATCGCCGTGGCTGACCCATATTTGGTTAAAGCAACTGCCACAATCGCCTCATTATTTGGCACCACACCAGAAAGATTAAAGGCGTGCTCAAACATGACACCAAACGGATTAAGAGAACCCTGGATGATACCTGCGCCTCCAGAAACCACCAAGAAACCAACGAATGTTTTAATTCCTCCCTTAACAATGTCTTGAATGGGTTTTTTCTGTAGCAATAAGCCAATCACCGCAATCAAGGCAACAAGTATCGCTGGGGTACTTGCAATATCAACTAAAAAATCTAATAGTCCTTTCATGCCACACCTCCTAGATGAGACCTTTCTCCTGACAAATCGCACTGACGACGTCTCGTAATTCATCCATATCAATAATGCTAGTCAACACACGGACATCACCTAAATGACCCGCAGAGTCAGCTAAATCACGACCCACAATCCAAATATCAGCAGCGCTTGGGTCCGCTCCACCAAGGTCATAGTGTTCAACTTCGACACCATTGACCCCCAACTCATTGAGAATACTCTCAATATTCATTTGAACCATAAAACTTGAACCTAAACCTGAACCACAGGCAGTACCAATTCGTAACATCCTTATTCCTCCTGTTTTATTATTTCTTGGATATCAGCGTAAGTTGTTGAGTTGACCAATTGTTCAACTTTGGACTTATCTCTTAGAATAGTCGTCAGATGCGACAAGGCTTTGAGATGAGTCTCATTATCCACAGCGGCAATGCAAATCAGCAATCTGACCTCATGACGAGGATCATCCAACAGTTGTACGGGCTCCGTTAAGGCTAACATGGACATTCCCACCTCATTAACACCATCTTCGGGTCTGGCATGGGGGATGGCCACACCTTGTCCCAAATCGATAAACGGACCGAATTCCTTAACCTTATCAATCATCGCTTGGGGATAGGTTTTGTCAATCTGCCCAGAATCAAGTAAGGGCTGGGCTGCTAATTGGATAGCCTCTTGCCATGACAGTTTCTCTGTGGACGATTGATAGGTCTCTTGTGTGATTAAATCCTGTAACAAAGGTCTAACCTCCTTTCGTTTAAAGTGATTGTTTAGCAAGTGTTTCCGCAGTGCGATGCGTAATTCTTTCTCCTGAACGACCGTAGTATGCTGTTTAATAACCCCCATTAATGCTTCTACTTCTAGGCTTTGGCGACCAATAGCTGGAAAGTAATGTTCCACTAGTTCTAGCAAGTCATGGGTTTGCTCAACAGTCATGACCATAGAAACGAGAAAAAAGGGCTTTGTAGTTGCGACCTTAACCGTTGAGAAGACTAAATCATAGCCTGTCTCCGATAACCTTTTAAAATCATCTAACCGACTGACACTGCTAAAAGCAATATCAGGAAATAACGCTCGTAAATGTTCCTTGATGACTAAGGAAGAGCTGACCCCATTAGGGCAAACAATGACGGCACGGTAAGGCAATTCCAACTCTCTTTTATGCAGATAGCCACCAAAATGAATAACAAAATAAGCAATCTCACTTTCTGGAATTGGGACGCCAACCAATGCCTTTAAAGGAGACAAGGCTTTTTTGACCAACTGAAATAAGTCTGGATAGGTAACTTTTATCCGACTAGTATCGCTAGAGTCAATGGCTAAGCCATACTTAATCCTGTAGTAAGCTGGGATGATATGCTTTTTTAACCCTTGTAATAAGGCAACCTTGTCCTCAAACTGTAAGAGCGAAACCTGCTCCATCTGACAGACAATATCTCTTGTCAATAAGGTGAAAAACGCATCATCTAAATCCCCCTCCCCTTCAAAACAACCTGCAAGTATAAGCGACAGATAAGCCTTTTCGTCCCTGCTGATTACCGTACTTAGCCCTAACTCTTGAGAAAGGGTGGTCACAATAAAGGCCGCTAGTTGACAGAGCTGTTCAGATACTGTGATTGTGCGGGAAACAGGACGTTTTGTAACCCTTTGATAGCGACAGATTATAAAGACTAAGAGATACAAAGACTCCTCTAGCCGATTCTCTATGGGAGTCATTTGAGACAAACAGTATTGGGATTGAACGGCTTTGACCAAACTTTCATAGGAAAGCTCAAAGTCCCAAGCTCCTAACACATAATGAAGGCCCCAAAATCCTATCCTGGTGCGAAGTAATCGCCTAATCATGTGTAGGGCTAGGCGGTGCTTATCTTCTTCCTTTCCCTTTAAATAGTAGCCATTTCCCCTCGTATACCTCAGGTCAATGTTATTTTCTGAAAGGGTTGCTCGCAATAGGCGAACATCCGCTAGACTAGTGTTCTTGCTCACCTTCACCAAATCTTGATAATGCCAATTCGACACAAAGTCTTGCCGACAGAAAGTGTACAAGTAAATCAGGCAGATCCGTTCTTCTGGATTTAAATAAATCTGCTCCCGATACAATTCCTTAAACAGCGCATCAGCAGCCTTTATCACCGCAGGATCTAATGAAAAATAACCTTCCTCTCTAAAAATGTTTGGAAATCGATGCTCTGCTAAGATAAGATCCAAGGCTTCTAAAGCATCCAGAACTTCTTGGCTTGAAAAATTGGTTTTTACGGTCAATTCGTAAAGGGATAGCTGTTCGTGAGTTGTTAACAACATCAGCATAACTAGCGATTGATTCGTAATCATAGCATTTCCTTTCCTTATCTTTATTGTATAGAAAACGTTTTCCAATGACTAGACCCTTTTGGGCCCAATCGTCATTAGCGATTTGGCCAGACCATTGGGCTGATGAGGCATAATAAAAAGGACTACCCTCATCGAGGTAGTCAATTTCTGCTTTAATGATACTTGGGGAACAGCCTTGATACCAGCCACTTCAAAATACGCTCACACAGAAAATCTGGTCACTCAAGACCATTTCATAGTTAGCCTCTAAAGTTAGTTGCCAAATAGTCCAGGGAAAATCGCAAACAGTAACCACAAATTAATCCAAAAAGCAAGGATTAGGGCGACACCTAAAATGAATATCGATATCTTTTTCAGCATGACTGATATCAATATCAAGGAAGCACCCAGAACAGGAAATAGTTTCTGTAAGATAAAGGGATATAGCAGAACCGTTCCCAACTGGATATCCCAAGGTAGAAATAATGTCGCAACCCAAAGGCAAACGATAAAGATGACATAATAAGAATAGTAAGTCTCGACAATATGCCGAAAGGTTAACTTCTTCAAGAATCAATCCCTCCTTGACCAATACACATCACCGCTTTAGCAAAAACTACAAGAAGCCGATTGCCTCCATTGCTTCGCATTTTTTAGAGGTTAGTTCGCTCGGTCATTGTCAATGAGCGTACGCAAGGCTTCGATGGCGACTTGGATAGCAGCTTCCGTATCATGAGCTATAGGATTGTCCATACCTAAAGCCTCGCGTTCTTGGTTGCCTACCACAAGAAAATCCGATCCACAACGCACACCCAGATGGCTAGCAGCTACAAACAAGGCTGCCGACTCCATCTCTGAAGCTTTGGTGCCCAGACGCTTCCAAGCCTCCCACTTGTTTAACAATTCATAGCTGACGGGCATCCGTTCTGGATCGTGTTGCCCGTAAAAGGCATCCTTACATTGGACAACACCTGCGTGACTCTTAAAGCCAAGTTTTTTGGCTGCCCCAACCAAGGCGTTGGTCACTTCCAAGTCTGCTACCGCTGGAAATTCAATCGGAGCGTATTCTTTGCTGGTACCTTCCATACGGATGGCACCAGTTGCAATGACAATGTCGCCTCCTTTCACATCCAAATCAATCCCACCACACGTACCGACACGAATAAAGGTGTCAGCACCGCATTGGGTTAACTCCTCTAGCGCAATAGACGCTGATGGGCCACCAATACCTGTTGAGGTGACGCTCACTTTCTCACCGTTTAATGTCCCTGTGTAGGTCACATACTCGCGACTGTCAGCTACCAAGGTCGCATTATCAAAATGCTCCGCAATCTTAGCACAGCGTTTGGGGTCTCCTGGCATAATCACATACCGTCCAACATTTCCCGGACGAATTTGCAAATGGTATTGTAGGCCTACTTCTCCTGAATAATTTTGCATAGCAAATGCCTCCTGATTATCTTGTTTCTTTTTAATAACACTTGTATGATAACATACAAGTTATGCTTTTGCAAACGGTTTCTTGATTTTTGACCTGCTTTGCCTTAAACTGGTACTATAGGAATAGGAGACAATTATGGCAAGAGATGAATTAACCCAAAAACTCAACAAACTCAAACACATACAAGTCTATAACCGCATTTATCAAATGATTCAAGAAGGCATCTATCCTCCTGGAATGCAGTTACCATCTGAGCCTGAATTGGCTGACAAACTCAATGTTAGCCGCTCAACCTTGCGCAAATCCTTGGCCCTCCTCCAAGAGGACCATTTGGTGAAAAACGTTCGAGGAAAGGGCAACTTTATCCGAGAGCTCCCAGAAACGCCTTATGAGAGGCGCTACGAAAAGAAAAAACACCCCATTCAGAGCTGCCTAGATACTACCATTACGGAAGTCGAGTTGGAGTTTCGACTAGAGGTTCCATCTGATGCCATCACCACATCCATCCAGCAAGAAACACCTGTTGTTGTCATCGCAGACCGCTGGTATCACACAGCAGAAGGAACTTTGGCTTACTCCCTCTCTTTTATCCCCATCGAAGTGCTTTCAGAAGCTAACATTTCCTTGCAAGATACCCAACCACTCCTCCAGTTTCTAGAGCATCAAGTCTATCAAGACAGTATTTCCAGTCACTCACAGAGTCACTTTGGCTACACCACGTCAGGGAATTTCTCATCCACCAAATATACACTCTCTAACAGTGGGCAATTTATCCTCATTCAGGAAAATATCTTCAGTCACGAACGCCTCCTTGTCAGCAACAAACACTATTTACCCATTGAACACTTCAATCTCTTTATCACGTCACAATAAGCACCGCCTAGCAAAGAGCTCCTGATGAAGCCTTGCCCGCAGTCACCACATCTTTCAGCCATAAACGTCAAAAAACAGTAGCTTCCACTACTGTCTTTTTGATTCGACTAAAGAGTTCAAAAGAACTCACTGTTGTGATGGGGTTGCTAGGAGCGCCAGCGTTTGATAAGGTTTCAATGTGATGGTTTTGCCAAGACTTTCCTCAGGATAGTTGCTGATGAGGACTTGGGCCTCATGATAAGTCTCTGGCAAATCAAGTACAACATCTTCGGCAAAAAAGTTATTTAACACCAGTAATTTCTGATTATCATGGATACGTTCAAAAGCATAGACTTTGTCATGGTTGACAAAGGCTGCTTTGTAGTCCCCTTCAGCGATGATAGGTAGCTCCTTACGCAGTTTGATGAGGTCTTGATAGAACTTAAAGATAACCCCATCTTTTTCCTTTGCCACGTTAATCTCTTGATAAGATTTGCCTGCTTTAAGCCATGGCGTGCCTGTGGTGAAGCCGGCATTGCTAGTTGCGTCCCATTGCATTGGGGTCCGAGAGTTATCGCGCGACTTCGCCTGAATAATCTTGAAGGCTTCCTCTGGGGTCTTTCCTTCATCAAGCATGATTTGGTAGGCGTTTAAGCTCTCCACATCCACATAATCTGCCATTGAGTCAAAGTCCGGATCAACCATGCCAATTTCTTCACCCATATAGATGTAAGGGGTGCCTCGTGATAAGTGGATTGAGGCCGCTAGCATAGTCGCACCCTCATTGCGGAAATGCGCAATATCTACAAATCGATTTAAGGCCCTTGGCTGGTCGTGGTTGTTGTAAAAGAGCGCATTCCAGCCATTGCCTTCACTCATGCCCTCACCCCAAGAGTGGAAAAGAGCACGCAGAGCTGCAAAATCAAAGGACATAATGGTCCATTTCTGACCGTCTTGGTAGTCCACTTTCAAATGGTGAAAGTTAAAGGCCATTGATAGTTCTTCTCGCTCTGGTGCGGTGTATAAGATACAATTTTCAATCGTCGTCGCAGACATTTCCCCAACGGTCATGAATGAATCATCCTGCCCAAAGCTCGCTTGGTTAAGCTCATGGAGATAGACATGCGTAATCGGACGGTCGGTATAGGCAGGCTTACCGTCATTGACCGGGCAATCCTCCAAGACAGCATCCTTGCCAATCAAGTTAATCACATCAAAGCGAAAACCCTTGACACCCTTATCTTGCCAGAATTTAACCACCTTAAAGAGTTCTTCACGAACATGAGGGTTGCGCCAGTTTAAATCAGCCTGTGTCACATCAAAGAGGTGAAGGTAGTACTTGCCAGTATCCCCAAACGGTGCCCAGGCGCTGCCCCCAAACTTTGAGACCCAGTCCGTCGGCTTATCTCTTAAAATAAAGAAGTCTTGATAGTAAGGATCTCCTGCTAAGGCTTTTTGAAACCACTCATGTTCGGTTGAGCAGTGGTTAAGCACCATATCTAGCATAAAGTCAATGCCTAGCTCTTTTCCACGTGCTACCATCGCTTCGAAGTCAGCCATGGTTCCAAAATCAGGGTTGACAGCAGTATAGTCCGACACATCGTAACCGTTGTCCCTCTGTGGGCTAGGGTAAAAGGGATTCAGCCAAATCATGTCAATCCCTAACTCCTTGAGGTAGGGTAATTTTTCAGTCACACCGTTAAGGTCACCTGTACCACTGCCAGTCGTGTCCTTAAAGGATTTGGGGTAAATTTGATAAACAACCTTACGTTTGTCGATTGTCATGGTAAGTCCTTTCTCATAACTTTTATGAAACAGACAAAGTGCTGAAAATCATCTCAGCACTTGTCTCTATGTATTTAGAGCTTGGTTGCCGCTAGGATATCTTCGCCACGAGAGATGTGTCGTGGTAGGTCTCCAACAGCATCAACTTGATAATCATTATGGTTAGTCACAATGACTGGGGTTTCGACAGGATAACCTGCAGCGGTAATAGCAGCGATATCAAAGGAGATAAGAGCATCACCGACCGCAACTTTATCACCTTGTGCGACATGAGCCGTGAAGCCTTGGCCGTCAAGATTGACCGTATCCATACCGATGTGCATCAACATCTCCAAACCGTCATCAGTCACCAGACCAACGGCATGTTTTGAAGGGAAGAGAACAGAGACGGTACCTGCAACAGGTGCAACCAGTTCACCTTCAGATGGTTGAACCAAGACACCTTGTCCCATAACTCCTTGGGCAAAGACTGGATCAACGGCTTCAGAAAGAGGTTTTACCTCACCTGTCAGTGGGCTAACCACTGTTGTCACTTGACCTGAAGTGCTTGACTCAGCCGAACGAGCTGGGGCTGCCTTAGCAAGACTAGCTTGTGCTGCTAATTTATCATCCTCTGCTTTGGTGAGGATATTTCCCTTACGAAAGGCAATCGTTAAGATAAATGGTACTGCAAGAGCAACCGCCATACAGATAAGGAAAGCCATCATTGATTTTGAATTAATCGCAAGGAAACCTGGAATCCCACCGACACCGATGGCATTGGCTTGAACGTTCATGCTTGTTGACAAGAGACCAGCAAGGCCTGAACCAATCATTCCTGCGACGAATGGGTAAACGTATTTAACGTTAACACCAAAGAGGGCTGGCTCAGTTACCCCAAGGTAGGCTGAGATAGCAGCTGGCAGAGAGATTTCTGCTTCACGTTCATTTTTACGGTTCATGACAAAGTAAGCAAATACGGCTGAACCTTGTGCCATATTTGACAAGGCAATCATTGGCCACAAACCTGTTGTGTGAGATGCTGTGTCGGCAATCAACTGAGTATCGATGGCATTGGTCATGTGGTGAAGACCTGTGATAACAAGTGGCGCATAGAGGGCACCAAAGATAGCACCAAAGAGCCATTTGACAGGACCTGTTAAACCAGCTAGAACAACGAATGAGATACCTTTACCGATAGTCCAGCCAAGTGGTCCTAAGACCGTGTGTGCCAAGATAAGAGCTGGAATCAAGGATAGGAATGGCACAAAAATCATAGACACCATTTCTGGGATACGCTTGCGCCAGAAGATTTCAAGGTAGGACAAGCTTAGACCGGCAAGGAGTGCTGGGATAACTTGCGCTTGGTAACCGATACGGTTGACCGTAAAGAAACCAAAATCCCAAACCCAATTTTTCGCAATCTCAGCTGCTGATGTGCTTCCGACAGCATAGGCATTAAGCAACTGTGGAGATACCAAACAGATACCTAGAACAATACCAAGAATTTGCGAGGTTCCCATCTTGCGGGTTACTGACCATGTGATACCAACTGGCAAGAAGTGGAAGATGGCTTCACCTGGTAGCCAGAGGAAGTGGTTAACCCCATTCCAGAATGGTGAGACCTGAGTAATGGTATTCCATACAGGGTTACCCGAAGCATCCACTTGTTTCACACCATCAACAACAGCTTGTCCTAAACCTTGGAATTGCACCCCTTCAAGGATATTACGAAAACCGAGGATCAAACCACCAACGATAATGGCTGGAATGATTGGCGTGAAAATTTCCGCCAACATGGTCATGATCCGTTGGATCGGATTTTGATTGCTTTTAGCAGCCGATTTGGCTGCTTCTTTAGAAACGCCTTCTACGCCTGATACTGCCGTGAAGTCGTTGTAGAAGACTGGCACATCGTTACCGATGATGACTTGGAACTGACCAGCGTTGGTAAAGGTTCCTTTAACCGCCGAAATGTTTTCGATTTCGCCAACATTGGCCTTGCTATCGTCGTTTAAGACAAAGCGCATCCGGGTCGCACAGTGTGTGACCGCTTTGATATTCTCTTTTCCGCCAATGGCCGTCAAGAGTTCCTTAGCTTGAGATTCAAATTTTCCCATTTGAGTCAAACTCCTTTTTCATTAGACTTGGATTTCTCCAGATTGATTTGCTAACAAGCAGTTGTTCGCTTAGTTACGGCTCTTATTGTAATCGATTGCAGATTTGTACGCAAGTTGTTTGCAATATTTTTGCTATTTTGACTAAAAATATGGTATCTTGTATGTAAAAAGATAGACAAATTAGAAAACGTTGAAAATATGAAAAAATACGAGAAAATTTTCCGAAATTTAGAGGCTGCTATCATTCAAGGGAACTATCAAGTAAATGACTATTTGCCCACTGAAGAAGAGCTCGCCCTGAGCTATAAGGTCAGCCGAGATACTATCCGCAAAGCCCTCAAACTCTTAGCCCAACATGGTCTTATCCAAAAACGCCAAGGCAGTGGTTCCCAAGTGATTAAGCACGAACGCATTAACTTTCCGGTGTCTGCCTTAACCAGCTTTCACGAAATTGCCAAGGCCCAAAGTATGTCAACCAAGACCAACGTCATTGCCATTGATAAGCTCATTGTTGATGAGACGCTCTCAGAGTTAACGGGCTTTGTTCCCAAAAGCCATGTCTGGCGTATCACACGCCAAAGGGTTATGGATCATGTGGCTTCCGTACTAGATATCGACTACCTGTTGACGTCAATTGTCCCAGAGATTGACCGCACCATTGCTGAGCAGTCCATCTATGACTACCTCGAAAATCAACTCGACCTCACCATTGACTTCGCTGAAAAGGAAATCACGATTGACCAAACGAATCAACAAGATCGTATCCTCTTGGACCTAGCCGATGACCATCATGTGGTCTCTATCAAGTCAAAAGTCTTTTTAGCCAACGGTAAACAGTTCCAATTCACCGAAAGCCGGCATAAATTAGACAAATTTCGTTTTGTGGACTTCGCCAAGCGGCGTCCTCTGTAAGCATATCAAAAGGATGAGCCAAAACTCATCCTTTTTTAGCATCCATCAGATAAACGATGGTAAAACTGGATGACTTGCTTAGCTGTATTGGTCACTAGAGAAGAAGCATCAGCCATCGCTTCGTTCAAGGTCATCGGACGATTCACAATCGCAAAAACACCCGAAATACCTGAGCTCCGTGACTCGTCAGAGGCTATACTAGAACTGCCAACGATAGCCACTGTTGGAATCCCGTGAGCTTGAGCTAGTTTAGCGACACCAAAGGGAGCCTTGCCGTGTTTGGATTGCCCATCCATGTGTCCCTCACCAGTGATAACCAGATCTGCCACTGCCATCGCCTTACTGATGCCAATTAAATCCAAAATTCTATCAATTCCAGCTTCCGATTGCACCCGAAAAAAGGCCATTAAGGCAAAGCCCAGTCCGCCAGCTGCACCAGCACCAGGGCTGTCTTTAACCTGACGACCGGTAACACGTTCGGCAAGATGAGCGTAGGCTGCCATAGAACTGTCCAACTCCTGCAAGTCTTGAGGATGCCCTCCTTTTTGAGGCCCATAAACCAAGGTAGCGCCGTTCTCACCGCAGAGAGGATTAGTCACATCATGCAGAAGAACCACATCAACAGCATCCAGCGCCCTGTTTTTGCTGCTCACATCAATCCTAGCGACATGAGCTAAATTAGCCGCAATCGGCTCTAAAACCTTACCAGAACCATCCAAAAAACGAACCCCCAAGGCGGCTAGTAAACCAAGACCACCGTCATTAGTGGCACTCCCACCCAAACCAAGATAAATCTTTGTCACCTGCTGCTCTAACGCATCTAAAAGTAGCTGACCCGTTCCATAAGTAGAGGACTGCATAAGAGAACGATTTTCTGTTGCTACCAAGGTGATGCCAGAAGCCTCTGCCATCTCAATAACCGCTGTTTTCCCCTGATCAATCAATCCATAGCGAGCCCTCACAGGCTGACCAAGAGGCCCCTGAACGGTGACGACCCGTTCTTGTCCTTGAGCATTGGCTAAAATCGCTTCTACTGTCCCCTCACCACCATCAGCTATGGGGTAAACAGAGACATCGTCGTCTGGATAGAGAGCTTTTATCCCTCGCGAAATCGCCTGTCCCACTGCCAAGGAACTCAAACTCCCCTTAAAGGAATCACTTGCCACGACAATCCGTTTTCCCATCATCATCCCTCCTTTGTCACATCATCTGCTAGCTTAATCCCATTATAATGAAGACAACCACCGCTGACAAGTCTTGATAGCAGTTAAGCGCTAATAAAACTAAGGAAGCTAACAAAAAAACACTTAAAAAGACGATTTTAGCCATCCTTTTAAGCGTCTGATAAATACAATCTTTCTAAAAAAGTGTCCCAAGATAACCTAAAACGCAACGTCATGGTTAGCCATTCTTCCTTTGGTTAGCCTCTAACACCTCTAAAAAATAGGCATCTGCACTAAGGCAAGGCAAGGACGTTGCCGCTTGATAGGCTTCTAAAAAATAAGGAAAATGCGTGCAGCCAAAGATAATAGCTTCAACCTTGAGGGTTTCAAACAAAGCAATGGTCTCTTTCAAGCCCCTAGACTCTAGCAGGACTTGAGGAGCCATTCGCTCTTCAACCGCCTCTACCCAGTCTAAACTCGACACAGCGTGCACACGGCTGTGGGGATTTTGCAGGGTAATCACCCTTTCAATACCAGCACTGCCTTGCGCATTGGCGGCCAAAAGGCCCATACTCTGATAAGCTACGGCTAGCTGACGATAAAAGTGCAAGGGAGTCACGATGGGTAAGGATAACTCTCGCGCTAAGGCATCAAAATCTACCGAACTACTCAGAGAATTGCAATAAACCAACACCTGCTCCACCCCTTGAGCCCTAAAATCTTGTAAAACCTGCTTTACATACTGCCTTTTCTCAGCCTTTGGCAACACCTGAAAAGAGGTCTGTTCCTCAGGTGTCTGAGAAATCGCACAGCTGATATATTGGGATGACACCTGTTTTACCAAGGTAATTCCAAAAGCGGTGTCCACAGGTGTTCCGGCAATCACTCCTATCATAAGGCTCACCTAACAAGATACAAGGCAAGCAAGAAGGCAACGTTTAGCAGCATTCTAATCAAATGATGCGTTAAGGTTGGCCTTTGATGTTGCAAGGCTGCATTACTCAGCGCAATCCCTGAAAGCCCAAAAAGTCCACCGGCAATGCCATAGATGCCGCTATCATTTCCCATACCAAGGTAAATGTAAGTAAAGGCAATAATCACTAGGACGCTAAAAATCGTCAACAGCATATTACGGGTGGTGATGATTTTAGCGCCCAAGCTACCTAAGACTGCCGAAATGGTCACGAGCGTCAAATAAAAGCCTAACATGATTAAAACAAGAATGGTCATAGTCCCTACCTACTTTTTGTATCCAAGATAATCGTCACCGGTCCATCATTAACCAATGACACCGCCATATCAGCTCCAAAAACCCCTGTCTCAACAGGGACATGTCCCCTCAGCGCCCTATTGAAACGCTCATAGTAATCCTTTGCCATGTCGGGATTTGCCGCACCTGTAAAAGCAGGCCGATTGCCCTTTTTCGTCTCTGCATAAAGGGTGAATTGCGACACAGACAAGACACTTCCACCAACATCTGTCAGGGATAAATTCATCTTGCCGTCCTTATCTGAGAAAAGACGCATGTTGACAACCTTACGCACAGCATAATCAATATCTTCTTGCTGATCTTCCGGACCAATCCCCACTAACAAGAGCAACCCTTGTTGAATCTGACCCGTAACCTTCTTGTCAATAGACACAGAGGCCTCTGACACCCTTTGAATGATAATTTTCATAACAATACTTTCTAATCCAACTGATCGTAATTTACGACTCTATCAGAGCCACCCTCGCACGATGCTCTACCCACACAAGAGCTGCTCACCTAAGCCTTTCCAAAACGAGCCACCTGTCTCAGTATCAAAAGACTTGGATTAACCATTGGTGCGCTTAACCGAGTAAACATCGGGGATAATCTTAATCTTATCCACAACAGCAGTGAGTTCTGCAACGTTTGGAATGCCAAATGTCACATGGATATTGACGAACTTCATGTCCTTGCTCGGCTGGGCATGGAAGGAGGAGATGTTCTTGGTCGCATTGGATACCATTTGGATGACGTCATTCAAAATACCTGGACGATTAAGCGCATAAATGTCAATCTCAGCTTGGTATTCCTTACGCGAATTTGCATCGTCCCACTCCACTTCAATCAAGCGTTGCTCATAGCCTTCTTGATTTTTGATATTATTGCAGTCTTGACGATGAATGGCGACACCACGACCTTTGGTGATATAACCCTCAATCGGATCTCCCGGCACAGGATTACAGCATTTGGCAATGCGCATGAGAAGCCCTGATGCCCCTTGGATAATAACCCCATTCTCATCACTCTTGACCTTGAGGACATCCTTCTTATCCGCCTTGACTTCGCCGCCTTTCATCAGCTCTTCTGCCTCGGCTTTGACACGAGCTCGCTCTTCTTCACGTCGCTCTTTCTCCGTCAATTTGTTAAAGACACTGACGGGGCTAATATCACCAAAACCAACAGCTGCATAAAGACCTTCTTCTGTTTTAACGCTAAATCTTGGAAAAACCTCTTCAAGGCGTTTTTTATCAAGGTATTTGTTGGCAACGTAGCCCTGCTCTTGAAAGTAATCCACCAGCATCTCACGGCCCTTATTGACCGACATTTCCTTGTCTTGGTTTTTGAAAAACTGACGAATCTTATTGCGAGCCTTGGTGGTCTTAACCATCTTGATCCAATCACGACTTGGACCAAAGGAGTTACTGTTGGTAACAATCTCAACCACATCACCGGTTTTCAACTTCGCCGTGAGCGGAACCATGCGGCCATTAACCTTGGCACCAGTTGCTTTTTCACCAACCTGCGTGTGAATAGCATAGGCAAAATCAATAGGGCCAGAGTCCTTAGGCAGCTCTTGAACAGCCCCTGTCGGTGTAAAGACGTAGATGCGCTCGGAGAAGATGTCCTCCTTAACCGAATCCACAAAATCAACCGCATCCCCATTAGAAGCGTCTTGTAGTTCGACCAAGTCTTTAATCCAGTTCATGCCAAGTGCCGACTCTTTTTGGTCAACCTTATTTGTGATTCCTTGTTTGTAAGCCCAGTGAGCAGCAACCCCAAACTCTGCCACCTGATGCATTTCCTTAGTGCGAATTTGAATTTCAATCGGCCCTCTTGGACCATAGACTGTCGTATGGATAGACTGGTAACCATTGGCCTTGGGATTAGCGATATAATCCTTAAAACGTCCAGGCATTGGACGCCATAACTCATGAATATAGCCCAACATGGCATAGACATCGCTCTGAGTTTCCATGACACAACGGATGGCAATCAAGTCATAAATCTGATCAAAGCGTTTTTTCTTGTCACGCATCTTGCGGTAAATCGAATAAATATGCTTAGGACGGCCATAGACCTCACCCACAACACCTTCTTCTTCGCTGATGGCTTTGATTTTACCAACAATGTCATCAACCAGCTCTTCACGCTCACGACGCTTTTGGGTCATCATATGGGAGATTTTGTAAAATTCTACCTCATTTAAATAGCGAAAAGAAAGGTCTTCTAGTTCCCACTTGATGCGACTAATCCCCAAGCGATGGGCAAGTGGCGCATAAATCTCCATGGTTTCACGGGAAATGCGCTCTTGCTTATCCTTACGCAGGTGCTTCAAGGTTCGCATATTGTGCAAACGGTCAGCTAACTTAACCAAGATAACACGAATATCCTTGGACATGGCCATCAGCATCTTGCGATGGTTCTCTGCCAATTGTTCTGCGTGCGACTTGTATTCTACCTTACCCAATTTGGTAACACCGTCAATGATGTTACGAACATCCTTGCCAAACAACTCTTCGATATCGCCCAAGGTAAAGTTCGTGTCTTCCACCACATCATGGAGAAAGCCACACGCTACCGTTACGGCATCTAGATGAAGGCCTGCCAGAATTCCCGCCACCTGAATGGGATGAACAATATAGGGCTCCCCAGATTTACGATACTGCTCTTCGTGAGCTTTTTCCGCACACTTCAGCCCCTTTTTGACTAATGCTAAATCTTCTTCGGTCATGTATTCGGCTGCTAGCGCAACAACTTCCTGACCAGTTAAATCAACGGTTTTTGCCATCTTTATACCTACCCACTCTTAGACTCTTATCGTGTCATTATTTTATCATGATTTCCATAAAAAGGAAACGCAGCCTCTCAGCAAACCGGTTATTTCCTGAGACGGGTAGCCTTACGAAAGGCTGTGCTTCCTAGGTCTCCTTGAAGGGACTGAGCTGAGATAGCTGATAAAGCCTTACAAGGATACCGCAGTTAACTATTAACAAAAAAACAGCCAGCTCATGATGGAGTGGTGGTCTGCTATTTCATGGCTAGGCACGGAGCAAGGCTTTGATAGCCGAGATAACTCTTTCCATATCAGCTTGAGTGCCGATGGCAATTCGCACATAATCTTTTATCCGAGTGACATTAGGATAATAGCGAATGTAGATGCCCTCTTCTGCCAAAGCAGCTTCCAAGTTTGCAGCGGCAATCCCTTTGGGCTTGACCAAAACAAAGCTGGTTTCACTCTTTAGGACCTCGAACCCTAACGCTGTCAAGGCCTGTGTAAACCACTCTCTGGTCTCTCCAATCTGTTCAATGGTCGTTTCATAGTAGGCCCAGTCCTTGATGGCAGCAATTGCCAAATACTCCGCAATGCTATCAAGATTATAGGGATTGACCGAATCCTTGACCGCATTCATGACACCGATTAGCTCAGGTCTACCGATACCATAACCCACCCGCAATCCTGCCAAAGAAGCTGACTTGGAAAAGGTGCGAATGACAAAAACATTAGGGTATTTATCAAGCAAGCTAAGCGCTGACGTCTGACTAAAGTCAATATAAGCCTCGTCAACCACAACAACCACATCAGGATTGGCAGCCACAATCCGTTCAATCTCGTCAATCGGCTTATAGTAGCCTGTCGGAGCATTAGGGTTGGCTAAGACAATCCCTCCATTGGGCACCAAGTAGTCAGCTGTATTGACCGTGAAATCCTCTGCAAGAGGAACCTCTTGGTAGGGGATATTGTAGAGGGATGCTAAGACCTTGTAAAAACCATAGGTCAAATCTGGGAACAAGACTGGCTGTTCCGAGCAAAAGAAGGATAGGAAGCTAAAAGACAAAATCTCATCACTTCCATTGCCGACAATAATCTGATCTGGCGATACCCCGTGGTGCTCAGCCAAAGCCTGACATAGCTTGGGCTGACCAACCTGTGAATAATAACGCAACTGTGTCGCATCAAAATCAGCTAAGGCCTCTAAAACTTTTGGACTGGGAGGGTAGGGGTTTTCATTGGCATTTAATTTCAAGCAATGCGCATCTTCTGGTTGAAAACCTGGTTTATAAGGGGTAATGTTCCGCAATACGTTTTTCATTTGAACAATCTCTCCTTTACTCTTGTGCTGTTAGCTTGGAGACTTCTGAGAGGTAGCCCTCAGAAGTTGCTCCCTTAACCTTTTTAATGACTTTATTGACCACTTGCTGCAAAGAGGTGTTCCCCTTAGCCATACCAATCACCTTAGCATCGCCAGTGCTGGCTTCAAAGCCCTCTTTCATCACTGCGATATCAGCATTGTTGCTTTCAACTCCTATCGCGACAGGACTATCCATAACGGCTGCGTCTAGGTGACCTGACTTGATTTCGTTGATGATTTCGCCCATATCTGTCAAGCTAACGATTTGAGAATCTGTCAATGCTTTTTGCGCCAAAGTTTCTTGTATGGTTCCTTTTTGAACACCGACTTTTTGGCCTTTCAAATCCGCAAGTTTCGTCAGTTTTGTTACCTGGCTAGCGGCAATCACTACCAGGTTTTCCGTATCATAATAGCTATTTGAAAAACCATAGACCTTGGCTCTCTCTTTGGTATAAGAAATCCCCGAAATGGCTAAGTCTGCCTTACCAGATGCAACAGAAGCCAAAACATTGTTAAAACTCATCGGAGATAAAGACAACGCCACCCCAAACTCATCTGCAATAGCCTGCGCCAGGTGAATGTCCGCTCCAACAATCTTGCTCTTACCATTTACCAAGGCACGAAATTCAAAAAGAGCATAATCTGGACTAACAGCAACAACCAGTTTTTTCCTGTTCTTAATCTTGTCTAGACCATTAAACGCCTTTGACCCACAGGCTGTTAATACGAATAAAGATACTAACAAAGCCAATAAACTGACGTATTGTTTAGGCATAAAAAATCTCCCAAATCGTTTATTTTGTATAATTATACATTTAAACCCTGTTTTCGCCAACCGTTTTAGCATATTTTGCAAAAAACATCATAACTAGGCTTAATCGATGTTTCAGCGAGCAACTGTGTTATAATAAAGATTGTGAAAAATATCTTTTTATATAGGAGGTTCTATGACATCATTCACTATCGTTTACATTAGCCTTAGCGGTAATACACACAGTTTCGTGACACGCTTATCCCACTATCTCACCGAAAAGCATGATGTCACCACACGACTCATCAATATCAAAGACCTCCGT
The DNA here is from genome assembly GCA_029593465.1 of Streptococcus suis. Taxonomy (GTDB): domain Bacteria; phylum Bacillota; class Bacilli; order Lactobacillales; family Streptococcaceae; genus Streptococcus; species Streptococcus suis_AH. The sequence goes on from JAKTNK010000003.1 coordinate 127,370, forward strand.
CATGAAACCTTTCCTGTGAACGAGGCCTTTGTCGCCCTCTTACCAACTTACCTCGAAGGAGGTAACGGCTTAGATAGCGGGGATAAGGAAATTCTGACCACACCGCTACGCCAATTCATCGCTGCACACGACAACTACAAAAACTGTTTTGGCATCATCGGATCTGGCAACCGTAATTTCAACCACCAGTATTGCTTATCAGCCAAGCAATACGCCCAACAATTTGGCTTTCCCATGTTAGCTGATTTTGAACTACGCGGAACTACCGCAGATATTGAACGTATCGCACCTATTGTCCTTGAAGCTAAGAAGGCTTTTAATCCTTAAAACCCCTTTGATAACTCATCGATGAGCGATACTAGAGCAAACTCGTAAACCACTTAAAAACGAGGCTTTAATTAACTTTAGATTGATGACGAGACTTTCCAAAATAGTCTTTCTCAAAATAGGTTTGCATCAAAAAAGAGGTCTCCAGACCTCCAACCGACTGAAGATAAAGTCCTTAGAATTGATTTTCTAGGGCTCTGTCTTCAGCCTGAATTTAATTTACGTTATACCATGCTTTCAAAATTAAATTTGTCCATCTAGAACAGTTTTCATCTTTAGATGAATTAACTATTCAGATAAAAGACGACGTTCACTGATAGAGTCATCAAACTCATAACAAGCTCAATTACCAGACATCTGTGGCTTTGGGAACCATTTTATAATAAAATATACTTTCTAAAATTTATGGGTACCTCTAAAAACTCCCTAAATTTCCCCAAAATGAGATAATAGAATAAAAAGCAATGAGGAGAGCTGTCATGCATTTATTCACAGACGATGAAAAAATCTTGTCCAAACTATCAGAGAAAGGCAATCCCTTAGAACGTTTGGATGCGGTTATGGATTGGAATCTCTTTCTTCCTTTGTTGTCAGAGTTA
>JAKTNK010000030.1 GCA_029593465.1 Streptococcus suis
TTTAAAGAGATAATCTGTTAGTTGAAGTAATTCATCATCTGATGGAATGACTCTTGAATCCATTGTGTGTAAAATGGATTTTACCATTGTTTTTTCAAAAGAATTTAAAGGGTAAGATGAAGTATCAGAAAGTAGAGATTGTATATTATTGAAGTTTTGTGATGAATATTGTTTACGGATATACTGTACTAAGTTAGCAAAAGACTCAGTTTTGGTATAGTCTTCATCGTGTAAAATAAGAAACTCATCCAAAGTAATGTGTAATTTGTCTAAAATATTGATCAGTCGTATACATGATATTTCTGATTCCCCACGTTCAAATCGGGATATTTGTGATTTTGAAAGGTGTTCATCTGCTACGGAGCACAGACTAATTTGCTTTCCTTTACGAACTTTTCTAAGTGTAACACCAAGTCTTGATTTCATAATTTCCCACTTTCCCAATAAAAATTGACTCAATTTTTATTTATTATACAATAAGTAAAAATTGAAAGGAAGTCCGCTTATGAAGAAAATTTCAAAAATTTTGCCGATTTTGATTTTAGTGATGGATATTATTATCATCGTCGGTGGATAAAATGCTTAGGTGTACACCTAAGTCTTTAGAGATACTCTAAAGACTTATAATTTTATAGATATATCGTATGTAATTCAGAAATAATTATAGAATAAATTTCTGTATTTCTACTTTGGGAGGTTTTAATTGAAAAAAAAGAATTTATTTAAAATATTAGATAATGTACAAGAGTATGCAAATAGTTTTAACGCTCTTGGCTTAAATTATCAAGGAGAAATTCCTATTTTTGTTGACTTCGAAAGAGAAGATTTACTTCATAATATTAAGCAAATTAACAATGAATATTCCGAATTCTTTAAGCCAACGCCAATTTACCAATGCGACGCTGGAGTTATTTTGTCTCCTAATTTAGAGTTTTATAAAAACAGTACTCTGTTTTGTAAGCAATGGCTGACCTCTTTAAATGGGATAGTGGATATAGAAAATCTGATAGCAGTAGGACTATATAAAGATTTTTCACAAGATAAAATTCTGAATATATTAGAATATTGTAAAAAGAATGGTATTGAGCTGTACTTGTTGATAGGAAGAGATCTAACTTCATTATCTTGGATGATAGGCAAGCAGTTTTACTCAAAGAGTGAAGAAAAAGTACAAAAAGCAGTCTTTTCTCATAAAAAACTGAATGAATTTAGTGGAACTAAAAGTGGATGGGAAATTTTTGATATAAAAAGACTTGAACATGAAAACATAAAAAGTCTTTTAGAAAAAGAATCTTGGTCGAAATTAGTTTTTCATGGACATGGGAAAGAAGATCATCTAAATTTAGCTGATTTTACTTTGCATGGTTTTAATAGACTAATTCCTCAAAAAGAAAAATTTGCTCCTTCTTGGGGTCACCAAGGGCAATCTTTTTTTAAGGATGAGACTAAAGCAATACGTATTAGTTCTTTAAACGTTGAAACGTTATTTTTATTATCTTGTAGTAATTTTCCGTTTAATGATTCTAGATTGTATGATCCCCGCTTTAATTTAACATTAGATGCTATTGATGGTATGGCAAGGAATATTGTTGCTTCTATTGGTGTCCAATCAGTTGATAATCCTGAGTTATATGAAATTTTTTTAAATTCAAATTTGGCAAATATTGGAACCAGATTACATAACAAATTAAATGATGTTCAACCCTTCGTTTCGATTGTCAATATTGGGCTACCAAATACTGGAAAAGTAGAGAGAGTACTTGAAAATATAAATGGGACAGTCCGATTAACTCAAAGTAGCAAATTGATTTTGTCTCGACTTGCTTCGTATGTTTCATCTGGGTTACTAAGTAATGAGCATGATATAAAGAAGTTGTCTAATAGTATTTTAGTAGACTACATGCAATTGACACGTAGAGGTACATATGGAGTTACAGAAGAAAAGTATTTAGATTTTGAACGGAATTTAATAAATAGAGTAAATCCTATTTCTAAAAAGATAGCTGAAATAATGATTCAAAACCAAAATGATGAGCTTTTCGAATTTGATAGATATAATATTTTTAGATCGGTAATTGATAAAAGTAGTATTTCAAAAAAAATATGTTACTGTGGAAGTTCAGGTGTAGGTTGTAACTATATTCCAGAAACAAATAATTTATTCAATATCAATTCTTTCTATTGTTATAGATGTGGTGATAAATACACTTCAATGGCTGGTATGCCAGAGGTAGAGTTTACGTGTGATAGATATGATAAAGAAAGGTTGAAAATAAAGTACAAGATTGTTATTACTCCACAGCATAAAGGAGATGTTTACTTAGGTGTACAGCTTCCAACATATGTAGAAAAATCATCGAATATTTCACTAGAGTTGAAAAAAGTAAGGTTTAAAAATATTACAACTAAAGTAGTTGAAGGGGAGGTTTGTTTTAATGAAGATACTTTACTTCAAAGCTATTATCTTAAGCTTTTTATTATCCAGAATGGGGGTATAGCTATTAGTAGATGTTTCTTTAATTTAATCAATGATAATGAGGAACACTTTGACAAATACTAAATGTAATAGACTATTAGTTTTAGGCTAACTTACTTTTTTCATTTAAGGTATATTTTGTTTATTTTTAGTGGTCATTAATTCCTAATTGTATCATAAAGACATCTCTAAAAATTGTATTGGAGTATACTTGGCTATCCACGAACTTTATGCTTGGTGACCTTACATGGGAAAACATATATGTGTCATCAAACTTATTACTAAATGAAAAAAAGATATTATTAAAATTTATAAAGTTATTAAGCAATTTGAGCTTTTGAGCTAAGGGACTAATCCAAAGTTTCTTAGTTCAATCTTGAGACTTAAGATTCGGTATTAATTAATTGTACTAAATATAAGGAGTATAATAATGGAAATTTTTTTAGGTACACCAATTACAGGGATTATCAATCCAAACTTAAAAGAACCCTTAGAATCTGCAACAAAATCAAGAATTAGGGAGATTATTTCTGACTTGAGACAACATGGGCACAATGTATTTTGTGCTCTAGAAGAAGAAGAGTTTGGGAAAAAGGTCGCAGATTCTATAGAATGTACCCATCGAGATTATTCTCGAATAAAACAGAGTAATTTATATATTACTTTTCCAAATAATAGTTTTGGATGTGCTGTGGAACTCGGCTGGGCTTCTGCTCACTCTATTCCTATCGTTTTGGGAATTAATAAAAGAATCGGTTCAAAAACACCATTGTATGAAGGTTTACAATCAACAGGTGCTCAGGTTCATATTGTTTACTATGACTCTGAAAATGAGTTTCCGAATGAATCTGAATGGAAAAAAATTTTAAAATATATAGAAGAATACGTAATCACTGGGTAATTATTATGAAAATTTTAGCAATAACTACAAATTTTGGTTTTGGTCCATCATCTAAATTATATTCTATTATTAAAGAGTTGTTGGCGAGAGGTTATGAAGAGATTACATTTTGTGGTCATGGAGAATCTATGGATTTTTTCAAGACTAACTTTGAAAACAGATTAGAGTATATTGAATGTAACACTGATGAAATCAGATCTGAAGACTTTTTTCACACAATAGATATTAAGAATTATGAACTACTAATTAATGTTATGAATATGAATATTCCTAAAATTCAAAGAAATACTGACTTAAACATAAAAAATGTATTTGTAGATAGTCTAAGTTGGATGTGGGAAAAACCTCTTGATGGAATTAACGAATATGACATTTATTTTGTTCAAAATGCATTTATTGATTCTAATAATTTGTTTAGTTACAAGAATATTCAAACGATAAATCCCATTATTAACACAGAGGGAATTAAAAAAATAACGGAATCTAAGAGCAATAAAATTTTATTAAATTTTGCTGGTATAGTTACACCATATGAAAATGATGTATTTTTTAAAGAGTACATATTATTTTATCTAAAACTTTTTGAAAAAATACCTAATATTGATAAATATGAGATTGATTGTGCTTGTAATGTAACACAAAAAAATGGATTGAATCAATCAATCGTTTTGATTACAATATCACATTTAAAGTAATGTCTCATAAAGAGTTTCTATCAGCTGCTTGTAAAGCAAGTAGAATATTTACAACACCTGGTTTGACATTTTATTTAGAGTGTCTAGAGTTAAGTTTAAAACCATATTATTTTCTTCCTTCGAATTATTCTCAGGCATTATTACTTGAAAAGTATAATAAAATCTCTGGGGACTGTACTACCTTATCTAAGTATGGATATAATTTTTCAACAGATGAGTTACTTGAAGAAAGTGAGGGTGTGGCTAAAACCAGAGCAGCATTTTCTGATATCAGTACAAGATATAAAGAAGAAATTTTACGTAATACAATTTCATATATCTACAAGGGGTTAGATAATGAATTTGAAAATGAAATTCAATATAGAGAAGAAAGCGGTGCTAGTTCAATTATTAGGATTATGCTTGAAAAAGGATTATTGAAAGGAAGGTAATATATGACTGAGATTGAAAACATAGATTTCCCCAATTTATTAGTGAAAAAAATGTATAAAAAAGATTTGAATCAAATAGTATTATTAAACAACTTAAATTATGATACTAGCTTTAGGGAAAATTTAATAGTTTTTGATGAGACTAGTAAATTTTCGCACCAAAAAAGTCTTGTTGTCGGGGGAGCCTGTATTGATCGTTGTGACGCAAATATTGAAAATTTGGGAATTAATTTTTACTTTGATATACTGATGCCTATTAATGAAGCTATCGTGAAAAATTTAAATTGTGCAATATATGTGGATACTCCTATTGAATCATGTACAGATGATTATGAAAAACAAAAATGGCAAAAATTTATTGATAGGTTAGAACAATTTCTTAAGCGCCTTGGTGAACGTGTAGGGATAGAAATAAAAACTATCCGAAGAGATTTGTCTTATAAAATAATTGATAGGATACTAGAAAAATATAAATTTAGTGATACTGAATTAAAAGGTCTATATGATTTAGTACCTAGTTCAAAGAATATTATATTCGGACCAGAGCTATTACTTCATTTTCGTAGATCAATTATTTCATATTTACCAGAATTTATTTCGGAATATTTTTCAGAAAATTTTGAAAAAATAATAGTTTGTGAGGAGCTAAGTCAATGTAAAGCAATTGATAAAGCATTGAAAATTAATAATAGTATATATCCTAAAATTTATGTAGATATGCCGTCTCTCAGTTGTAGAAATCGAATGCATAGGAGTAACAATGGTAAAATAGTTATTTTTGAATCGACGGCCAGTATTATTTCTAGAAAATCTGATCCAATGTTTCACGAATTTATGAATAGAATTGAATTAGATGCTATTTTTAAATCTTTTGATGTTGATAATTTTTGGTTAGTAAAAGATGAATTAGAAGGAATGTGGTATGATAAGCAATAAAATTTCATCAGAGTTAAAGTATTATCTATATATTATTTTTACAAATTTACGATTTACTAGAATTATAAATGTTATTTTTATAGTTCAGTTTTTAGGATTATCTTTAGTACAATTTGCCTTTTTTCAATCTATTTTTCTTTTTTCCCAATTGATTTCAGAAGTTCCCTCTGGAATTTTAGGAGATAGATTTAGTAAAAAGAAAATCGTTATAGTGGGGTTATTTTTGTTATCAATTACTCCATTATTAACTCTTTCATCAAATTTGGTCACTGATGAGTATGTTTATTATATTATACTTTGCTCATTTGTTTTAGAGGGAGTCGGAAATGCCTTTTTAAGTGGTGCTGATGATGCCCTGTTTTTCGAATCACTAAGAAGCGAAGGCAAGGAGGAGAGTTATGGGAAAATACGAGGAAAATTACAATTAATTAGTGCTTTGACATTGGGGCTTGCTACATTTGTAGGTGGTAGTTTATATGCTATTACAAGATATTTACCCTACATTATACAATCTCTCACACTTTTAGGTTCAATGATAATCATCATATCTATTTCGGAAAACCAGAAATATACTAGAGATAATTTTAACCAAAACGAAGGTTTCAAGTTTAAAGACTTATTATCAGTTTTCCGTAGGATGTTACAATCATCTAGAATTTTTTTTATGTTTGTCTTTACTACTGTTATTGTCTCTACTATTAATGTAGTGTTTGCTTTATTGCCGGATTATTTTTCTAAAATCGGATTTTCTACATCTTTTAATGGAGCAATTTTTATGGCTTATAGTATCATTGGTGGTATAGTAGCGACTCAAGCTTATAAAATATCAAAAATAAGAGTTTCTAAATTAATTCTGCTGATATCATTGATACTAATAATATCAATTGTTTTTCAAATTATACCTTTCAATTCCACATTTATACTTAGCTTCCTATTGCTGTATATTATTATAGATATTCTCGATCCTATTATCATGGAGATGTTACATCTTTGGGTAGATGACAATTTTAGAGCGACCATTATATCAGGACTATCCTTTTCAATTAGCCTTGTTACTATGTTGATAAATCCCGTAATTGGTATGGGAATTCAACTTTTTAATATGAAAATGACTATCTTAATGATTTCCTTGTTTATAGTTGTAATGATATTAATTTCGTATGTGTTAATTGAAAAAAACAAAAAGAGGTAAAAGCATGCAAAAATATAATAAGATTTATTTAGGCGATTCTAGAGCTATGGAAAATATTGAAAACAATTCTGTTGATTTAATAATCACTTCACCGCCATATTTTAATTTGGTTGATTACCAACATGATGATCAGATTGGTTTGACGGAAACTTATGAAGGCTATATTCAGAGTTTGAATAGCGTTTGGGAGAGATGCAGTAAAATATTGAAAGAGGATGGGACAATTTGTATTAATATTTGTAGTACTGTAGAAGTTAGTAGAAAAAATCAAAATATGTATTATGATATTAAACATGAAATTGAACAATTTTTTGTAGAGCATAATTTCTATATTGAAGGGACTATTATATGGAATTTGAATAATACTTCATACATCAAAAATCAAGTTGAAAGATATTCTACAAATTATTCAAATAATGAGTCTTTGATTCTAAATAACTATGAGTACATATTGATTTTTAAGAAAAAGTCAGAATTTAAAGAGTGGGATAAAGATATTGAGAATACAAAATTTATCGATTGTATTTGGAACGTACCATGGGATTATTCTACAAGACCACCAGCATTTCCAGAACAGATTGTCAATCAACTAATTGATATTTATTCTATAGAAGGCAATATTGTGCTGGATCCTTTTATGGGACAGGCAACTACAGCTTTGTGTGCTTTTAAGAAAAATAGAAAGTTCATTACTTATGAATTAAATCCAACTACGTATAAATTAGGCTTAGAAAAACTAAAACAAGTAGGTGCGATAAATGTCGACAGATCAAAAGATAAGAAAGTAGTGGAAGATTTATTATGAAAATAGCTACAGTTGGTATGGGTTACGTTGGATTGTCTTTGTCAGTCCTACTAGCTCAGAAACATGATGTAATTGGATTGGATATTGATTTACAGAAAGTCGAAAAGCTTAATGATAAAATTTGTCCATATATTGATCATGAGTTAGAGAAATATTTTTTAGGTAAAGATTTGAAATTCATAGCCTGTACGTATGATAAGAAATATTTTGAAGATGTTGATTGCATAGTTATAGCAATACCAACAGACTTTAATGAAAATAAAGGAGAATTAGATACTGAAGGTATAGAGTCAATTATAGCTGATTGTTTAAATGTTAATTCTAATGGGTATATAGTTATAAAATCAACAGTTCCAATAGGATTTACGAATTATTTGAATAGAAAATTTCATACAAATCGTATCATTTTTTCCCCAGAGTTTTTGCGTGAAGGAAAAGCATTACTTGATAACTTATTTCCATCTAGAATTATCTTGGGAGGTAGAGGTGATTATTGTCAAAGATTTGGAAAATTATTATCTGAACTCTCCTTAAATGAAGTTACTCCGACTTTACTGACAAATTCAGATGAAGCTGAAGCTATTAAACTATTTTCAAATTCATACCTTGCGATGAGGATTGCATTCTTCAATGAAATTGATAGTGTTTCAATTGTGAAAGGATTAAATACTAAAAATATTATTGAAGGAATTTGTTCGGAAGAAAGAATTGGAGACTTTTACAACAATCCTAGTTTTGGCTATGGGGGATACTGTTTACCTAAAGATACAAAACATCTGTTAAGTGAATGTGAAGGACTTCCAACTATTTTGTTAAATTCTATAGTGTCAAGTAACCAAAAAAGATCCGAATTCATAACTACTCAAATAACAAAAGATAATAAAGATAATATAGATACTATCGGGATTTACCGTTTACTAGCAAAAAAAGATTCTGATAATATTCGTGATTCATCAACTGAAAATTTGATTAAACAATTAGCTAAATACAATGTAAATATTATTATTTATGAACCGCTTTTGTCTTCAAAAGAAATTTCTGATGCTAAAGTTGTAACGAGCATAGAAGAATTTAAAAAAGTATCCGATGTTATTGTTTCAAACAGAGTTTCAGACGAACTGTCTGATGTATTAGAGAAAGTTTATACAAGAGATATATTTAATAGGGATTAATCAATAACATTATACTTTTGTTGGGTTGAAAAAATATGTCTTATTTGAGAAGATAAATGTTTGTTCCGATTTAGTAATTAAATATAAGCTTTTGATTAATACTAATGTTGAGATTATAAAAGCCATAGTTGTCAATTATTTCTACAATAGTCTAAATCTTACATTCTTATAAGATAAGTTGTAGAATTTAACAGTAACCTAAAGTATATTCAGTTTTTAGGGATAAAATGCCCGATGATTTTTCCAACAATCCGTGGTTCATCCTCAGCTGGTGCAAATTTATCTGAGTAATGAGGGTTTATTGAAACCAATCGAAAGCCGTTTTCTTCTAAAAATACCTTTTTGATATAGACTTGATCATTCCATGCAATTGCATAGACAGCCCCATTATAGTCGAATCCACCTTCTCTAATTAAGGCCACCTCCCCATCTAGGTAGGTCGGCTCCATTGATTGTCCATTAATCCAAGTGGCTAAATCATATGAGTATTCGGTATCTGTGAATACCTCTATAGTCTCAAATTCATCGCAGAAGCTATTTCCATGACCAGCAGACAAGGCAATATTATCAAGGACTTTAACACTGAATAATGGAGTCGCTTTTTGTTCCATAAGAAGGTTATGAGTTAATTCATCAACCTTCTTTTTATTTTTAGGAGTTAGTTTCTTATATAGAGTTAGGTGAGGATGTTCATTTTGAAAATCATCGACTACGATACCTAAAAGTGCCGCTAGCTTTTCTAAATGTTTTTTGTTTGGTATTGTTTTGCCAGTCTCCCAAGAGGATAGTGCGGAACGGGTAATTCCCAGTTGAGTTGCGATTTCAGTTTGGGATAGATTCTGATTTATTCGAAATTCTTTTAATTTTTTTGGTTCGAACATATGAAATTCCTTTGTCAAGTTATAATTTGACAAAACTATAGCATAGATTATAATAGAAATCAAGATAAGTGAAAGGCAGGTTAATGAATGCCTATTTTAACCTTTTTGCTGGAAAAGTGTTCCAAAGATATCGTTTTGGATGTGAAGCGATTAATGGAGGAAGATAAGAGTTTATTTTTAGTTTCTAAGGATAGTGATTTTAAGAAGATTCATAACTTTGAATTTTTAGGAGCAGCAGTAGTGTCTGTCCATCCTCGCTTAAAAAATGCGAACTTAATTCTTCTTCATGTTAGTCTTCATGTTGAAACAGATGGTTTCTTTGGATTTGAGGGGTATGATGATTGGAGGCAAGTGACGTCAGAAGTTACGCTAGACTATTATTTGACATTTCAGGATGCTAGTTATGTTTTTATTTTTCTAGATGCTAGAGCAGGGATTAAAGATAACTACGATGGGAGGAATTCTCTACGTCAAGATTTGATTCCCTATATCTCTTCAGAACGATATGATGATGAGGCAAGGCAGTTTTTGCAAGACATTTATCCTGAGGCTTTGGATACTCCTATGCCAATTGATGTATTTGATTTGGCAAATAGGCTCGACTTACAGGCCAGACCCTATGATTTTTCTGAATGTAATCAGGTACTGGGCAGGACTTATTTTATTGATATTCCACAAGAAGATGGTGTCATTGCAGAAAAAACAGTTCTCTATGATACAAGTCACGGTAATGCTGGGAGATTAAATAATACGATTATTCATGAATGTTTCCATTGGTACAAGCATCGTCACTATTTTTCGCTCAAGAAATTATTGGGAACAGATTGTGATGCTTATGAGGATAGTTCGAATGCTGTTTATTGGCTAGAGGTTCAAGCTAGGGCAATTACGCCAAGGATCCTGATGCCCAAGGAAATGTTCCTCCAAAAAGTAAATAGTTTATTAGATAATTTAGCAGTTGTATCTGATAAGAGTTATCTTTCGAAATTAGAGTTAGTAATCTCTGAGTTGTCACGCTTTTTTCAGGTGTCTAAACAGTCAGCCAAAATTCGTATGGTTGAATTAGGTTTTGTAGAAGCTAAAGGTATATTAGATTATGTTGATGATACCTATCTTCCTGCCTATTCATTTGGTGATATCGATCTAAAAAATAATCAAACATTTTCTATTTCTCTCAGTGAGATGGATCGACTGATAGAAGGTGATTCCTCTTTCGCTAGTGTTTTACAGACAGGTTTATATGTCTATGTAGAATCACATTTTGTTATGAATTTACCACAGTTTGTGACACAAGATGTAAGAGGAAATCTGATTCTAACGGATTATGGTCGGACTCATTTGGATGAGTGTGCTCTATTATTTGAATATCATCGATTAGCTAGCGAGCAAAGGGATGTTTCTTATCAAGATTTTGTATTAAATCGAGAACAGTTTAGTAATATCTCCTTCCAGTTGTTTTTTCAAAATGGATTTGAAAATTCTAACAAGGAAAAACAAGAGCAAGCACTGCTTAAACAATTAGAGGAGGAAGACAAGATTTATAATCAACTATCCAATGACTTTGAAGCCTCTATGAAAGTCATCAAAAAATGGCGTAAGGTAACATACAAACAGATAGGTGAGGATTTATACTATCATGAAAAGCAAATCAGTCGCTTGTTCAAAGGAGATGGTAGTTTAGAACTATTGGTTCTCGTCTGTGTTTATTTGAATTTACCACCTAGCATCTCTTCACATTTGTTGGATAAATTTAAAGTGAAACTTGATATGAGCAATAGCACTCATCGTCGCTATCAAATGGTATTGAACAACTTATATTGTCACTCGGTGGATCAAGTTAAAGAATTTTTAGGAAAAGTTGGAGTTTCAATTTGAGCAAAACGGACATGAAGGTGTCCGTTTTTTTATGCATTTTTTATTAAATTTAGTGAGCATTTCGGTGCTTTATATAGGAAACTATCGGTCTTATAAGGACAATGGATCGGACATCAAGGTGTTTGATTCATTTTTTGTTTCTATGAGATACTAAACTTGTAAACAAACCTAGTTAATAACTTGCTACTGATCATAGCCGACACCTTAAGGTTATTAGCTAGGAGTGCCTAGTCAGTCTGTTAGGTGTACTGACCGCTACAAGAAGGAAAATACGATGCGGTCAAGAATATCTTTAGCATGCCTTGATTTGTTATCTGTACTTTCCCTTGTTAGGAAATGTATGCCAACTGATGACAAACAAGGACAATATTTATAACGAATGTCAAAAACAAGAATGCTCCCTAGAAGTCGGACTTTTAGAGGGGCAGGTGCTAGCTCCTATGTTGGTTGAGAACCAACAAGTTATTGAGGATATGCGTCTCAAAAGAGAGACCCTTCGGTCTTGGAGGCCAGCTAAACAGCTGAATGTTTATGTACTGGTTGCTTTTATCCCAGTCTTTCCTGAAGAATATGCTAAAACGGAGCGTATCTACAAAGATGCCGTTGAAAACTTTTTGAATGACTTCCGTACACGTAAGTCAAAAAATATTGAAGGGTACCTCTAAAAACTACAAGTAGTTGTTAAGTAAGCCCTATTTGTTAGCATTATTTCCAGTCAGCTTCGCTTTCGAAGCTGACTGTTTGCT
>JAKTNK010000031.1 GCA_029593465.1 Streptococcus suis
ACCGCACAATTTTTCATTTACAATAAGGAGGCGTCCGAACTCAATCGCTATATGCGAGGGCGTGAACTCATTCGTCAGTTAACCAATGATAGCCAGACTATCTCTAAAAGAAAAAGACCGACCATTGACACACTTAAGAAAAAGATTGAAGAGATTAATCTTCTTATTGAGTTGGGTACGGAGAATAAGTCTTATCAAGATATTAAAGACGAGATTATTAAGGATATTGCTCAATTAGATTTGACCATTACAGAGATTCAGGAACACATAGATCATCTCAACAAGGTTGCGGAAGTCTTGCTTAACCTGGACAATAACGATATAGAGAACCGCCGCTTGGCCAAATATGACTATGCCAAGATGAATCTAACTGCGGCTATAAAACTGGAACAAGTTGAGAAAGAAATCGAAATCTATCAAATTAAGTTAGATAAGTCAATAGATGATTATGAGTATTTAATAAGGAGGTTGGAAAAGTTTGTCAAAATTTTAAATGAAATAGACTCAAGCAAGGATGAACTAAAATTTGAACACAGTGAAAAAAATGTGAAAGAATAGCATTTTTCGGATTTATTGATACCAAATATTGAGTACTCTGAAGAAATTCTGAAATAAAATTGATAAAAAGGAATAAAAAACTAAGGAGATGATATTATGAAAAAGATAGGCTTATTGTCGAATGTTTTTATATCATTGTTTATTGTTATATTAGCTAGCGGTTCTGTGTCATCAGGAGTAAGTGCTAATGAAAATAAGGAAATTAGTTATAATGTTTTAGTTAGTGAAAATAAATCTATTGAGGATGTAGAAGATGTTTTACAAAGTCAAGGAATTAAAGTTACTGATAAAATACCTGAAATAAATTTTTTAACTATTTCTACCGAAAAAAGTGAAGATACAATAAAAAAAGAAAACTCTAATTATATTGATGACATAGTTATAGATAATACTATGACTGTAAAGCCTAATATTACTTATTTGTATGGGGACAAGGTTTATACAAATACTAATTTAGATTTTTGGGGAAATCAGTGGGATATGCAAAAGAGTATTAGTACTGGAAGTAAATTTCAACATAAGTCTTCTGGTAAAGCAACAATTGGTGTAATAGATTCTGGTATTACATATGATAATCCAGATATTTATTCACACATTATTTCAGTACAAAATTTCACATCAGATTTGGAAACAGGAATAGTTGATAACCAAAATGTTGTAGATAAAATTGGCCATGGGACCTCTGTTGTGGGACAAATTTCATCAAGTGGAGAATATTTAGGGATAGCACCTGACATGAAAATACGAATGTATCGTGTTTTTGATGAAGGGAATGCTCAAGACCAATGGATTCTCAAAGCGCTCATTCAAGCAGCAAAAGATGATGTTGATGTTATTAACCTTAGTTTAGGAGAATATTTGTTAAGAGATTCCACTGATGAAGATGATGATACAGCTTTGATCAATATCTATCAACGGGCAATTAATTATGCTCATAATCAAGGTTCCGTTGTCGTTGCTTCAGTAGGTGATGAAGGGATGGATTTACAGAATCAAGATGAATTAAAAAACTATCTTGGTAGTTTAAGAGGAAAAGATTATAGTCAAGTTGATGGAACTGTACAAGATATTCCGGCTGAATTAGACAATGTTGTTACAGTTGGTTCAGTAGATGATAATGATCTTGTATCTAGTTTCTCAAATCAAGGGAATGGCGACATTGATATCTATGCAACAGGAGGTGGAAGTCAAGCGCTTTCTAAAGTAGGATATGATAAATGGGTAGCTGATAAATTATATGAAAAAGAATGGATTCTTGTTCCAACGCTTGAAGGAAAGTATACATATGCATATGGGACTTCAATTTCGACTCCTAAAGTCTCTGCAGCTTTAGGATTGATTATAGAAAAGTATAATTTGAAGGACCAACCAGATGAAGCTATTCGAATTTTATATGATAATTGTTTTCTTAGTAATAATGGAAACAATGGACAAATTAGGCTACTA
This sequence comes from Streptococcus suis, assembly GCA_029593465.1. Classification (GTDB taxonomy): domain Bacteria; phylum Bacillota; class Bacilli; order Lactobacillales; family Streptococcaceae; genus Streptococcus; species Streptococcus suis_AH. The sequence goes on from JAKTNK010000031.1 coordinate 2,005, forward strand.
AATATTACAAATTTTGTGCAATAATAGTGTAAAATAGTAGTATGAGATAAAAGAGGTACCTAGTATGTATAAGATTTTGGTAGTTGATGATGATTTTGAAATTGTAAAATTGATGCGAACAATTTTAGAAATGAAAAACTATAATGTGACGACTTATCAAGAAGTTAGGCTTCCTATAAAAATAAGTGATTTTGATGGATTTGATTTAATATTGCTTGATGTTATGATGCCAAATGTTGATGGTCTGCAAATCTGTAAACAGATTCGTAAATCAGTATCCTCTCCGATTATTTTTGTCAGTGCAAAAGATTCTGAAGATGATATTGTATCTGGCTTAAATCTCGGTGGTGACGATTATATCACAAAGCCATTTAGTGTTAATCAACTAGTTGCTAAGGTTGCAGCGCATTTAAAACGAGAAGAACGTTATAGAAATGCTGAATCTAATGAATCTGTTATTCGAGAATTATTTCCACTAACATTTTACCTTCAAGAAAAACTCGTGTGTGTTAATGGTGAAGCTATTTCTCTTACTAAAAGGGAATATGATATTTTAGAGCTATTATCTAGTAAGACAAATAAGGTTTATACAAGAGAAGAAATCTATGAATGTGTCTATGGTGATGAAGCAGATGCATTATTTCGTTCAATTTCGGAATACATTTATCAAATTAGAGTCAAGTTTGGTCCCTATGGAATTAATCCCATTAAAACAATAAGGGGGATGGGATATAAGTGGAATGATGAAAAGGTATTCAATTAATAAGCGGATTTTAAGGACAGTTCTTGAAATAGTGATTGGTACAGTTGCAAATGTTATTATGTTGCTTGTATTGAGCTACGTTCTTATTTTTACAGGTCAGTTGAACACATATGGAACAGACTATCATATTTCAATTAGTGATAGTAAATCTGCTAACGGTATTAAGAATCAAATGGATTATTCTGTCTTTGATTATGTATTGTTTGATAGCGATAATGGCGAATTGGTCTCTGGAAATTATCAAAAACAGGATTTACAACATTATAAAGAAGTTTTTGATACTGGAAGTTCGGTTAGCGAGGGTTCTATATTGTTTACAAAATATGAAAACTCAGATTTTATTTTGGTTATTAGAAGACCAACAATGCCCGAATTTGTAAATCGAAACTTTCGACATATTTCCTATAATTTAGTCTCTTATTTGTTTTTTATAGTGCTAGAATTATTACTCATCTCTATCTCTGTTATTAGGCTCTTAAGAGAATTTACAAAAAATTTTCGTCTAATTGAAAAAATATCTCTGAATATGGGAATACCAGGAATGGATATTGGACGTAAAGAAACTGCAATCTTAGAATGTAATAACATTTTATTGACGCTTTATCAAAAAGACGAAGAGTTGACAAAGTTATTAGAAATGGAGAAAAAAGATAAAGAAGATTTGTCATTTCAAGTTGCTGCATTAGCACATGATATTAAAACACCATTAACTGTTTTAAAGGGGAATATCGAGTTGCTTGAGATGACTAATCTAGATGAAAAACAATTAGATTTTATGTCCTCAATGAATCATAGTGTTGGTATATTTGAAAAGTATTTTAATTCAATGGTTAATTACTCAAGATTGCTAATTGAGGATAAGAATTATCAGGAAGATATTGAATTATCAAAATTTCTTGATGAATTATCATTAGAATGTCGAGATATTATGTCTTCAAAAAAAATTAATTTTCAAATAGTTAATGAATCCCATACCAGAGTGATTAAAGGAAATCGTCTCAACTTAGATCGAGCTTTGATAAATATCTTATCTAATGCGACTAGATTTTGTTCAGAAGAGGGCAAGGTGGTACTGACTATATCTGAAAGTTCCAACTTTATCAGTTTTGAGATTTGGAATAATGGTTTACCATTTACAGAAGAGTCTCTTAAAGATGGAGGAAAACTTTTTTACACAGAGAATAAAGGAAGAAATGATAAGCATTACGGAATAGGACTTTCATTTGCTCAAAAGATAGCTATGAGACATCAAGGTCAATTAATACTCTCAAATCCACAAAATGGTGGTGCACAGGTCACTTTATTAATTAAAAAATTTTAGGGGCTGGTCAAAAAGCCTAATATAAACAAAACCGCATGAAATCTTTCATTTAAAAACGTTGATTTTATGCGATTTTTTATTTCGAAAATTTGAAAAAATCAAAGAGATATCGACTTTTTGCTCAATTTTTTTCTGAACAAATACTGAAATTTCTTTTGTATTATAATAAAAGAAATGGAGGCAGAAAAAATGGAAGTTATCATTCAAAATCTAAGAAAAAGCTATAAAGACAAAGAGGTTTTAAAAGACGTTTCATTTAAAATTGAAGAAGGTACTATTTGTGGTCTTCTGGGAGTAAATGGGGCTGGGAAATCCACCATTATGAAAATTCTTTTTGGGTTAGAAAGAGCTGATAGTGGAGAAGTCATTTTCAATGGAAAGCATAAGGATATTGTAGAAGAAAATAGATTTGATATTGGAGCGTTGATAGAATCTCCTGCTATCTATTTGAATCTTTCTGCATTTGACAATTTAAAAACACGAGCATTGCTACATGATATTCCAGATGAAAGAATTTATGAGGTACTTCAGTTGGTTGGTTTATCTGATACTGGAAAAAAGAAGGCAGGGCACTTTTCATTAGGAATGAAGCAACGACTTGGTTTAGGAATGGCAATTATTACCAATCCTGATTTATTAATTTTAGATGAGCCAACTAATGGTCTAGATCCAGATGGGATAAAAGAATTGCTAAATTTAATTAGGGATCTAAAAAAATCTGGAATGACAGTCCTCTTGTCCAGCCATCAACTAAGTGAAGTCAGCAAAATTGCGGATCAAATCGTTATACTGAATCAGGGCAAGATTTTTTACGATGATATTAATAAGAATTCAAATGATTTAGAAAAACTATTCTTTAGAATTGTCCATGGAGGTGATGGAAATGACTAATATTTTTAAATCTGAGTGGCTGAAGCAAAAATCTAGTTCTGATAAAAAATTACTAATCCTTATTCCTTTGCTAGCAATTTTTATAGCTTTCATACTAGCAGGACCTCTCAATTTAGAAAGTTTTTCAATTTATTGGTGGGAGGGAGGATTCCTTTTCACTCTCCTTGGGTTATTGTTTTTAGCTGATTATAGCGCGGAGGAGAATGCAGGTGCGTTTCAAAATATTAGCTTGGGTAGATATACGTTTACTATTTATTTAGCGAAGATACTGTTGAAGTTCAAGGATGTTTTGATTTCAACCTTTATTTTTACGATAATATTTTATGGCATCTCATTTCTTTTTTCAGGTGTGATATCAGTAGACATTGGTAAAGATTTGATTTGTTTATTACTTATTGGTGTTTCTTCTGCTTGGGTATTACCACTATTATATTTTCTAGCAAAGTGGATAAATCCCTACTTGTTGTTGGCTACAAATTCTCTTATTTGCTTATTAGTTGCTCCTCTAATAGCTCAGACATCGGTTTGGTTCATATTTCCTTATACTTATCACTATAAAATTGCTTATGCTCTTTTACATTTAAAACCCTCAGGTGATTTAGAGGCAGCATTAAGTGGAGTTGAAATATCGACAATTTTAATATCAGTATCTCTTTCAATCTTAGTTTTTGTGAGTTTCCTTAGTTTGTTGAAGTGGAGGATAACTAATGAACAAAATTCTAAAAAGTGAGTTGCTAAAGTTGAAAGGCTCTCTTACTTTAAATCTTATTTTAATTTTATCAATTATTCAATTATTCACAATTCCTCTTTATTTACAGTTTACAAATAATTCAGTTGTAATTGAAAATATCATTTTTTTACCTATGTTAGGATATTGTATATTAGCATCAATTTTCTCTATTTTTCTTCATGAACAAGAGGAAAAAGCAAATTTCTTTCAAAATATTAAAAGCGAAAAAAATAGTGGAATTATTTGGGGAATAAAGCTTATTTCGACAGACTTACTTATGGTTTTATTGGGAGTTCCAGTTTGGATAGTGGTAGGAGTTGAATTTAATAGACTCTCTTACTTTGCGTATGTTGGTGTGATTACTTGGTTATTATTAGTCTTACTTAACCATTTCCATATGTTACTTAGTCTTATCATGGGAAAGGGAGGGAATCTAGTAATTTCTTTTATCGAATGTCTGTTTATTATATTTGCAACCAATAAAGTATTTTTAAATAACTTCTGGTTGCCTATCGTTTTACCTGTTAATATGATCCTAGAAATTGGGAAAAATGAAATTTTTATGATTCTAGTATACTTAATTGGTTTTATCATATTATCGTATTTTTGTAATTTAGCTGTTATGAATAATGTTGAAATTCAAAAAATATGTAAAAAGAGGTAAATTGGTTAGAGGTCACTAAAAGAGTAGAATACAACAAAATTCAATAGATAAAAAGCGAATGACAGCATATTTTGAAATCTAAAGATTGCAGATCATCCGCTTTTTATGTCTATTTTATTATCTTTTCAAGACAGTATTGTTCATGATATTTTAAAAATATCAGACTTTTTCAGCAGTTTCATTGGTCAACTATCTTTTTATTTAATTGTCCAGAGTATCAGTATAAATATTTCATGCATTCTAAATAAAAAATTTGTTCATTCTCTATAATTATGAACAAATTCTGAACTAGGTATCTTACAATATATTTGTTCGAACAAAGAAAAAATAATTGGAGGAATTTTATTATGAACAATGAAGATTTTAATTTGGATCTTGTCACAATCTCAAAGGAAAACAACTCAGGAGCTTCACCTCGGGTAACTAGTAAATCATTATGTACTCCTGGATGTAAGACGGGTATTTTGATGACCTGTGCAATCAAAACTGCAACTTGTGGTTGCCATTTTGGATAAAATTTATTTGTTTAGTAACTATCTTTTTGCAAATCTTGACTAAGAAAGAAAGGGACTCTATATCTTTTCGAGTAAGGTCCCTCTAAATATTAGAATATTTGTTTAGGATATTACTCTTTAGACGAATATGTCTATTGCTAAAATAAAGGTAGTGGATAGTAGTCTACTACCTTTATTTTTATAAATTTCCAAAATAATATTTGAAGATTTATAAAAATAATTTAGAAGTTGGAGCTGCTAATGGAACATAAATATACTACAAATAATTTTTTGGTTCGTAATGCAATCATTGGAATACATGAATTGTTGGAATGTGATTATAATTCATTTTTAGAAACTATAAGAGAGAATAAGATATTCCAGGAGCAACTATTTGTAGCCAGCAGGAGTTTATATGAATCGCTTCAAAAATATTATAGTGGTGATTCAATGAAAAGGAAAAAAATCAACCAATTATCAGAATCTGTATATAAATATTATAAGCGTAGTAAGGAGCGCTCAACACCATTTGGTTTATTTAGTGAAACTTCAATAGGTTCATTTTCTTCTACAGAGAAATTAAACTTGAATGGAAAAACATTAAAAAAAGTACTCTTGGATTCAGAGTGGTTAATACGTCTAGTTTTTAAGATTGAGAAGGAATATTCTCGAGAATTAGCCTATAAAATAAATCCAGCCAACTATCAATTTGGAGATAGAGTTGTTCAATTGTTTTCTATAAATGATACTAAAATTGAAGAAGTCAACATAAAGTTCACTAAAGTTTATCAACTTATTGATGAGCTTTGTTGTGATAAATATGTATATTTTAACTGTATTATAGAAAAACTTGTTGAATCCTATGGTGAAGAGTATCGAGATATTGCAACATCATATATCATGAGTTTGATTGATAGTCATTTTCTAATTTCAAATATTAATTCAGAATTAATAATGAATTTTAAGTTTGAAGAATTCATTTCTAAAGTCAAAAAAATCGATAAGCAAAATCTTTATTATTTTAAACTAATAGCAATTAGCAACTTAATTGTTGAATATTCTGAATTGGAAATTGGGGATGGGATTGAAAAGCTTAAAGAAATCTACAAGTTAATGTCATCGTTAGTTGAAACCCCTAATTTTCTTCAAATTGATCTTTATAATGATGGTCAAATCCAATTAGGTAATGAAAATAAAACTCAGATAGTAGAATTTGCTGAGTTTCTAGTAAGTAATTCAGATCATGTAAAGCGTACTTATTTAGATGATTATAAAGAAAAATTTTTAGATAAGTACGGAGTAAATAGAGAAGTTTAGTTGATGGAGTTGTTTGATTCTAATTTAGGAATTGGTTCTCCATATGGATATCAGCACCCCAAAAATGATTTCTGGGAATCTTCGCCTTCTACTGTATATTTTAGTGAAAAAGAAGAATTAGAATATCTCAATAATTTTGAAAAAGCCTTAGAAACAGGTGGAAATATTCAACTTTATAATGAAGAAGATTTTTTTAATCAAGACAAAGATAAAATCAATCTAGGATTTGAGTTGTTCTTTTATGTTAATAAAGTAGATGGTAAAAGCGTACTAAGCTTAACTAATACAGGATGTTCTAAGAATTTAGGAGCTAGCTCAGGCAGGTTTTCTATTCTATCAGATAAGTTGGAACATTATCATCAAACTATCACTCAAATTGTTGAAAACAATAATCACGTATCAGGGTATAACTCTTGTGAAATAACATTTTTACCAGAGAATCTTCGTCATGCTAATGTTATGCGCACAACAAATGTCAGAGAAAAAGTATTATCACTTTTTACGAATATGGATAAGAGAAGTCAAATTTTATCTGATATATATATTGGTATTGATTCTAAGAATAGTTTTTATGCTAGAAATTTTAAAACTAAGGAACTCTTAAAATTTTATAGTACAAATATGTATAACCAAATGATGTTTAGCAATGAATTACGGTTTTTATGTGAGATAGCTCAAGAAGATCATTTCGGAATATTCCCTTGGGAGATGGTTTATCAAAAATTTTCTCATATTCCTAGAATAGTATTTAAGGACATTATTGTTGCTCCTGAACGTTGGAGGCTTAGTGGAAGGATGTTGTCGAAGGATATTCATCAGATTATTCTTGAAAACAATCTTCCGACAAAATTGTATGTTGATAACAGTGATAATCGAATATTAATTAACCGTAATAATCCACTAGATAATCAACTTTTTGAAGATATTGTAAGAAAAAGTAGTAATAAAAATGAAGAATTATGTCTATCAGAGTGTATTTTTGATTCACACCTTGTAGAGAAGGAATCTACAACTCATATTTCTGATATAGTTGTTCCAGTATTTGCTAAGGATGAAATTAAGGAACCTAGGTACATAAAAGAAATATTACCAGAGGTTATTCCGACAAATGTTAGACAGAAAATACCATTTGATGAATGGCTCTACTTTAAATTGTATATGTCGGCAGATAGGCAAGAGGAATTTCTTTCGGATATAATGCCTCAAATTTTGAAGTTAGTAAATTTAGATGATGGGATGAGCTTCTATATCAGATATACTGATCCAAAATTTCATATCCGACTAAGGATAAGAACGCAGAATTTATATAAAAGTTTTGAAAAAATTCAAGAGATTTTTCAACTCTGCATACAAAACAAGTTAATATCAAATATAGATATTTCAACGTATGACAGAGAAATCGAAAGGTATGGGGGACTAGAAAGAATTCCTTTGGTAGAAGAAATTTTTTGTCTAGATACTGAAATAGTCATCAATTCATTAAGTTTAATTCGGCAGAAAAGATTAGATTTAACCCTAGATGATTTAGCAATAATATTTAACTACTTTTATCTCAAATCATTTTTTAAAGATAACAATAAAGAAATAATACAATTTTTAGAATTTGCTTGTCCAGAGCATTTAGACAGCCAAAATAGAGATAAAAATAGGAATACTGCATTAATTGATTTGTACTTAATAAAGGGATATTTAATAAATCTTCTTCCAGAACTATCTAAACTATGTCAAAGACTTAAGAAATTATCAGACAGTTGTATTCAATTATCAGATGACTATACATATATCATTTATGATAGTATCATTCATGTACACAATAATCGCTTATTTGGTATAAAGAGAGAAAATGAGACTAAGATTTATGCTATAATTCGCGGATTGATAATCAGTGAAGAATTTAGAAATGGGCACAATCATGGATAAATTTACACTAAAAAATTTTTTTCAAACAATTTTGACAATTCCTAAAACAATAAGATTAATTTTTCGAATAGAAAGAAAATATGCTAGCTATCTAATAATTTTAAACATATTACAATCAATAATTCCTTTAGCAAGCTTATTTATCTATCAAGAATTAATCAATGCTGTTTTAAAAAAAGGAAGTAACATTTTTTCAGTATTAATTGTCTATATATTAATGCAAATGATGCTATCAATACTAAGTCAGTTAAACTCATATATAAGTGAGAAATTTAATATGAACTTGTCCTATAATCTCAATTTGAAGTTATTGAAAAAAACATCATCTCTAAATTTAATAGATTTTGAACAAGCAGATACATACAATCTCATTGAAAATATTGTACAAGATAGTACATATAAGCCGTTCCAACTTTTCAATGCTATCATTGGTGTGATTACAGGGTTTCTATCTTTATTAACAAGTATTATTTATGTGTCCACTTGGAATGTGGCAGTATCGACTTTTTTACTGATAATTCCTGTTATTTCCTTAGTAATTTTTATGCGTGTTGGCCAGCTAGAATTTTTGATTCAATGGGAGCGAGCAAATTCGGAGAGGGAAGTTTGGTACATCAATTATCTTCTTACTCATGATTTTTCATTTAAAGAGATTAAACTAAATGGTATTAGTCAATATTTCATTGATAAATATGGAACATTGAAAAGAAATTTTATGAATCAGGATTTGAATATTTCGAAAAAGAAAGTTCTTTTCAGAGGAAGTTTGGATATTTTATTGAATTTTATTAATGGTATAGCTATTTTTATGATGATACAGTCAATTCGAAGCGGTAAACTTTTAGTAGGTAATTTTGTAAGCCTTATTCAAGCAATAACTCGTGTAAATACCTAGTCGAGTAGGTTAGTGGTATTACTACCACCTTCCTCTCTAAGAACCGTACGTGAGAGTTTCCCCTCATACGGCTCAAGCATTTCATCACTCT
>JAKTNK010000032.1 GCA_029593465.1 Streptococcus suis
AACCTTATCCAACCGAAAAAAGATGTGGTGGATGAGCAAGGGAATTCTATCAATGGTCAGTCCGTCTTACCGAATACCGTGCTTCACTATGTGTCGAAACAAGACTTTGACCAATACAAGGGCATGACCGCTTCAAAAGAAGAGATTGCTAAAGGTTTTGTCTATGTGGATGATTACCTAGACCAAGCACTTGACGGTCAGTCATTGGTGGTTAAGAGCATCACAGCGGCTAATGGTGATGAGGTGTCTAGCTTGCTTGAGATGCATCATGTGCTTTCATCAGATAGCCTTGATGCCAAACTCGCTGAATTAGTCAAAGCGTCAGGGATTAGCCCAGTCGGTGAGTTTTACCTGTGGGTAGCTAAAGACCCAGAGAGCTTCTTCAAGGCTTATGTGCAAAAGGGACTGGATATCACCTACAACTTGTCCTTCAAGATTAAGGATAGCTTTACCTCTGGCGACATCACCAACCAAACTTATCAAATTGATTTTGCGAACGGCTACTACGGCAATATCGTGGTCAATGAGTTACCACAACTAGAAGTCCACAAAGACGTGCTAGATAAGCAAGATGGTAAGTCTATTAATAATGGGACTGTCAAGATTGGTGATGAAGTGACTTACAAGTTAGAGGGTTGGGTTGTGCCAACAGGTCGCTCTTATGACCTCTTTGAGTACAAGTTTGTTGATCAACTCCAACATAGTCATGACCTTTACTTAAGAGATAAGGTGGTTGCTAAGGTGGATATTACCTTGACGGATGGTACTGTCATTAAGAAAGGGACTGACCTAGCTCAGTACACCGAAACCGTCTATAACAAAGAGACAGGTCGTTATGAGTTAGCCTTTAAAGAGGACTTCCTCAAACAAGTGTCTCGTGAGTCTGAATTTGGCGCAGATGACTTTGTGGTTGTCAAACGTATCAAAGCAGGGGATGTTTACAATGACTACACCTTATATGTCAATGGCAACCCAGTTAAATCAAATCGAGTGGTCACTCATACACCAGAAAATCCAAAACCAAGTACACCAGCACCTCAAACGCCTGTTAAAGGAGCGAGTGTGGCGACTCTTCCTCACACAGGTGAAGAAAACCAAGCATCGCTTCTTGCGACTATGCTTGGAGTTATGACCCTTGGTTTGGCAGGGCTTGGTTTCAAGAAAAAGAAAACAAGCAAGTAAGTTAACTAAACAAGCAGGCTTTGCCTGCTCAATCTAGCAACTGAAAGGATACATCTCCTAAAGTTAGAAAAAAAGTTTACACCTATTCTTTCAGTTGTTAGCTTGGGCAGGTAAAAGCTTTGTAAGGAGGATAATCATGCAAACATTTATTGCGAATGGTCGTGTGGCAGATGTGCCACACGATGCGGTCGGACAAACGGCAAAGGGGAATGTTAGTTTCAAATTTACCTTTGTTTGTGATTCCAGTTTGACAGATGACCAAGGGGAGTCTATTCCAAGCTTCTTTCATGTGCAAGTCTATGGCAAACAAGCTGAAATTATGGCACAAAGTCTTGTTAAAGGCTCTCCTGTTCTCGTCAAAGGGGAAATCATTCAACGCTCTTACACCAATAAAGAAAGACAACGCCGAACCTATCAGTATATCTCCCCAAGTCAACATGATGGGATTACGTTTTTGGAAAGTAAAGAAGCAGCCAATCAACGTAAATTAAGACAAGTAAACGAGACACCGTCAATGGAGAATACAGCCCCTTATCCGCAGCCAATGGATGCGGGAGAACCCTTTTAGTAAGTAGTGAATAGGATACCCTATTCACTTTTTTGAATGAAACGAGGTAAGTAATGGAAACAGAACGATTGCCCTTAAAAAAGTTAATTCCCTATGAGAAGAATGCCAAGAAACATCCACAATACCATGTGGACCAAATCAAACGCTCAATAGAACAATTTGGTAATATTGATCCCATTGCTATCGATGAAAATAATATGATTTTAGAGGGGCATGGTCGTTACCTAGCCCTAAAAGCATTAGGTGTTTCAGAAGTACCTGTCATTCGCATCAAGCACCTATCAGCGGAAGAGAAAAAGGCCTATATCCTAGCCCATAATCAGTTGACGCTTAGCACTGGTTTTGATATGCCCATACTAGAAGAAGAACTAAGTGACATCGCAAGTCTTGATATGACAGACTTTGGTTTTTCGTCACGGTTTTGGGAACGTCCTATTTTAGCTGTTCAACGTGATGAACAAGCTGATACTTTGGAAGAGACAGAAGAAACATCAGATCCTTTAGCGGAAGAAGGTGTTGTGTATCAGTTGGGACAACATCGTCTCATGTGTGGAGATGCGACGAATCCTGAACATGTGGCTAAACTCTTAGATGGAGAGATGATTGATTTGTTCCTAACCGATCCCCCTTATAATGTCGCTTATGAGGGGAAAACCAAAGAGGCCATGACCATTCAAAATGATAATTTATCTAGTCCCTTTTTTGAGGCATTTCTAGGTCAGGCTTTTTCAGCGGTTGATGCTCACCTCAAAGCTGGAGGTGCTTTCTATATTTGGTATGCGGATAGAGAAAGACTATCTGTCTCAAAAGCCTTAGAATCGTGTGGGTGGGATATCAAACAAACGCTTATTTGGGTGAAAGATCACTTTGTTTTAGGTCGACAAGACTACCAATGGCAACATGAACCTTGTATCTATGGTTGGAAAGGTGGTGCGAAACACTATTTTATCAGTGATTTTGGCTTAAGTACTATTTTTGAGTCTACTCAAAGCCTTTCTCAGCTGACTAAAGATGAGTTGATTGCACTGATACAAGGATATCAAGAAGAAATGCCGACAACGATTTTACGAGAAGGAAAACCGCTTCAAAACAAGGAACATCCAACCATGAAGCCGATTCCTTTGATGGAACGGTTGATTCGCAACTCAAGTCGTCAGGGGGAACTTGTCTTTGATTCGTTTCTAGGGAGTGGCACAACTTTGTTAGCTTGTGAAGCCCTTAATCGTAGGTGTTATGGCATGGAGCTCGATCCAAAGTATGTTTCGGTTATTCTTAAACGCTTTGAAGAATGGACGGGTCAAAAACCACTGATATTAAGTTGACGAGAAGGAGGGGGAAGATGGCAAATGAGAAAAATCTCATCCCAATGCGTAAACGAAGCTCGAGGGAAGCACGAGAAATGGGAAAAAAGGGCGGCATTGCGTCAGGAAAAGTGAGAAAAAGGAGAGCTAACTTAAAGAAAGCCTTTGATGCACTTCTTGCTTCTGAAGTGAGTAATGATGACATGAAAGCCTTTTTGACAGAACAGGGCTTTGAACCGTCTAATGAGATGGCACTCGCTATGGTCGTGTTGCAAAAAGCCTTACGAGGAGACGCCAAGGCCTTGGCTCAAATCATGGATATTTTAGAACGCTAAAAAAACGCTATCCCCATTCATGGAGATAGCGCATCATTTAAGAAGGAAAGAAACAAACAATTAAGACTACCAGAGATAGAATATATTTGTGGCATAGGCCTTTTGAATAGCTAGTTATTAAAGACATAACGTTTACTGATAATGTAGTTTAACACCACAATCGTCATTTGTGAGAATATGATTTCAATTGTATTTATTAACTCTGGATTATGATGAACAAATTTCCCAATAATAAATTGAAACTTATCTACTAATAAATAGGCTAAGACAATATCAACGAATAGGGTAAAGGCTCGTCCTAAAAGAAATTTAAAAAACCTATGCCTTTTGTTTGTTTTAGGCTGTTTAAAAACAACTGTATCATTGGTTATAAATGCAAAAATGATGGCAGCGATATTTCCGATGGTTGCTGAGATAGTCCCGCTGCCTATCATATGAAAAGCCAGTGTCCGAACAATCATATAAACAACGGTTGTTAAAACACCAAAGATAAGGTAATTAATCACTTCCCAATTCATTCGTTTTTTCATTTTTAGTTGTCTTTCTAAAAAATAGGGCTATCATGCTAATCCAAGTCGTAATTGACAAACCGATAGATAGCTTATGGAGTAAGGTTTTCTTGTAAATGATAGTTATAGTGGATGTTGTTGGTTTTTTAACGGCAAGCCAGCCATTTTTATCCTTGTAACTGTCTAAAATAATTCCTTTATTATCCTTTACTTCAAAGCCCTTTAGGTAAGTTATAGGTGTTCTGACAATCTTTGTATCTTTGGGGATATGTTTAACATAGAAAGTGAAGTTATGCTGTGAAAAATTTTTGAAGTGTCTTTGACCATCAAAATAAACAGCATTTTCAATAAAGTCATTAGTAGAGACTTGATAATTTTTATCAAAATTTATAATTGGTGCAAAAGAGTCCCCATTTTTAATTTTATATTCCCCGCTATCAATCTTATAACCGTTTTTTCCGTTAGGAATTCTTTTGATTTGCTCTTTTGTTCGGTAATCCATAAAACCATTAACACGATAATATCCTTTACCAGCATCTGAACCAAAATATCCAAAATTGCTGTGTGATAATCCTTTTAAAACATTATCATTAGTTCCTAAGTAACTAATTCTATCAAAGTCAGAAACATCACCGCTCAAAATATTTTTTTCTTTCAAGAAATTTTGACTACAAAATAAAGCATATAAAGTAAAAGTTAAGAGTAATATTTTATTTGGATTAATACTTTTTTCTAATACAGTGTTATGCAAAACGATAGCAATGAATAGGGTAACGAATCCATATAGAAAAATATCAAATCTGTTTAAATATTGAATCATATCAATAAAACTATAACGTTGGAGAATGTAATATGGAATTAAATTTGATTGTAAAATGCTGACTCCAGCAATTCCCCATAATAGTAATTTGCTATGTTTATCGAATGTTCTATCATATGTAGCGGCTATAATAGCGATGATAAAGAATAAAATAATCAAATCTTGTAAATTAAATGCTGCTGATAAACGATTCCATAGACTGACACTCTCAGCACTCTTACTTAAAATACCATTTGATCCTAAGTTAAGTGCTGGTAAATCTAGCCAATTATTTGCTTTTTTTTGTTCAAACAAAGGTAAAATAAATAATAATGTCAATAGGACAATAGTTCCACCAGATATTAACCAATTTATTATTCTTTCTAAGTTTAATAATCTACGATTGAATATCAAAGTTAATGCAATGATAGTTAAAGTATAAAAAACTAAAAGATAAGTTGTTAACAAATGTGTCAGTGTAATCAGCGATACGCTAATAATGACGTATTTATACCATTTTTTGTAATCTCCAGCTATCATTTCGTAAATGCCAATGATAGCGAATGGTAAGAAAACGAATGCGAGTTGTTGATTATATGTTCCCATACTCAACATACGAGTATTAAAAATGCCTATACCAAATATATAAAGAATTGCATAAGAAAAACTCAATACAGTATTTGAGCGAAGTTTATTAAATGCTTGATAAGCAATTTCTAGTCCTAGTATATGGAATAGAATGTTATATATATAAATTGTAGTAACAGGCTTTCCAGTTAGCAAGAAAATTAATGCAATAGGATAATTTACAAAATAAGGGTAGAAAAAATTAACAGCATAGCCTTGATTATTAAATGTGAAGTAGGAAACGTCAGGAATTAGTTTTCCATGTTGGATATCTTGAGCTATTTCATAAATTCTTGAAAAATGAAACCATGCGTCCCAATCCATCTGGAAAGTACCGTTTAATATAAAAGGAAGTAAAGGAATAATAGATAAAACAGTAAACAAAATTAGTCTAAATAGTAGATTTGAAATGTTTTTTTTAATCACTTTAAATTTGTCTCCTTAATGAAATAACTTGGTCTTTTTTTGGTCTCTAGGAATATTTTTGAGATGTATTTGCCAAGAATTCCTAGACAGAGGAGTTGTATCCCTCCTATAAAAAGAATTAAGACAACAATACTAGCCCAGCCATTAACACTACCACCAATTGTGAGTTTTCGAACTATTATAAATAATATTCCAACTATTGAAGTGAAAAAGGCTACTAAACCACTATACGTGGCAATACTTAATAATGCTTCTGAAAAATTGATAAATCCCTCTAAAGAATACTTTAGTAGAGACCAAAAACTCCAAGAGGTTTCTCCAGCAATACGTTCTCTATTTTCGAAGGGAATATAAGTTGTATCATAGCCCACCCAAGAGAACAACCCTTTAGAAAAACGGTTAACTTCCTTCAATTTCATAATGCTATCGACAACTTGCCTTGTCATAAGACGATAGTCTCTAGCCCCCTCAACCATTTTAGTATCAGATACACTATTGATAATCTTATAGAACATCTTACTAAAGAATGATCTTATCGGTGGTTCTCCTGTGCGGTCTTTTCGATAGGTTCCGACGACATCATAACCCTCTTTTAGTTTAAGAAGCATTTCTGGTAGTAGTTCAGGGGGATCTTGTAAATCAGCATCCATAACAGTAATATAGTCTCCTGAAGCGTGCTCCAAACCGGCTAATAATGCGCTCTCTTTCCCAAAATTGCGTGAAAATGATAAATAGTGAACATTAGTTTTACGCTCTGATAACTTCCTCAGTTCTTCAAGTGTATGGTCGGTGCTACCGTCATTTACAAAGAGATATTCAAAGGTTAGCTGATCGGATAATTGCTCTTCAACGATTGTCATTTCTTTGATATACGGTGTAATACTTTGTTCCTCGTTGTAACAAGGAATGATGATACTCAGTTTTTTCATACTAATCCTCTCTTAAAAAGATTTCTGATAATTATATCATATCTCTGAAAGCAATCTTTTTTAGATTGCCTATGTCTTTCAATAGCGTTTCAGCGTATCAGCCAAAATCATTAATGGCAATTTTTCTCTTGTTTTATCAACGATGATTGTGTCATCACCTTGCAACAACTCAGCTTTTTTTAACAACTTTTCGCTAACTTTTTTCAGTTCTTCTGAAGGTAATACATAACATTTTCCCTCAATATCTTGTTCTGGTATTTTGTTAAAATTGGTGTGATTTGATGTCTCTAAAGAGATATTGACCTTAGATGTATTTGTAAATTGGTTTGTTTGATCATCATAGAAATGGTGTGTTATGATTTGTAATTTATAGTCTATGTTCATTTGGTTTTCTCCTAAAAGATAGTGATTTAGAATAGCTTATTTTGCTTTTCTAGAATTGTTAGTAGATCTGCAATGGTCATCTGCTTATGTTTTCTTAGTTCTAGTAGTTTCATACTATCCTGATATTCTCGGAGTTCTGCTTGAAAGTCTTTTTCATCTTCTTGTGTCCATTGACCGATTGGTAGTCTTTCAGGTTTATCCGCAAAGAGATAGTCCGTCACAAACTCAACTTGATATTCCTCAAACCAAGAATAGATGGCAAAAACTGGCAAATCTTCGCCAAATTCAGCCAAATCATCTAAGACTTCTTCGATTAATGCGTCGCTATTATAACTAATAGTCATCTTGCTTCTCCTCTAAATAGTCTTGGATGATTTTGGCAGTCTTAATAGTTAAGCTATCAACATCTTTTGTGCCGTTTCTCAGATTAGATAGTGTTGCTCGACTAATTCCGATTTGACTAGAAATGGTATAGGCGGCTGTGGGATTTTGTCGCAGCAGTAGTAGTAGCTTTTCGGTATCAATAATGGTCATGTGTTTCTCCTTTTAATCCTCTAATGTTGCTGTTTTGGCAAATGCTTTGGCTTCTGTTTCTGTAGTAAATTCTTTAATGTAACCACCATATCTAAAATACTTGTTGGCATTACGCTGACGTTCTGTGATTTTGTTAGTAACGTTCACCTCAGCTCCAATGATTTTGGGATGTTTCTTTGTCCCCCCCAATCTGCAGCAACAAGGACGTACCATGTTTCTGTTTTTTCAACCGTTTTAGTCTTAGGGAAGTCTTTAGGATTTAGTTTTTCAAAATCTTCTAAATCAAAATATTGAGTCTTATTGTAGTATTTGCCTGTATGATGCCATTCACAAGGGCTAACAACTCCCTGTTCAACGGCTCTTTTTTGCCATGCTTTGAGTTGGCTTTTAGTAACGAGACCACTTTCAATAGCCTCTTGACTTCTCTCACTTCTTTGTTGACCAATATATCCCATGTTTAGTTCTCCAATGCAATGTTTATTTTTCTTGATTTGTTACCTTTATTATAACGTAAAAAATAATAAACGTCAAGTATAAAATACGTTTTTTGAGCTTTTTTTATTTATTTGCCCTTTTAAGAACATCTTTTGTCATTATCTCCTATACTAAATTAAAAGGGATAGAGATAGAAAGGACCAATGATATGTTATCAGATGCTAGATTAGATGACTTAATGAGCGAGTCTATTTACATGAGACGATTAGTCTCTCGTTTAGGGACGCTTACAGAACGGCCACAGACGGATGAGGAGAAGTGGCTTCATGCCTTTTTGGAACGGTATTGGTTGCTTACGATGACAGAACGCTATCGCTTATTTTGTTTTTCTTATTTCTACATGAGAGAGGAGGAGTGATGGAGATGCTTGATTATGTGACCTATGTGTTTGGGCGATTGTTGTCTATCAATCCCGTCTTAGTGATCGTCAGTATTGGAGTTGTTAGTTATGGCTTGTGGGGCATTCTAAAGAGAGGATGGTCTAGTCTCACAAACGGATGGCGATATCGTAAAGCCTTTTTGAAACGTTGCGAGCGTTTTGTCTATGACTTACGATCTAACCTTTCTCAGCTGAAAAAAGAGAACCCCAGTCGCTTAGCCAAAGCGTCTGGCAGCCGATTTCTCAAGTGGGTCAAGACTATCCCCCAGTGGCTCTTTAGTTTCCTCTTGTTAGTCATTTGGAATCTCGTGGTAAGAGCTTTGGACTACTTACCATTCATTCATCAAGAGCGCAAACGCTTTTCCAAAGAAATGCGTCCTATCCTCTATTTTAAGACGCCACGAAGTTTTGTCTTTATGGGGATGGCTTTTAGTGTTATTGCGCTCATGTTAACCAATTATGTAGTAGCTTTTCTTAGAGCTTGTTTTCATTATTTATATGTCACGCTTCAAAGCAAATCGTTAGACGTGATTTTTGACCAGACTGGTCTTGCTTTCTCTAATCTTTGGCGGCTTTCTTCGTTCTCAGTTGCGCCTATTTTAGCTGTTCCCATCTTTTTGTTTGGTCTTGGCTTAGCTTGGCGCTCTGCTTGGATTAATTTTGAGCAATATCGCAATTACAATAGCAATGAAGAAGGGGATGACCGCTTTGCGACAGAACAAGAACTTAAAACCCAATATGCCAAAGTGCCTAATAAAGCAGAGACTTTTGAGGGGAATGGAGGTATTCCTGTGTTTCATGAAACCAAGAAGAGTTTGGGAGGGTTAACCTTAAGAAGCCATATTATTTGGCAAAATCGCAAGATTAGTCCAATTATCACCAATGCTCAGAAAATCCTTGGCATTTATGGAAAACCATCAGGTTACTACTACATCGAAACCAATCCCACCAATATGCTGGGTCTAGGAACAACTCGATCTGGTAAAGGGGAAGGATTTATCACAGAAACCATTGACATCAATAGTCGAGCTAAAGAAAAGCCCTCAATGGTTATTGCAGACCCTAAAGGGGAACATTATCAATCCTCTTATAAAACCATGCGACAAAGAGGCTATGACGTGGAAGTCCTGTCATTTCAGAACATGGATTGGTCAATGTCGTATAACCCTTTAGCCCTTGCGATTGAAGCTGCTAAAAAGGGCTATTATGAAAAGGCACAGACCTATGTTAATGCGGTCGCAGAAGCCATTTATCGTAAAACGAAACCGGGTATGGGAAATGGTAATGCTAAATACTGGGAAGACAGGTTCTGTTGCAAAGTTTTAAATAAAGAATAAAATCCCTTACGGTATCTATGATTTAATCTGGGATTCCCAATAATACCTTGATTTCAGTACAGACCGAAAACCCGAAGAGAGTGCCTTCTTTTCGGGTTTTCTTATATAATCCTCGGATGG
>JAKTNK010000033.1 GCA_029593465.1 Streptococcus suis
ACCGTTACCAGTCAAGCAGGCTGTGGTAGGATTACTCCAAATGGATAGAGTAGCTAAACTAGCAATTTACAACACGACTTCTTGTCGCACCTCATTTTCAGGGTCTACAATGATGATTTCGGTATCACTCTCTTCTTCTTTTAACTTGGTTGAGATGATTTCATGCTTAGTCGCCATTCCTTTACCAGCACCTGATGTCCCTAGAATCAATCCTGATGGGGTATTGAGTTTCCCACGGTCAATGGTGATGATATTACTTGAAATCTGGTTTATCCCATAAAATTTCCCTCCCTTATCTTGTAGGTCAACAGAGGTCCAAGGGGAGTTCACGGCAATGTTTGAGGTCAAAAGAGACCGTGACACACCCTCAAGGTAGTTCTTGCCAAATGGCAATAAGCTATTAAAGGCAGCTTCCTGCATATAGGTCAGATTATCAATCACAAGATCATTAGAACCTGCCACTTGTTTGATAATATCAAGGGAGTGCTTCAATTGGTCTTCGTTATCCGCAAAGACCCCAATCAAAAAAAGGGTGTCAAAGAGCTTGTCGCCTGTTTGCGTCATGGTTTTAATCAGCTCATCGGCTTCATCGATGTTACTTTCTAGAACCTGACTAACCTTTTCAAGATAAACGCCAGAACGTGCCATCTTTTGTTGTTCCCCAATTTTTTGCGATTCCATCAAAGTCTTCTTGGTACGGAGCTTGGTCATGGCTTCTGACTTGGCTGACCCTTTGGCATGGAGACTAATCATCACTTCCAAATCCGACTGCATTAAGTCTCGAATAAATTTATCCCCTAACTCCATACCATAGTCACGAACATAAACAATCTGTAATAATCGATCGTCCAATTCAATATGATTCTTATGTTTAAAGGAAAGGTAGGTTGGGGCAATAAAGTGTTTGGTGGATTGACCTGAGAGAGTCAAATCCTTGTAAGAAAACGGTAAATGATTTTCGCCTCGTAACATATCCGCAAGGACATTCACTCGCTCCTCTCCACCGAGCAAACCAAGAGATACATCAATCTCTGAAAAGCCACTCTTGAAATATTCTCCAATTTGAGACAGAGAACGAAAAGCTAGTTTTGGTGTTTGGTCGCTCTTGCCAAATGAAAGAAACTTGACGGCTGAAAAATTGTTCTCACCCGCCTCTAAGTTGGCATCCATCATGCGATTCAATTCATCACGATAAGCATCAAACCCATCTTCCTGCAAGGGATAGAGAATACTCTTACGGAATTTTTCCAAATTAACTTTTTGATTGAAAATAGTCAGTTGGAAATTGGTCTGATCATCCAGTGAATTGATTAAATCGGAATATTTCTCCACGATAGCTCCCTTATCTTCTAAGCCAACTGTTTGATAATTGACATCTCCTAAGAGATAGGTTTGTGAGAAATAGCTTGGGCTGACCTGCATAAGGCCATTCTGAAAAAGCCCTTGATATGCTAACGTATTTACGGTAGAAGGTCTGATCTCCTGCTTCTGTGTTTTCGTCTTTTGCTTTTGGTCATTAGAAGGTGTCTTTGGTTTCATTGAGTGTTTTAATTTTTTCACGTTGGTCTCCTTTTCTTCCAGTAAATGTGCGGTCTGGCACCGTTAGTTCATAATGAAAACGGTACTTGAGGTAGGTTTCAAATGGTAAATCGTTGGGGCGATAGACCCCAAATAACATGAGTGGAATGGTAAAGCTAAAAACAAAACCATAGACAAACCAATCCCCAAATTGCCAGTAAAATAGGTTCAAGCCCAATACCAAAATGGTTAGGGCGACAGCTGGAAATACAAAAATAACCTGTCTAGTTGTAAATCCTAGCCATGCCCTGTGTTGAACCTTTGAGATATCCTTAAAGACACGAGTGTTCATAAATGTTCTCCAATCTAAGTAAGCTATAAAAAGAGGAGGCGAGATAATGACTCCCTTCCTCCTACATCCCCAAAATACTTCGGGCGGTTCGTTGACTGCCAACTAAGGCAATGATTAACAATATAGCCTGTACCAAGCCACCAAACATAATGGCGAGTGATTCCATCACTCCAGCTCCATTTGATACGGCAATCTTTCCAGCCGATTCAAACAAGGGAACAAGAGATACAATTAGAAAAATCAAAATACCTTGAACGGCATAGACCATGATGTTTTTAAGGTAGCCAATCCCAACACTTCTCCAGTCATCACTAAGAAAGGTCGGAATGGTAACAGGGGCAAAGGGTATCATCAGATAGAGTTGGATAAAGCGAATGGTAATCAAGATATTGACAACCATGATACTGGCCATTCGTACCAACCAAATGAGAATCGCAAAAAAGCCAATAATCATTTTACCTACAATTCCAGATCCCTTAATGCCTGAGATGGTATCGTAATTAGCACCACCATTCGTGACAAGCCCTGCCACTTGTTCAATAACATAAGAGGCAATGGCAATAATGGCTTCCACAATAACCGTCGTATTGGTAATCACGACCGCGACCATGATGTAGCTGACAATCATAGGTGCCATAGCTTCAAAGGTCATTGCACCACCTGAGTTTGCGATTTTCTTGGCCATTTTTGAAAATTCGAGTACAAGAACTACCGCAAGAATAGCTACTCCCAAGGGCTGCATAATCCCCTTGGTAATGGCTGTCATGTAAGACCAAACCGTCGGATTAAAGTCCGCTAGTGACTTAACCAAGTTGGCGGTTGATTCTAAATCCACTTGAAACCCTTCAAAAAGGCTATCGCTAGATACTTTTTCAGAGGCTAGAAATACAAAAGGTGACGTAAAATTCATTATCATGTCATGTGCTGTCCTCCCCTAAATGGTAATCTGTGTCACAAAAGCACCAGCGGCTCCCACCATGACCCCACCAACAATTTCTAGAATGGCATTTCGGACACCTGGTCCACCATCTTTAATATTGGTTGAAAGGTTGATAATGCCCATGACAACAAGAAAGGCTCCTACTGCAATTAAGCCTTTTTGTAATAGAGACATGGCTTGGGAGAACATGGAGCTGGCGTCCACTCCGTAAACAAAGCCTGATAGTTTTTGATTCATATAATTCCTCATTTCTATTAATGTAGTGTCGTTTCTGTGCTTAAATCCCTAATTCTATGACCTGACAAATCTACTTCTTCCTCAGCGGTTAGGGGAGTGATGTGATAGTGCCACCAGCGTACATCGGTTTCCTTATCCGCAAGCCATTTCCAATTCTTATGTTTGAGAGGAAAATATTTCTTGGTTCGAAAAACAGGAATCCCTGCAATGCGTACGAGGCACTCATCTCGTTTCATATTCCCTACTTCATCAGCCGTCATCAAGTCACGGGCAATTTTCTGGTGAGAGGTCGAACTTGAACCAGTCTGCCCAAAAGAACGACTGGTGCTTCTGACATCAATGGTTTGTTTGCCTAGAAGACCACTCATAAATTTGAAAGTTTCCTCGTCATTTCCACCCAAATAGAGGAGGCTATCACAGTTTCCCAGTATAGTTTTCCAAGCTTCTTTTTCCTTATAAAGCCCTTGGAGTTGAGCGATATTTTGCAAGATTGGTACTAGACTCATATTTCTAGAGCGGACTGTTGAGGATTGTTCAGCGAAATCTGGGATTTCTCCGAATAGCGATAGGTAAGCCTCTGGTGTTGCCACCTCGGGCTTTTCCCCCGCTCCACACCGTGCATGATAGTTTCCCATCACACGGCGTTCCACCGACTAAATCTTACTTTTTAGTGCCTATATAGTCCTCGAATTGTATCATTTCTAGCTCCCTGTGTTCACGAAGCTTATTGATTTTATCTTGCATTTCTTTGGTCAATGGTAGATTTTTGAGTAGCTTACTTACTTTATTGCTATTTTCTTCTCCTACCAAATCCGATACTTCTTTTGAGAGAATAATTAAATTCCTGTAAGTATCGTTTCTTTCTCCTTTGCAAGGCTTGATGTGTTCACAGACCATATCCACAATGGTCAAAGCATTATGCGTAACGGCACATTTGCCTTTTTGTGCTATATACCTTGAAAGAGCATTATCTGCCATCTCTAATGTAGGATAGAGATGAGCATTTTCCATCATATACTTCATAACTTCAAAGCTGATACAGTTTTCAGCGTCTGAGTATTTCCTCACATATTTGTTGACTTCACGTCTTTTATATTTTGGATATTCATAAGATACATATCCGACAGGAACAATCATACGACCATTTATCCATCTACATTGTTTGGACTTTCCGTACTTATCCAAGATGTATTTGCTTGTAATTTCACCTTGTTTCTCTATGGGAAAGCATCGTTTGTTATGATTCATTCCGTTGCTTTTCCCTGTAACCTTAAAGGCTATTTCCGCAAAGTCGGATGACACAAGCGTTGCCATACAGTAATAATTGTGCATTCCCATTACCATAGCGTTGTAAAGACTTATATTTTTATCTAATTCACTTTGTTTGCTTGGGTTTTTAATATCTTTCCAAACAGAACCCAGTTTACTGATAACCTTGACTTTACTCTTATCTGCCATATGGGAACGAATAATCCACTTATTCCCTTTTGGTACTACCTTGAATTTTATTCCAAGAAAAGTCGTGTAGTTCTTTCTAAGGTTAGTAATTCCTGATTTTTCATCACTTGTCTTCAAATGAAGATTTTCAGCTAACCATAGCTTTGTCGCACCCATTACCTTAACCGATGTCACATAATCTCTACAGAATATTTTAAAATCATCCGCATATCTTACGATATACATTTCTTTTAAGTCGGTTTTTGCTCTGAGCTTGTTCCACTTCTGCGTTCGGTCTATTGTGAGTATGTTTCCCTCGTTATCAACCTTTGTATACTCGTAGCCTGTACTTCCCTCTTTGATTTTGAACATTTCCCACTGATTAGCAACCCACCAGTCCAGTTCATTCAGTACTACATTAGCTAGTAGTGGAGATAGAATACCACCTTGAGGTGTACCTGTTTCTGGTGTGATGACTATATCTTTGAACAGAATATCTGCTTTTAACATTTGCTTGATTATCATAATCAGCTTTCTGTCCTGTACTCCCAATCCCCATAACTGACGGATAAGTTTTGAGTGGTCAATATTATCAAAGAAGCCTGTGATATCCACATCTACAACAAAGTGCAGATTTTGTATTTGTGCCATTTTATAGCACGTTCTGTGTAGACCTATACGGTCTGAAACCATTGTTCCTTTCGTGAAACTTAGCTTCACAGATTGGCTCTAACACCTGTAAGACACACTGTTGTATCAGTCTGTCCCAAATACTCGGAATTCCAAGAGGTCTTGTCTTTCCATTATCTTTCGGAATTTCTACTCGTCTGACTTTCTTTGGTTGATAATAGTTCAACTTGTTTCTGATGGTTTTTATGACCATTTCGATAGGTAATTTCTGTATTTCTACAATCGTTTTACCATCTGTACCAGGAGTTTTACTCCCATTATTCTTGCAGATATTTCGATATGCAAG
This sequence comes from Streptococcus suis, assembly GCA_029593465.1. GTDB lineage: Bacteria > Bacillota > Bacilli > Lactobacillales > Streptococcaceae > Streptococcus > Streptococcus suis_AH. The sequence continues at coordinate 5,461 of JAKTNK010000033.1, forward strand.
TATGATGTTTTGATCAGAGACAATCATTGGCATGAACCTATCAAATCTCTTACCGTTCAGGCTATCTTCATAAAGCTGATAACCTATTTCTTTAGCGTCATACCTTTCTGCATTTCGTTCTGCTTTATTTACAATTCGTTTTGCCATAGTAACCAACTCCTTATCGGAGAATGATTTTTTCTTAGTCGCACCACGACAGCTATGAAAATCTCCTTTTGGTGATTACTATATAGACATGAAAGAAAATTTAGTATCGGCTTGTGGCTATCCCTCCACCGCTTATTATCACGGTTTCTTCGGTACTGTGCCACTACTCTCACAACCACAAATGCACTTATTGTAGAAAATGTTCTTTCAGACTTTTCATTTTCGATACAACTACGGTACTTTGTCGCTGATACAGTCAGCTCCCGTATTGGTTGCTTTCCACGTTCCACATAACTTAGGATTGTTACCACTTAGGTCATTCCTTTAGCCCTGCAAGTATTATCTTCAAGACTTTTCTCAAGATACCTGTGTCCTGTAAACACAGAGGGTATTTCATACTAACAACTTTTACTTTACCCCACTGGCGTACCCACTGGTACACTGGCATTTCTACCAGCCATTCGTTTAGAGCCGTACATTCGGAATTTTGTCAGACCGCCTATTTGGTCATTCTAACCATATGATAACCCCACCCGCACTGTCACACACAACACCTACCTCTAGGTATCTTTCCTAGTATTTCTACTTTAGGGTGTGCTTCGCACGACTTCCCCGAGCTTATAACCTTAGTCGTCTGTATCAGACCAACGCTATTCGGAGTATTAGCGAATCCCCTTCAGGGCGTTACCCCATCATTTGAGATTTCAGTTATGCAGTTCTCTAAAACCACATTATTAAATTGTTTGTGACTTTAGGCTACGCTTTTGTCGGTTATTCCTACCGCTTTGGGCGTAGAACGTGTCACACCATTCGCAAACTCATCCAGATAACTTCTAACATGTATTGGCAGTTGCCCTTTAAACTCCACATCAGCCTGTCTGGTCAAAGTGGAGAAAACCGTAGAGAAAAATAATGCAGATAGAAAACGAAAGGTAGTGTCATTATCTGGAATAACGAGATAGACCATGGTTTTCTGCGTTCCCCATGTTTTTAAGTCCAAGGTGTCACGTTTGGTTAAATCAATGACAGATTGGATATTAAAGAGGGCAAACTTAGCCGTTGTTACGGCAATTACTGAATCCAAGGTCTTATCCTTGTAGTTTTGGAAGTCTGCCCAGTTACGCATGGTGAAGTTTTCTGTCCCATATGTCTTGGCATAGGTCTCAAACATCACTTCTAAGACACTCTTATCTTGATTTTCTTCTTTGGATAAGAGCTTGATGAGTTTTCCAATTTCAGAAAAAGAGGGGTAACACCCTCGTTTTTTTCGCTCTTCCACTTCTTTTTTTGACGTTTCAACAAATTTTGGTATTCCTTTTGACTTAAATGACTTTCTTCTATGAGCTGTTCTCTTGTTTTGGGTGGATTATAGAAATCGACCAAGTAGGAGGCTAAAGCTCGTACCAAAGTCATAGAAGCTTCATCCCAAAATGGATCACTACGAGATCCAGAGCCTTTGGTGTTATTAAAATAAACCGCCAGCATGCGATTCAAATCGATTTCTGTCTCTATATAGCGAAAAGGATTAAAGCCATCTGAGTTCTTCATATTGACTAAATCTAACACCTTTACTTGGTAGCCATGTTCTAAAAAGAGTTTGCCTGTTTTCTCGGCCAAGTGATCTTTTGGATCCACTACAATATTAGAACTATTCATCTGAATCAGATTGGGTTTCACAAAGCGAAATGTTTTCCCACTTCCTGAACCTCCGATCACCGCAATATTCTTATTTCTATCATATTGGGGTGGTTTTTTATCTAACAATGTCAAACGAACATCTTGTGCTAAGATCGTATCATGAGAAAATTCCTTACTGTAAAAGAGCTTTTTTTCTTTTAGAGTTCCAAAACGGGCGCTCCCGTATTCTACCCCTTCTCGGTATTGTTTTTTATCAGTCTCTAGATAGAGATAAACCAGCAACATCATCACAAAGCCTAGTAGAAAAAAAGCACTTGATTTTCCAGTAAAAGAAACATTCCATGGCGACTGAAGAACTTGATCTTGACCTTCCATCAGAAGATGAGTCCATTTATCTAAAGTATTTCCAGTATAGGAATCATACAAAAGCGTCAAACGATGAAAAAGATAGCCTAGTACGATACCTAACAGTGAGAATAGTAGGAATTTCTTTCCACTGTACATCATCTCACCATCTCTTTCTGTTTGACGGCCCCTTCTTGTCTAAAGGTTATTTGGGATTTAGCTTCATCAATTGCATCGTCTAATGACTTATCCATGGTAAAATCAGCTAATTTCTCCGGATCATTAACCATTTTTTCTAACAGATGGTCTAAATGATTGTCTAGAATCGAACGGTCTTTCGTGTAGAAATGCAGAGAATCCCCTTGCCAAGCAATGGCTAAAGGAATTTCTTCTTTTTCTAAAAAAGCTTTAAATTTCTCTATATCAATTGGTTTGTCTAAAAAATCTTTTTTTAGATTAATCGTATCAATCGAATGAGGAGATTGTAGCAATTCTTCTAATTTCTGTACCCCTATCTTATAGGCGGAATCCTGTGCTAAAGCCTGACGTCTAGACCATTCTAGAATCTTTAAAAGACTTTTTACAGTAAATAAAAGACTACGCTCAGCATATTGAACTGCCATTCGTTCCTGTTGTTCAGAGGACATCTGAGACCTCCTTCTTCACAAATAGCAGCTTTCCTTATTTATAACGATAAGCTATCAATTTCTGACGTTGCTTAATTGACTTGACAACCTGCAGTAGATCTCTCGAATAAGGTTCTCGAAGAGTAACTTCTACTGCTTTCCCATCAAAGATACCAACACGTTTAAATTCAATGTAGTCTTTTTTGAGATGTCCTAAGCCCATACCAAAAGGAAAGTGATGAATCAATTGGATGGTATAACCACCTTTATTTCCCATTTGTTTCAAATCATACAAGTTTACTACCTTCATGATTAACTCCTTTATCTAGTTTGTCGCATCGTTTAAGTCTGGTAACGATAAACTCCGTGTCTGTTAGAAAATTCTCACACACGTCTTGTGCCAGTTGCCCTTCACAGGGAAATACTCTCAGTCCCTACTTACACAGGCACGCTAATCAAGACGGAGTGGATTCAATTTTCAAAGAACAGGTAGCTTTATTATAGATAAGAGTAGTTGAAATTTTTATCACATTTTTGAGGATACTGGAATAATCAGGTAAGTGCTAATTTATAGCTTCTATCACAACACTGTTCATACCTTCTATGTTTTATGTTTTATGAACAGTAGCTATCATTTACATTTTCAAACTACCATTCAATCAGACTAAAAGCCAAAATAGACACTTCTACTTCGAGAGATACTCACTTAATTGTTCAGAAATTTGCTCTACTTCTGTTACAGAAATTTCATCACAATTACTTCTCATGATTTGTTATTAGTTCACTTTAAGGGCTCGCTCATGAAACTAAACAGAGTAAGTCGTAAAAGAAAAAAGTAGTACAAGATTGAACTACTTTTACGGATTCAGATAAAATAACCCCGCGTTGTAAAATGAAGTGCAACAAAAAAGACATGTTATTCTGCTATACTAGAATTCCCCAACTCAGTATAGAAAGCAGATAAACATGTCC
>JAKTNK010000034.1 GCA_029593465.1 Streptococcus suis
ACCGCACAATTTTTCATTTACAATAAGGAGGCGTCCGAACTCAATCGCTATATGCGAGGGCGTGAACTCATTCGTCAGTTAACCAATGATAGCAAGAGTATTCCAAGAAGACGACCAACCATTGATACACTTAAGAAAAAGATTGAAGAGATAAATCTCCTTATTGACTTGGATACAGAGAATAAGTCTTATCAAGAGGTTAAAGATGAGATTATTAAGGATATTGCTCAATTAGATTTAACCATTACAGAGTTGCAGGATCATATAGCTCACCTCAACAAGGTTGCGGAAGTCTTGCTTAATCTGAACAACAACGATATAGAGAACCGCCGCTTGGCCAGATATGATTATTCCAAGATGAATCTTACTGCAGCTATAAAACTAGAAGAAGTTGAGAAAGAGATTGAAGTTTTTCAAAATGAACTTAGTAAGTGCATAGATGAATATGAATATCTAGTTAAAAAATTAGAAAATTTTAGTGAAATTTTAGATAATATTGGTATAAATAATAGGAATGTTGAGATTAAATTTAATGAAACTATTCCACTTTAGTCACCAACTAGATGGATAGAAAAATTAACAAACGGACTCTTTAAATTTTCATAGACTCCATTTGTTAGTTTTTGGTTTCATATTTTCAATTTTAGGCGGGCTAAGATATTTTTTGAGACTCAGCTTTATATATAATAATCTACTTTATGTAATCAAAATCACTGTCAATCCAATTATTCTTTGAATCACCTTGCTTTTGTAAAACGATATTTCTACTTCCATTATTATATGATACAATAATTTTATAGCGTTCACCCTCTTTATCGTGACCTGTTAATTTTATATCAAAATTAGTAATTGCCATTATATCTTCAATAGTTGAACAATTTTCGTAAGTTTTCAATAAAGTTTTATCAATACTTAAGATTTGGTCCTTATCCCAATTTGGTTCATCAATTGTAACACTATCAAAAATGAAGTCTATGTATTTGTTTGGTTTACTGTTAATGTATTGAATTAAGAATTGATTATCATCAATAACTATTTGCTTCACCTCTAAATCAGGATATTGACTTATATAGTTTCCTTCAAGGAATTGCAGATAATTTTGATTTATTATCTTAATCAACTGAGGCTCTATCTCTTGGTAGTATTTTGCATAAACTTCATTAATGTAATTATATGCCGGAGAATTTTTTCGATAAGCTACTACACTTTCTGATTTTTTTATTATCAACTCCCCTTTATCATAAGTAAAAGTTGATTTTAGCTGATCCTTATCTGTGAAAGTCATAGTTCTTTCATCAACTACACCAGTAGCTGCTTTTCCTTTTACATTACCATTTTCTATAGTAAATGAAATCTCGTCATTACCCTCCAAAATTGCGGCATAAGAAGAGTAGTCACCATCATATGAGGTTGGTTTGTCATTTGATTTTTGACTTGAACAGCCAGTAAAAGTGAATATAGCAAGTAAAATAATCAATAATTTCATCATATTAGCTTTCCCTTTCTTTACGTACTAGTTTACCTGTCTCGATATCGAGTATGAAATCACATACATCAGCGACTTTATTACCATGATCAATAAACAATAATATATTATCTTTGAGATTTTCAAACATAAATTTTAATAACTTATTTTCTGTGTCAGAATCTATATTGGAGAAGCCTTCGTCGAAAATTAATATTTTCCTACTACTCAATATCGTTCTGCAAAATGAAATAATTTGTTTTTGTCCTTCAGATAGATTGCTACCATTTTCATATATACTAGTTTCAAAACCGTAGTCTAAATTTTTAAGAAGATTTTCGAATATCCCTGATCTTACCATTTTATTAAATAGTTTGGTTTGGTCAGATGAGTTTCCGTTAACAAATAGATTGTCATACAAGGAACCAGAGAAAACTTTATTTTCAGATGATGAGTAACCGATGGTGTTCCTTATGGTATCTACTGATAATTTTTGATAATTTTTACCATCTAAGTAAATTTCACCTTGATAATTATCAATTAATTTTATTAAAATTTTAGCAAATGTACTTTTTCCGCTTCCATTAGGTCCTTTTATAAATATTTTATCGCCTTCGTTAAATTGAACAGATAAATTATTTATTAGATTTTTGGAACCATAAGAAAAAGTCAGGTTATTAATTTTTATATTATAACTATCCAATTGTTGGTTTTGTCCATAGTTCTCAGATTCTACTTCTTTATATTCTAAAAGTCGTTCAAAAGATACTACAAATTGTTGATGCTCTTTTTGTAAAATAAACAAGCTTGCTATAGAGGAAAGAAACATACCGGTTAAATTTTGGAAAACTATCATGTTTCCTAAAGAAAGTCTATTCGATTGAATTAGACCTATGCCGAACCAGGTAATCAACAACATACCTAGTTCTTTTATGTTAGTGGTTATAAAATTAAACTGATTTTCTAGTAAATTGGCAACTCTTCTAATATCCATAAGTTTTTTAGTAGCTATTGACAATTTTTGTAAATAATTTTTTTCAAGTATTTGAACTTTTATAAGTTCAAATATATCTATACTTTCACTAAATTTGGTTATTACTCTAGCTTCATACTCCATTGTTTCTCTTTGCTTTTGAGAAAATTTCGGAATCATATATAAACAAGTGATAAGATAGAGAAGACAAATTATGATTACAATCAGAAATAAATCTACCCGAATATTAATCAATGTCGTTCCAATAACAATAATCATAATAATATCTGATAAAAATGTTGTAATAACTTTAGAGATAAAACCACTTAAAGAATTTATATCATCAAGTCTTGTTAATGAGTCACCTACTTTTTTTGATTTGATAAATTGTGAAGGTAATGAGATGAACTTTTCAAAAAATTCATTTTGTAATAGTAATTGAATTTTTATGTCAATTTTAGTAAGCAAATTTGAGGTTATATAGGATATAATATTTTTAAAGAAATAGAAGCCTACCAACATTGAGAAGAAAATATTTTTTTCTATTAGTATTGAATTAAAAACTGTAATACTATTATTATTTCCAATGTGAATGAAATTATCAATAATTACTTGATATGCTTTTGCACTTATAATTGAAAAGACAGAAACACCAAAAATTAGTGTAGAAGCAACATATAAAACTCTTCTATACGGGTATATTAAACTTAATGTATCTTTAATGCTTGTTCTAGCATAGATTTTGAATTTCTGAGATTTTGGATCAAACGCTACAATGTTTCCTGTCCATAAATCATTAAATTCATTAATATTTAGTTGTTTATCACCTGAACTAGGGTCAAATATAAATACTTTGCTATTGAAAATATTTTTTATTACTATAAAATGTGTAAGTCCTTCGCCCTTATTAATATGTGCAATAAAAGGAAATTTTATTTCTTTCTTCTTTATAGCCTGTATTAGTTCTTCCAAATTACCTTGAAGCCCTTCAGCATAAACACCAAATATATTAGAGGTTTCGATTATATCTTGAATGGATGAACCATATGCTCCTCTATGCATTCTTTTTTTTACTTCATGTAATGATACTTTATTTTTAAATCTACTTAAAACGGTCGAAAGAGCAGCTGCAGCACAGTCTAACTCATCATATTGAAGAAATTTTTTGTAAATCATGTTAACCTCACGTATTTCTTATCTCTATATTTTTTGAGTTTATATATAAGGAATGATAAAATAAGTGCAATAAAAATCAAGGATAAATAAACCAAAAATTCATGTACCATTGGAACAGAGCGTAATTCTATTATATTAATGGTTGTTAGCTTTATTTTATCTAAATTATTATATATAGGAATGTCGTCTTGGATAGGAAATTTTGGAGAGTATTGGCTAATATAGTTTATATAGATATTGGAACAATAATTTGATAGTCCTATCCCTAAAACAAAGGATAGCATGATAGATAAAATATGATGTTTTATAAACTGTTTGTTATTTCTTATGTTTGAAAATGAATAGACATAGTAAATAACCAATGATATAAATGAAATAACTACGATTGAAATAGTTATTTGAGGAAAAATTTGATAGACATCATATCTCTCCAGACTATATAATACTTTAACATATGGGAATAGTTTTAATTTCGATGCAAGTTTGTCTTTTATACTATTTGTTGCTCTATTATTTTTAGGAACAATACTGATTTCATAGGTTTGAAATGACTCTAGATGTTTTAAAAGTTTATCATTATCTGTAATAGTGTTTCCATAAAAATCTTTTATATTTTCAAACTCAGCAGGAGATGTTTCAATTTGTTTAGCTAATAATTTTGAATTAATTATTTTTGCATAATTATTTGTAATATAAATATTTGTTGATAGTAAGTTAGTATAAAATTGTGATTCTTTAGAATCTTGACTTACCAAGGAAGTAGTATTAGCTTTAAAAATACCAATAATTTCAATTGGAATTAATATAATGTCATCATGATCGGTAGAGTCATGCTCGTGTTCGTGTTCAAAGCGATTACCGATAGCTTTTATATTATAACTATCTCCAATTTTTAAATTATTTTTCCTGGCAAAATTCTCGGATATTAATGCTACATTTGATTCTTGAGTTATTTCTTGCTGATTAAATACCCTACCATCTATTAAAAGTATTTTTTCGATAAACAAGTCATATGGAAATGGCTGATTACCTCCAATAAATTTTATATGTTTTAAAGGATCGTTTTCGCTCAGGTTATCTTGTACAACATATGCAGGTGTACTTACACTCATGTATTCAACTTCAGGGAAATTACTTATTTGATCTAAAGTATCTTTATCTGGATAAGTTCTTATAATAACTTTACCTGCGTTTATGTCTGATGCAATTGTATTAAAATTTTGAGCAATCCCTATCTTGTTACCAATAATAGTCTCAAGATAATAGTTCAACCTCACATTTCCTTCTAATATGCTCCACGAAAAAATTAAACTTAATAATATTAGTAATTCAAGTAATATTTTTCTAGTTTTCAATTTTTTAAACATAAAATAATCTCCCCAATCTTATACTATATAACTATTATACATTATTTGTTTAACGTTGTGTGATAGAAAACGTAAAAAAATTAAGCGCTTTCAATTAAATTATTGCTTTTCTGCCTTAATTATGTTGTCATCAATTTAAAGTACAATACAATCTATTGTTAATTACATTTTTTGCTTATAAAGGAGGCAATCATGAAAAAATTATCAATTAAACAAAGTTCAGAAGTAGTGGGTGGATATCGTTGGAAATGTAAGCATGCGTACCATAGCAAATGGGCTGGTAATACTTTTGTTAGTTCTTGGCATGCTTTCTTCGACACAGCCAATACTGCAATGAATGAACATAGACGCACTTACGGTCACACAGATACTTGGATTTCTGCATAGTAATATTTAATTTTTGTATTGTACCTTAAAAGCCGATAAAATCGGCTTTTAGATTTTTATTATGCTAATTACAGGCAAATAATCATCATCCTTTTAGACTATGAATCCGTTAACTTTTTGGTAGTGTATATATATTTGTATTTTAATAAATTCTTTTTTAGACTCATAATTTAAAAAATATTGAATATACTAATATGCTCTTCTGTTATTTAATAAATTCCAAGGAGAATTATGATTGACTTCGAAAACAAATAATAAATATCTACACTCATTTTTTTTAATAGGCTTAGCCTCCCTCATTCTTTGTTTACCTCAAATTATATCAGGAAAAATGATTTTAGGTTCGGACTCAATATTTCATTTCAATCGATTTTATGACACGTCTCAACAATTCAAAAATCTAGATTTTCATTATTTTATTTCATTATATGGCTTTCAAGAATCTGGTCGTATTGTTAATGCCTTATATGGTCCTTTTTTTGCTTATTTTCAAGGAATATTAGTTTTAATCAGTAGGAATTGGTTTACATATCAGTTATTTTCCAATTTCTGTTTGTATAACTTAGCAGGATTTTCCATGTATATTTTTTTAACAAAAGCTAAGTTGGAAAGGAAGTATACACTTATTGGAGCTATATTATATTTATCAACTTATTCTATTCAATATTGGATAATTAGGCAGGGGTTTACCTCTTGGGGAGCTGCCTTACTTCCTCTAGCATTGAGCATATTGTTTAAGTTTTATCAAACAAAGAAAATACCAAAGTGATATTTGGGAATCTTAACAGCCTTAGTATCACAAATCCATATGTTGTCAGCATTCATTTTAATACTGATGTATATTCCATTTTTTATTTATATTTTTTTGAAAAATAATAAAAAAATAGTCTTTTTAAAGGATTTGTTTATTGAAATATGTCTGTTCTTCTGCTTAACGTTGAATATTTGGGGTAGTTATTTTATTGTATTAAAAGGTAATCGCCTAATACCTCCAATTGTCAATATTAATATGAGTTTGAATACTATTAATCAAAATAGCTATTATTGGCTATTAAATCCTGCGATTCTGTTTTTCATGTTAGTAGCAATTTATCATATATTTTTTTTAAAATGGAAGAGGATAAATAATGCAGAGATAAAAATATGGTTTTGGGTTATGACGGCGTTTTTAGTGCTATCATCTAGTTTAATACCATGGTCTTATTTGGTAAAGATAAAAAATCCTTTCGCAGAGTTAATTAAATATCCGTTCAGATTTTTTGTACCTGTTTCTATTATTATTATTTATCTTTTTCTAAAATTGGTTCAATCTAAGCAACTCCTTATATATCATAAAAAAATGCTTCTCATTTCATTCCTTGTATTATCCTTACTTCAAACACTTACCTTAGTTGCTATTACCACGAATAATTGGGATTCTAACAGTAATTTCATGCCCTCAAAGTATAAAGTACATTTTTTGAGCGATAGTGCTAATATCAAAAAGTCATTTTATGATGCTAATAAGGAGAAAGCTCTGAATATGGTTGCCAAGGGAACTCCCGATTATCTACCACTCTATGGTGAAAAAGATGAGAATATTAATTACTATGACATGTACTTAGAAAAGATTGCTTATCAGAAAAAAATAAAAAAATCTATTAAGGATGGGAAACTGATTATTGAGTGGACGGCAAATGCAGACAAGGAAGTAGAATTACCAATCATCGTTTACAAAAATACCATTTTAGAAATAAATGAAAAAATAATACCACACGATCAAATATCTTTGAGTCAAATAGGTACACCAAAAATTAGTCAAATTCCTTATAAGGAAAATCGCATAACCCTTTCATATAAAATACCAAGGGAGTTTACAATATTTTTAGTTATAACTTTTTTGACATGGTTACTGATAGTAGTTATCTTGTTAAAAAAAATGATAATTTGCCTAAGGAGTTAATATGTCGAAACAAGAACTTTCAATAATTATTCCGTGTTATAATGAGGAGGAGACAATACCTTCTTTCATAACTACAACAAAATTAGTAGAAAAACAGTTGAAAGAAAACTTGCAATTTAATTATATATTTGTTAACGATGGTTCCAAAGATAAAACTCTAGAAGTTCTTAGAAAAATTTCCGATAAGTTTGAAAATGTCCACTATCTTTCATTTTCTCGTAATTTTGGGAAAGAAGCAGCGCTCTTAGCAGGTTTAAAAGAAGCAAAAGGTGATTTTGTAGCGATAATGGACGCAGACCTTCAAGATCCACCAGAAATGTTGACTGATATGTACCGAATAATCCAACATGGTTTTGATATAGTTAGAACTAAAAGAATTGATCGCAGAGGTGAGCCGATTATTAGATCGTTGTTCGCAAAACTTTTTTATAAGTTGATAAATGTTGTATCTGATACGAAATTAGTTGATGGAGTTCGTGATTTTAGTCTTATGACTCGGCAGGTTGTCGACAGTATCCTAGAATTTAATGAAGTTAATCGTTTTTCTAAAGGTATTTTTTCCTGGGTTGGATATAATGTTACCTATTTGCCTTATGAAAATAGAGGACGTGTAGCAGGAAAAACTTCTTGGAGTTTTTGGGGTTTACTTCGTTACTCGTTGGAGGGTCTTGTTAATTTTTCTGAGGCGCCTTTAAATATTGCATTCTGGGCCGGGACATTTTCCTTTATCTTATCTTTAATAGGTGTTTTGTTTGTTGTTGTGAGAAAGCTAACAATTGACGGAAGTGTATCTGGTTGGGCTAGTCTTGTTACAGTTATTTTATTTTTAGGTGGATTGCAGTTGATGGCACTTGGAATAATTGGTAAATACTTATCAAAAATATTTTTAGAAACTAAGAGAAGACCAATATATATCATAAAAGAGAAGAGTTTATAGTTTGTGCCAAACTCTATTAAACAAAGCAACGGATTTGATGCCGTTGCTTTTTCTTTATAAAATTACACCGTATCTCGCAGTTTTTCTAAAATTGATATAGTAATGACTTATCCTTAAATAGTAAGAACTTAATTTAAAAACTATCTGATTTTTGGTTGAGGTGTCATAAGATAAAATATGTTTTAAATGATTTTTTTCAATAAAAATTGAATTATTCTAGTTCATGGAATAGAAATTGCCAAGAAAGATTACTTACTTTCTTTTAAATATTTAGACTATTGCCAAAGGTTTATAGTGCCCAATTTGTAAAATTAAGCTAGACAGAAAAAGCCATCTATGTTAGGCTCAGATAAACTACCACATTTGTCTGAAAGGAGCTAACATAAATGA
>JAKTNK010000035.1 GCA_029593465.1 Streptococcus suis
CCATCCGAGGATTATATAAGAAAACCCGAAAAGAAGGCACTCTCTTCGGGTTTTCGGTCTGTACTGAAATCAAGGTATTATTGGGAATCCCAGATTAAATCATAGATACCGTAAGGGATTTTATTCTTTATTTAAAACTTTGCAACAGAACCTTCAAGGCAATCTGCCTCCTCATCCTCTTCATCCTCTTCGTCTTGGTAGCTTTTTAAATATGGCGCTTCATAGAGTAATTCTGTAAAGGTCCAATTCTCGTTTTCATACCTCGGTATAATCTTACCTATCACCTCAAATGGTTCGCTGGGTTTATCGATATCTTTCAGGTGCCCTGCTTTCATTTCTGTAATCACTGTTCCCGCCTCTCTTCTATATCAGCGGCATATGTGCTATCCAGGCAGCCGGTTTTACCAGTGTATTTTTTATACATGTCCCTGGTATATTTTGTTATATTCCTATCATACTCCGGATAGGCATAATGAAGCCTTTCCGCCACCTCACCGGATACCGCCCTGAACAATTGATGGCATAGAAATAATGCTTCCCATATGTTTTCATAGGAATCCATCCGGTAGGTGGACAAAAGTTTCTCCCACAAATCCTCGGATATATACCTTTCAATAAACTTATAGTTCTTGCCTACACTTAATTTAAAGCCTGTTTCGATGCCGACCTTCCATGATATCATTCTCAGCAGCTCATGGCGAACAATCTGATTAAAATGATCAATAGCAAATAAAATTTCCTTACGGCACAATCCTTTAATAACATAAGGTGTTACATTCCAAAATTCATTGCAGCAATCATCATACTCCCTTGCGCTTGGCTTTCTTACATGATAATCTATATCAGTCGGAACTATGTCCCTTTTAATTCTACAATCTTTATCAATTAGAACCTTTATTAATTTATCGCCCTTTAGGTAATTATCTAACTCTTCCAAGGGCAATAAGGTAAGATCAATTTTATTGTAATCATCAAATAGCATAAGATAGGAAAATCCCTTTTCTTCAGGTGGGAATAATTCCATATCCTCCGGCTTTTGCATCATTATTATATTCCCAAATTGATTAAGCCAGTCATCATTAGATATAAACGGTTCTATATCACTTACAAAATATGTAATATCATAATCCTGAAATTCATCTTTAGGTATATTAATATTTGCGCGTGACCCCTCAAGGGTCACAATTCGAATACGTTCATCCTGTTCTGCTAAAGAAAGTACTAAATCCATCATTTCTTTTTCTGATCTCATTTACATACTCCTCGTTTATTTTTTCTATATTATTACATCTTCTTTTTTGCCGATACAATCAGCATCATTGGGCGTCGCATTTCATCCGCCATCCCCGGAATATCCATCATGTTCTCTGGCGGCTGTGGCTCCACAATCTGATTTATTATAAAACTATTTGAAAGCAGTGTATTTAGATATGTGGTCAGTGTTCTATGATATTTTGTAACCTTTTCTTCCAAAAACATAGCTGTCCGTTTGCCCTCATAATAATAATTGTCCACCGGGAAATGCAGTATTTCTCCTTTTTCGTTATAATACCAGTCTTGTGTTCCATGAGCAGTAAAAACAGGATGTTCAACTGTAAAAACTAAATTGCCACCAGCCTTCAGCATCCTATATATCTTTTTTATTAAATTCTCATAGTCTGCTACATAATGAAACGCAAGCGAACTTAGTATTACATCAAAGCTCTCCTCTGGGAAATCCACATCTTCTATGGCACAGCATTCATATTCAATCTGTGGAAAATGGGTTTTTCCTTTTGCTACTTCGAGCATTTTATGAGAAATATCAACACCTACTACAGAGGAAGCACCGTTTTCCATCGCATATATACAGTGCCATCCATAGCCGCATCCTAAATCAAGCACACGCTTACCCTTAAAATCAGGTAGCATCTTTTTCAAAGTCTCCCATTCTCCCGCACCAGCCAGTCCTTTCTGCGAGCGACTCATTTGACTGTATTTTTGAAAAAATATATTATCATCATATTTGTTTTCTTTCATCTGAACTCTCCTCGTTTAAAAAGTTATTTATCTCCGATACAATTTCATTCACTTCTTTATAAAGTTTCTCGGTCATATCGTAGCATTCAAAAAGAGAAAGACCGAGTACTTCAAAAATATGATTAACTCTTTCGGCATATTTTTCAGGTTTATATTCAAAAGTTTCAAGCAGTTTTATAGCTTTCTTTTCGTTAATGCAATAAGCATTATTACATGCAAATAGTACTTGATTTAAGCATGAAATAATACGAAAAACATGGCCTGCAATATAATATTTATCCTCTACCCCCGCATTTGCTTTTACAAACATTAAAGAGAATTCAGCTTCAAATATAAAAAAGTTCATCAAGCTTTTCTTTAGAGCAGTAGGGTAAATTTCTGCCTGCTTTTTTAATTCGCATAAGCTTTCGTTCTTAGCATATAGTATTTTACTAATCGCTAATTCTCCACGATACATTGCACTTATATAACCATGGGGATGCCCGGTCTGATAATTGGCAGTAACAATTCCTTGCTCCGTATCTTTGATTATTTGTTCTACCCGTTTTATATCACGTAAAATCAAGTCAACATGATACCCATTTATAAATAACCATCCGCCGCCATTAATCCAATCACCCCACGCTCCGGGAGGCACAACAAGGTTGTTTCTATTTTTATCATCCAATTCTGTAGCAATTTGATTAATCGCTGTCAGGTCAAATGAGTCTGAATTGTAATAGATTCCGATATCTATATCAGAATTTTCTGTATGGGTGCCTCTTGCACGTGAGCCCCCTAATACGATGCCTTCTATAAAAGGCAAAGATGATAATTTCTCTGTTACTATTTGAATAACATTACCTACCATATAAACATCCTCCTTTATTCGTTAGATATTTTTATTTCTTCTCCATCTGGTAAAATAAATGCCTGCACAAACTTGACACCTAGCACATCAGCAATGGCCTTCAACTCATCCAAGGTTACTGTTTCTCGTTGTAATTTTTTATTGAAATTCTGTGGAGTCTGGCCAATACGTCTAGCAAGTTCGGAAACACTTATATTCATTTGCTCACACAGTTCTTTAATCATTTCTGCCAAAGCAAAAATCCGTGATTATCCTTCCGGCTTAGAACCAGATCTCAAATCACGGAAAGTGCTTATTTACTAACCTTTTTACACTCTTACTTCTCTACCCTTGATAGCAATACTACCGTCTCAACGTGCTTTGAGATGAGGGGATAGCTGTCAAAAATTAGAAAGCTAAATATTTTTAATTGAAGTCCTCTTTGAGGGAACATATCCACTGAGTGCTTGCGTATGTGGGAACATATCCATAGACTTCGCTGTTTTTTGAAAACTGAGGTATACTGTTAATTCTTAGTAGCCAATACTGGAAATAACGTTACTCTCCTATTCACTAATGTAATTCAACAATCTTTCTAAAATGTCATGTGTAACTTTTAAGTTGTATTGTTCAATAAGGTGACTTTGCAAATCCATAACTAATAGCAAAGAATTTTTATAGGCTTCAAATAATTCTACCTTATCTAATCGAGCAGTGGTCTTTGCAAATTTTTTATAATTTTCAAGGCTAATTTCTTTTTCAAGGTTTTTACTCATGTTTAGCCAATTATCAGCATTTTTTTCTGCCATACGTATAAGTTGTAGTGTATTTTTTTGAAGTTGTGATAAGAGTTCTAATGAACGAGCATATTCTCCTCTTTTTAGAACGTTGATTCCCATCAACCATAGATTAGAGAAATTACACAACAAAAAATTAGCATTTTCTTCAGTAAGTCTATTTGGTCTTGCACCACTTATCTCTGATAAATAATTTTCTAATTGCCCTGTTTCATCGTAAATAAGCATAGCCTTCGTATCAGGAATATAACCTGAATCTTTAAACGAGGGGATTATGTTCATATCTTTTTCAGAAAGGAAATGAAATTCCCCACGTATAAGATTATCAAAAATAACTACCTCTGTTCCGTACTCATTTTTATAAAGCATCAAGTACGGAGCTACGTCAAACAACCAGTTGGATGAATCAAAGTTCGAGGTTATACTATCTTTCAAAAATATATAGAACTCTATATCAGAGTATTGGTCACCTTCTCCTTTGGTAAACGATCCATACATCATACAAGCTGTAATTCGTTCATCTGACTCAGTAAGATTCTTAACGTTTGCAATTAATTCTTTTTGTTTTAACATTTCTTCACCCTTTCATGTAAATATCTTTTAGTTATTGTGGCAACTCAAAATCTCTACAAACCTAAATTAATATTTTTCGTACAAATGTTATTGCAAAAAGCATCATCATGCTCCACAAACAATAGTGTAGGACAATATTCCAAAATCATTTTTTCAATTTGGATACGTGAAAAAATATCAATATAGTTCAATGGCTCATCCCATATATACAAATGTGCACTTTCACAAAGGCTTTTAGCAATTAGTACTTTCTTTTTCTGACCAGCACTAAAATCCACCATGTTCTTATCAAACTGCTCTCTATTAAAATCCAGTTTACGAAGAATCGTTTTAAATAGAGTTTCATCGATCTTATTATTATAGGCAAATTCAGATAGATTACCTTTTAAATATGAAGTATCTTGCGAAATATAAGAAATTTTTAGTCCACTTGCTAGCATAAAATTTCCGGTAAATTTAATATCATCTCCATTAATCAATTTTAGGATACTAGACTTACCACTCCCATTTTTTCCGATAATGGCAACTCTATCACCAATATTGACTCTGAAATTAAGATTACTGCATACTTCTTTATCTCCATAAGACAATGATAAATCATTCGCTTCTATTAAGCACTCTTTGTGAAATTCAAGTGGTGAAATTTTTAAGTCATCATATTGTTCAATGTTGTGGAGCAGTTCTGATTTTTGTAAAACGGCTTCCTGATGTCTTGACTCAATATTTTTGGCACGTTTCATCGCTTTTGCAGCCTTATGTCCAACATAACCCTTATCCAGTTTTGAACCAGAATTTGTTGTTCCATATTTACTTTTTTCTACTTTATTTGACCAGTTTGAACTACGTTTTGCTGCATAAGACAACCTTCCTATTTCTTTAAGGAGTTTCTTGTTTTCTGCCAGTTCAAAATTATCTTGTAACGTTTTGTTCTCCCACCAAGAAGTAAAATTTCCCTTTTGGATTTCGATATTCGTTTTATTGATAGATAGTATATGGTCAACACATTGATCAAGTAAGCTTCTATCATGAGATACCAAAATAAACCCCTTCTTGCGTTTCAAATAGTTTTGCACTACATGACGTGCATCGATGTCAAGATGGTTTGTAGGTTCATCAATAAGCAGGAAACAACTCGCTGTAAGGAATAAAGCTGCAAGAAGGACCTTTGTTTGCTCACCATTTGACAATGTATTAAACGGACGATATAAAGCATCTTCTTGAACATCAAGCAATGATATTTCACGAAAAATCTCCCAATCCATACATTCCGTACAAATACTCTTCATTACTTCAATTGTATATAGACTCTTATCTTCCACATCATAAGGAAAATACTCAAACTTAACTGTAGAACTTATATTGCCGGAATACGCATATTTGCCAAGCAGTAAATTTAAGAAAGTAGTTTTACCGCGTCCGTTTCTTCCAATAAAACCGAGTTTCCAATCTGTATCTATCTGAAAACTTACATTTTCAAAAATATTGTCATAACTTCCTTCATATGAAAAAGTTAGATTTGAAACATTTATTAAGGACATATATTTCTTCCTCCTTTACATTATAAAAATTTTATAAGCAAAGTCGGTTTTCGGCATTAATTACTCTATAATGTTATCCAACTCTGCAAGGATTTTGTCATGAATGACATAGTATCATTGTCTATCACGTTTATCTTCCTTTCTTTTACAAATATTAAAAGCCGCAAGAAAGTAAATTCTTACGGCTCAAAAACAAATACTATTATTACCTTTTGTTAAACATAAGGTTACTGTAATGTATTATTGAGTGTCGAATACTTAACTTTCTTGCAATTTGCATAACAAAACAAACGGTTCTATAGCCGTTTCTTTAAATATCTTATTATGCATCATATAGTTAGCAAGAAAAGTTATACATTCTTCCACCTCCAAGTAATTTTATTGTATCATATTATCTTCGAAAATCCAATATAATTTTTCTGCTTTCTTTCTAAAGATTACAACTCTATATCAATTCTGACTTTTGATTTGAATTTAACGTGAGTTTATCTTCATATATCACAACATTTACATATTTCCATTTCGATGCCTGATTTAAAGGATATGACGAAGTGGTCTTCATAGACTGTAACGTTCTGGATTATCTTCCTTACAAGCTTATCATCATATTCTAGAGTGCGGAATTTGTTCTTGCGGATAAACTCAATCAGTTCATCGATTCGCTCGTTCTCGCTATTGAGGGAGGCATCTTCTACTAAAAGGGTCTGTCGCTTGTCTCTCAGCTCATCAATCTCATCTGCTAAGTGGTCATAGTCTTGACCCTTGTTCGCCAGCTTGATTAGTTCTTTTTGTTTTTCCTCTAGTGAGTTGTTAATCTCTGAAATTTGGTATTCTGTGGTTTCGCCAATCACAGCATGAATATTCTCTTCCAGTGTCTTTATCATATTGTTCCCACCTGCAAGTAGCTTATTAATCGCAGTCATTACTGCACCATAAAGTTCATCTTCTTTTACGGTTCGGTTCTTACAAACTTCAGGACCTTGCTCGATTCTAGTCACGCATCGCCAGACAAATTCTTTTCTTCCGTGGATATTCCAATAGACCCGTCTATAAATATCGCCACAATCTCCACAGAAGGTGATGGCACTTAAAGCGTACTTGCTACTGTAAATTCTTTTGTTCTTGCCTTCTCCTGTGTAGATATTGCTTCTCCGATGAATTTCTTCTTGCGCCTGCAAAAATAACTCTTTAGGAATAATCGCTTCATGGCTATTTTCAACATAATATTGGGGAACATGCCCTTCATTTTTCACTCGTTTCTTGGTCAGAAAATCTACTGTGACAGTCTTTTGCAGAAGGGCATCTCCGATGTATTTTTCGTTTTGAAGTATCTTCTTAACTGATTCTGGTCGCCATCTTGGTTTTCCCGCTGCTGTTAAAATACCATCCTTTTCAAGGGCTCGACCAATGCCCACTAGACTCTGACCCTCAAGGTATTCTCGGTAGATGCGTTTGATAATCTCAGCTTCTTCGGGGACAATAGTTAAATTTCCATCTTCATCTTTCGTGTAGCCCATAAATCGCTTATGGTTGACCTGCACCTTTCCTTGTTGGTATCGGTACTGTAGCCCAAGCTTAACGTTTTGTGAAAGGCTCTGGCTTTCCTGCTGTGCCAAAGATGCCATAATAGTCAGCAAAACCTCACCTTTGGCATCCGTGGTGTTGATGTTCTCTTTCTCAAAATAAACTGATATGTTCTTATCCTTGAGCTGTCTAATGTATTGAAGGCAGTCTAGGGTGTTACGCGCAAATCGGCTGATGGATTTTGTAATAACCATGTCGGTTCTGTTGCAAAGTTTCCGATAAGCTCATTTTGAGGTAAAATAATTGAAAAAGATAGCTTGGAGGAATGAAGATGACTCAGTTCAAAGGAA
>JAKTNK010000036.1 GCA_029593465.1 Streptococcus suis
GCATTAAGTGCCGCAAGAGTACTATCTGTCGCAACCAATTCTAACTTGCCATCTTCCTTGTAAGCCACTGTCCAAGCATCCGCATTAGCTTTAGCCGTTGCGTCACGATCAATGACAAAACCACTTGGTAGAGGATCCGTCATGACAAAGCTCGTCACCCTATCACGACCTGCTTTCAAGCCTTCATTGGTCAATGTCCACGTTTGAATTGAACCTTTTGGAACAAGGTGACCATTGGTTGAAACGGTGTCTGTATCCACCACATCTTTAACATTGGTAGGGGTCTGTGTCACAAAGACAGGGTGAACAGCGACTGAGAAGCTTTCCTTTTCAGGGACAGCCACATGAGGTTTGACCGTTGGCGTAACTGGGGTGTACGTCTCAGGAGTAAAGGATTCCAGTTCAGGTTGAATCGGAGTTTCTGGAACTGGTACAAGTTGTTTAGGAGTTACCTCATCAGGAATTGGTGGAGTAGGATAACGGAAAATATTATCCACCCCTAAAGTAACCCCACCGACCGCAAAATACCAAGCTGAGCCTCGTTGCGTTAACGGTTGCTTCTTAACCATCTCAGAATTGTCATGATAGGTAAATTCTACAGAATCCACATTATCAAAAAGTGCCCACACTTGACCTTCGGCTAAATCACTACCTTCAATACCGACATCCGAAATGGCGTCATAATGACCAGAAATTTCATGAATAGATTTTCCATAGAGAATAGCAGTTGGTTGCTTTGAGAATGAGACTCCCTGTAACCAATCAACATCTCCGAATCCGACAATATATGACCCTTGGGCAGGTCTCCCATCCTTTATAAAATCAAGTCGAATACTCATCGTACCACCAGTATCATGGGAGTTGAATCCAATGGCATTAGTATCCACATTGGCTGTGATAAAACCATTTTCTGTGCCTGTAATATTAGTCACAGTAGCTTTGGTTATAACACCTTCTCCAGAAACAGCACCATTATAAGTAATGGTATCTCCTACTTTCAGTTTATAGAGATGGCTATCAGCTATATTTTCTTCAGCTATTCTAACCTCTGTTTTAGCATTAGCACTATCATCTGAAAAGACTTGCTTTACCCTATTCAAATAATCCTGCCTCTCTGAATCCGAGAGTGTTTCAAGATGACTTAAGTCAGCAGTTATCTCTGCCCCCTTCTCACCAATGACATATAAAGGATTTTGCCCACTAGATGAAAGAAGGAATTTTTTTAAATCATCCGATGAAAAAGAGGTATCTGTTGCAGCATTATTAGCAATTGAAGCAATCGCATCATAATACTGAGCTAATTTTTCCTGATATTCCTTGAGATTTTTAGCATTTTGTTCATCTGCTTCTTTTTTAGCAGTTGCATTAGCTGCTTCAATGGCTTCATTAGTTTTAATAGCAGCATTATATTCTTCAAGTAGCTTATTATACTCTGCTTGTAATTGTGCGTTACGCGCATTGACAGCTTGTTCATTTCTGATATTACGTTGATTGGTCTCTTCTTCACCTGCTTTATTCAAAGCCTCAACTCGCTCTTTTTCAGCTTGGTTTTCAGCGTCAATTTGAGCATTGGTTGCTTTGGCATCATTAATGGCTTTGGTGTTAGCCTCTGCTTTTGCCGTAACCTCCTTAAGGCTTGTCTCTTGGCTAGCCAAGTCAGCTTGTGCCTTTGATAAGCTATCATGTGTTACCGATGCCTCTTTTGAAACCGTTACGCCTGCATCCTGTGCAGCTGAAACTGCAGTATCAAGGCTAGCTGAAGTGACCTCATTGGTTAGTGTACCTGTTTGTGTTCCTGATGCTTGAGTAGTAGCTTGGTTGGCCTCACTTGGAGCGGCTTGAGCTGTTTCTAAGTTAGTGGCAGGATTGGCAGTAAGCGTTACCGTTGGGTTAGTGGGAGTTGTCACTTCATCGGCTGAGACAGCTCCTGCAGCTCCCATAAGAATAGCAGCACTCACTAAAGCTAGCCCATATTTTGCCAGTAGAGCAGAATGGGTGCCAGTCTTAAATTTACGGATTGAAAAAATCTGTTTGGTTTCTTGACTCATAAGAATCTCCTTTATAAAAAATTGATGTTGTCAAACGGTTTAACGACATGTTCAGGTCAAATGTTAAAAGCTTATAGTGGGTTGCGTTAGTTTGATTTCTTTTGTTTTCTATCCTATGTATTATTTAAAATTAAGCAATCAAAAAAGAGGTAACATTACCTCTTAATGACTATTGATGGCGCTCTTACCAATATCATATCAATTAACCTACTTTCCCATAAATCATTTCCAAATTTTTAATCGTCCGTAATCGCATTTGTGCGATACTGACATTAATTTCTTTATTAGCAATAGCTTTGGCTTTTACCTTATCAATGGCCATCAAAGCTTCCCTATAACATGAAGCACGTAAATTTTTATCACCTCCAAATAAGCGTAAATTAAAACAGAACCTATCATAGATTCTGCTAAACTCTTTTTGATAATACTGTCTTGTCAATACATTTTTCTCCTTTACAATAAAATCTCCAATACTAAACAAAACATAAACATCTACTCCACTTCATAAATGGCATCGATTTGCCATTTAAAGCGCTCTCGAAGCAACATACTCACAACTTCATTGACAATAGAACCTCTATAAAGAATATAAGAACCGTCTAAAGCATAGGTCATCAATCGATGCCTTAATAACCCTTGTACCATTAACCGATAACACTTGTTTTTAAATCGTCCCACACGTACCAAATAAACATGCTCATTATCAAAATAAATGGCAACTGAATGACGACTTTTCAATAGATGAACAACCTTCATTTTATCAATCATAGCATCTCCTAATAAAAAACAACTCCTCGTGAAAACCATTTATCACGTTCTAAATCCTTTCGACCACTACCAATACCAAACAATGCCATACCCAAACTGTAATTATGACCATGACGATAAAAAGCTAATAATTCTTTTTCATACGTCTCAACAAAACGTTCTAATTGTTTTTTATCATTGGGATTAGGAGCGTACGGATAAACTGGTCTATAAAACTCCTTATCACCTTTCATAATAGCAATGCCATAAAAGAGATTAGCTTTACTAAGACTAACCTCATTGCCAATCAAACGGTATTTTTCAATAATCTTAATGGCCAACGCTTCATCTTGTTTTATTTGACACTCTAACATGTCTATACCATTAATGACCTCCTTTTTCATTGTTTCTCACTTTCTATTTTTACTTCTATTTCTTTTTTAAGCATTTCTTGCTCAACCGAACCATTACGATTAATAGCTCGATTCAACAAAAAAGCCATGCCTTTTGCATAGCTTAATCATCAAACACCTTATCAATAACAGCTTGATACACTACTTTTTGACCATGTTTATCACCCGCATAACGATAGACTTTTGCCTTGCCTGATCTAATCGCAACAATTGATGGTGCGTATTTAACGCCATATTTAATAGCTAACTGTCGTCCTTGTGATGTTTCTGAATCAATAAAATAAGTAGTCATAGCACTTTGTTTTGCTTTTGAAATCACAGCTTGTTTACCTATTTTACAATAAGGACAGCCACGTTTGTAAAAGACCAAATTAACCTTCTTTTTCACTACCGTATTAACATACTCTTTCTGCGTTAATGCGTTTGGATAATCCTTTATTTGTTTATCAATAGTCAATAACAAAACAGATAACAATGATGATAAGAGTATCAATAACCAAAATCGTTTTATAATGACATGATTCTCAGTTAACACTTGTTTCATTGAAATAAACACTTTCTATTGTTTTGTGTCTTGATACAATTCAAGATACAACAAATAATGGCTGATAGAGTCTAAATAACCAGCAATGTCAGAAATATCTACCTCAACATAAGTATCCTCAATACGTTTATCACCGATAGATAATCTAGCAATATAGCTACTTCGGTCAGCTAGTTCTTCTGCAATTTCAGAAACGTAGCCTTCTGTTTTAAAATGATATGAAAAATCACCATGAAAAAAAGTAATTGAAATATATAGTGTCATGTGTTTCCCTCCAATCAAAAAAGCCATGATTTTTCATCATGACTTCCAACAAATTATTCTATCTGCAACTATTCTTCTGATAGCTGTCTTCTTACATCTCGTGCAACCGACTCTAATTGTTCCAATAACTTCGGCAATTCATTATCAATAATTCTTAAAAGAACTTGAATTCGAATAGCACCATAATTATGATAAGCTAAATTTCTAAAATCCTTTATTTTACGCCATGGAATATCTGGGTATTGTTCTCTCAACTCCTGCGATAACTTACTAGAATCTAGTTGCTCGCCTATTTGACCTAAATTCATCGCTAATGAATCAATAACCATTTCATCATTAATGGATAAATGAGATCGCTTAGCAAATTCAACTCTGGCAAAAGTCTGCTCACAATAATAAATCATTTGCTTAAGAAAGTAATAATCTCTTTCCAACTGTTCTTGTCTCATACAACACTACCTTATCCCGTTCAAAATTTTCCTTAACTTGAATTGCAATAGGTGACTTCCCTATCAAAAGATCTTCTACAACTAAAAAATCAACAGGTACTCTAAACCTATTCTCTAATTCCTCTTGCAAGTCAAGCAATTCAAACCCTGTTATGTCTATATCACCAAGCAAAACTGCTAAGTCAATATCGCTATCTTCATCAGCTTCCCCTCGAGCATAAGAGCCAAAGAGATAAACAGCTGGTAACTGATATTTTTCTGCAATAGGTCTAATGATTTCTTTTATTCCCTCAATGGTATATACCATACTGTTTACCTCGCTTTCTATCTCTATTATAGCATATTAAAATGACTGCCGTTGTAACGATCCGCAATAACTTATAGCAGAGAATAATATTTGGGTGAGACATACTTAGAAGAATTTTCTTGGACAGAGATATTATCCGTTTTAGTAGGTTGAGTCAATTCGTCAGAATTGGGCTCAGCCTTTCTAGAACTATGTTTATCTTTACTAGATTTAGTATTACTAGTATTAATATAATTCGGGTCAATATTTTTTACGGGGCCAGTCAATTTTTTTGACGTTGTTCTTGTCTTTTTTGGAATGCTTTTTCTTGACGTTCGATGCGTTCTTGTTTGTACTTTTCAGCATCATAGGTCATGACATTACCGATATAAATCCGATTAGCAACTTGACCATCTGCATTAGAATATTGATTAACTTCATAAATCAAACCGTAATCCGCTAAAGCATTTATCACAAAGAAAAATAAAGTTAAGATATACGATTCTTTCCTAGCGTAATCGGTAACAAACATAGGGTAAAAGATTAAGGCAAAAACAATATTAAAAACAGTCAATGGGTCCATATTCTTCCTCTTATCTACCTATTTTTAGAGCTTGTTCATAGGCTTCCCAAAAATCATTTAACTTACCACTTAGCGGCAACTCCCCATAGTCAATGTAGCATTGAATAGCTTCTTCTAGATTAGTCGAATTAGTTCCTTCAAATGGTACAGTCTCTAGTTCAACTGCTGTGTCGTCAAGTATAGATGACTTTAGTCGATCTAATAGGACAACTCTACTTCTCGCATTTCTTAAAGTTTCTAAGAATAGTTTTCTTTCTTTAATAGCCATATCCTAAAACCCCGTTAGAAAATAAATATTAAAAATAAACAATGGGATCATTCATCACTCCTAAAATCACATAACCCTCTTTTAAGCCAATAAAATCAGATAGAATATAAGTTACTTTTCTAACAATACATCGACTTGTGTAACCTTGTTTAGGGTCATATTCTCTCAGTAACAGTTCATCACCAACTTTGAAATCTCTGTCGTTATAGCGACATTCAAAAGGTTTTGTGCCGTCTTTGATAGCTTCAAAATAATATGGGTAACATTTCAGCATGTGTTGTGTCATCACTGACTCCTTATTCATCACTCAATCGCTTTTTACCTCGTTGTTAACGGTTCCGTTTACGATAAGTTATTGCACTAAATAGCAATAGGCTAAACCCTAATAGGCTCGCTAAGAGGCCCTTTTCTTCGCCCGTTTCTGGTAGACTTGTTATCTTGCCTTTAGTGGTTGTTGTGCCTTTTTGACTTGACGTCATCATCAATGGCGCAGTCTGTGTTGGAGCGCTAGAGCCATCGGTATAACTGATGATTTGACCCTTGCTATTGACAAGAGGAACTGGTAAGCCACCTTTAGCTAGTATAGAAGCGTAGGTTTTAGCCAGTTCTGCTTGACGTTGACGGTCTTCAAAGTCACGATAAGCCTTTAAAAGGGTCTCATAATGTGTTCTGCTTTTGCTTGCCTTAACTTTAAGTTCTGCCAACAGGCTAAGGGCTTGTGCTAATACGGCTTCTTTTTGGGCAACATCCTCTTCTTGTACCCTGACACGAGCTTGTGCTGCCTGTAATAATTCAGGAGCGTTGAGCAAGTTTTGGTAATAGGTTTGCGTTTGCGCTTTGTGATCTTCTAAGGCTTTCAATTGGTTTTGAGCGGTCGCCAATGCCTTTTGTGCTTTTAAGAGATCTGCTTTTGCTTGCTCTAACAAAGCTCGTTTTTGGTCTCGTTTCTCTTGACGATCTTTTAGTACCGCTTCTTTTTGGGCTAGGACATCTTTAGCCTCACGTAATCTTGCTTCCTTAGTCTTAACATCTGCCCTTAAAGCAGTCAGAGCTTCGACTGCCTTTTGGTAACGCTCTGTCGCTTTTGCCAAGGCTTCTTGTGCAGCACTGAGGTTGGCGCTAGCTTGTGGGGTTTGAAGTGGTGTTGACTCAAGTGTCTTAAGGTTTTGCATTAGCTGTGCTAGGGCTTGGTCAGCCTTGTTAAAGGCAGTCTGACGTGTTTGCACAAGACTT
>JAKTNK010000037.1 GCA_029593465.1 Streptococcus suis
ACTTGCGTTTACGACGAATACGAGCGGTCAAGCCCAACTCTTTCATCAAGCGCTGCACCTTCTTGTGATTGATGATAAAACCACGATTTCGTAGTTCTAAATAAATTCGACGATAGCCGTAATTACCTTTATGGTAATCATAAATGGCTTGAATTTCAGCCCTAATTGCTTTGTTCTTGTCGGGTTTATCCAGTTGCTTGACTTGATAATAATAAGTTGAGCGAGGCATTTTAGCTGTCGCAAGTAGGAGGTCTAGTCGGAATCCTCCTTGGACCATATCTCTAATTGTTTCCGCTGTTCGTGCACAAGTGTTTCGTCCCTCAAGCGAAGTTCTCTCAACTTTTTTAGGAAGGCCACCTCAGTTCTAAGACGTTCATTTTCCTCTTGAAGGCGCTCTAATTCCGTCATCTCTTCCCAGGTTTTCTTGCGTTTACGTCCCATCTTGCTCGGTCTCCCTCTTGGTTTTTCAAGAATAGTATACCCGTTTTTCTTGTATTGTGCTATCCAATTGGGAAGCATTCCTCGATTTGAAAGAGCATAATCAAGGGAAACTGAGAGTTGAGAACGCCCATGAATCAAGACGTTGTCCATTATTTCTTGCTTTAATTCAGGTGAATAATACCTATTTTTACTTTTTTCAACGCTTTCTACACCATATCGATCCATGAGTTTTATCATGTATGTGAGATTGGCAATAGTGACCTTGTATATCTGGCTAAGGTTGACCCACGATACGCCACTCTTTCTCAGCTTATATATTTCTAGTTTATCTTCGTAACTTAATTTCATCAGAAAAGCACTCCAATCGTTAGATTTTATGTCTAACTTTTGGGGTGCAGTTCAAAAAAGCTAGGTTTTTTTTTTAGGTAAAACACCAAAAAGAAAAACCTAAGAAGGATAAAATAAGTTGTTCCACTTGCGGTGCAGTTGCTCCTCGTTCCAAACCCAACTTATTTCTTTACAAAGATATTTGTATTTGACTAACACCTTTCCTCGAATGGTAAAAGCTAACCGTTCGTTACTCTACCTCAGATACTTTCTTTTTTCAGTTGGTACATTTTGCAGTCTGTAACGTGTCATTTACTGTTTGTTACCTTAACATATCCAGTCGAAAACACAAGGGTATATAAACGAGCAAGCTCGCCCTTGTGTTTTCTTTGTGTCTATGTTGCGTACTCGTCACAGCAAACGACACGAACACACTGGCGAAAATGAACCAACAAAACGAAAAAAGAAAGGAGCGTACACTGTAATTTATTTCTAGCTTTTAAAACATGAGGAAAACAGCTTCACTTCCTCAAACGCCTAACAAAAATGGTTGTCAAAAAGCCAAAAATCAAAAAGAAAAGGAATGATAAAAATGAAATACATTAAAAACGTTGAAACATTGGAAGAATTGAAAAAAGCCTACAAAAAGTTAGCTTTGAAGTTACACCCCGATTGTGGAGGGAATGAAGAAGAAATGAAAACTTTGAACAATGAATATGACGAACTGTTTAGCAAACTTAAAAACACTCACAAGAACAAAGACGGCGAAACCTATACAAAAGAAACGACTGAAACGCCCGAACAATTTAAGGACATTATAAATCAACTTTTCAATCTGAAAATGGACGGCGTAGCAATCGAAGTAGTAGGAACATTTATATGACTAACAGGTAATACAAAACCATATAAAGAAGATATAAAAGCCCTAGAATTCCGATATTCACCTAAAAAATATGCTTGGTATAAAGCCCCTAAAGATTACAAAAAAAGAAGCCGACTACGATCAATCTGTGAGAAGCGGCTGTCTCTGAGACAATTGCATCACATTTTAGTTGTGAATATGTATCTCAAATACACCTAGCAGATGAATCGATTCTGATTTGTATGCATACATTTTATTTTTTTGTGGATTCGGCGAGTATTTCTTCTTTTGTTGTTCGTAAAACTATTGTCTCGGAGCGATTCCTTTTACCAACAGCTCAGTCCATTCCGCTGTATAAGGCAGGATTTTCTCATAAATCTGCGGATTAGAGATGCCTTCGATCATGGCTTGAAAATACAACATCAAAAATTCATCTGAATATTTTAAATCGACTTTTCCTTCTTTACGCCCGCGATGGAATAAATCCAACATAATGCCAAAACTTTGCTTTGTATAAGCTTCCATCATTCGGGTAAAGCCGCTGTCTTCTTTTTTAGTGTAATAGCTCATTAAATCTAGGTAAAATTGTTTATTGATTTTTTCGAGGTAATCGATTTTATTTTGACTCATGGCGATCAAAGTTTCTTCAAATGATGCATTTTTCTCCATGATTTTTTTAGCTTTTTCCCCCATTTCATCCATTGACCGGATAAAGACTTCATGAATGAGCTTTTCTTTGCTGCCAAAATATTTAAAAATAGAAGTTTTTCCTACATTGGCCTTTTTGGCTACGGCATCGATCGTTAAATTCTCGATTCCCGTATCTGTATTCATCAGATCAAAAGCAGCTCGTAAAACTTTTTTCTTTTTTTCTTCTGTTCTTCGTTCAAAACCATCCATTAAAAATACCTACTTTCTATAAAAAAGAACTTTTTGTTTATCATAGTTCAAAAATAGCTTCGTATATATTATATAGGAAATAATACGAACTAACAATGGAATCATAGGTTTAAATTTAAAATTATTTTTATTGACTGTTAAAATAAAAAAGAGTATTATTGGAGCTGTAAAAGAACTTTGGTTTGAAACAAAGTATAAAGGGGTATTTTATGAACGATACGTATTGTATTGGTTCATAAAAAAGGTGCGTTTTGTTCAGACTGGAAAGCTCGTTATAAAATCATGTCAAAAGAAAAGGGAGTTATGTACCATGACAGAAATTGTAAAAGTACAAGGCTTGCAAAAAAAATTTGGTAAATTCCAGGCGTTGAAAGATGTCTCATTCACAGTAAACGCCGGTGAAGTTGTTGGTTTTATCGGACCAAATGGAGCAGGAAAGTCAACGACGATTCGTACACTGCTAGGAATCATCAACCGAGACGAAGGAGATGTCCAAATATTCGGAAAAGATGTTTGGAAAGATAGTCTAGAAATCCATAAACGAATTTCGTATGTTCCTGGGGATGTTGCTCTTTGGGGCAGCCTGACTGGTGGAGAGATCATTGATCTATTTATCAAACTTCATGGCGGCGGGAGCAAAGCAAAGCGTGATTATTTAATCAAACGATTTGAACTTGATCCAAAGAAAAAAGCCAAAGGTTACTCTAAAGGAAATCGTCAAAAAGTCGGTTTGATTGCTGCACTTTCAGTTGAATCTGATCTGTATATTTTAGATGAACCGACTTCAGGACTAGATCCATTGATGGAAGCAGTATTCCAAGAAGAAGTAGAAAAAATCAAAAATGATGGCAAAGCGATTCTATTATCTTCACATATTTTAAGTGAAGTTGAACGATTAGCAGATAAAGTAGCAATCATTCGACGTGGAGAAGTAGTTGAAACAGGTACATTAGATGAATTGCGTCATTTGACTCGCTCAACAGTTACATTGGTGACAAAAGGCGATATTGAGAAACTTGCGACGCTCTCTGGCGTGCATGATTTTGTTCAAAAAGACGGCAAAGCAACTTTTTCTGCTGACAATGAAGCGATGAATACGATTCTGACCGAGGCAACCAAATTAGGTGTGATAAAAATCGAATCTGTACCGCCAACGCTCGAAGATTTATTCATGCGTCACTACGAAGGCTGATTGTCGGAACGGAGGAAAAGAAAATGAATGAAAAATTTGCGCGTTGGAACGTATTGTTCATTCAATACGTGAAACGCGATTGGAAAAAAATAATTGTTTGGGTTTTAGGTTTGGGTTTGTTCTCAGGAGCATATGTACCAGCATTTGAAGAGATTGCTAAAGGACAAGGTCTTTTAGGGATGTTTGAAACGATGCAAAATCCAGCGATGATCTCGATGGTTGGACCTACACCAATCAAAATAGGTACGGATTATACTTTAGGAGCGATGTATGCTCAAGAGATGTTGCTGTTTTGCGGATTGTTCGCAATGATTATCTCAGCACTTCATGTGGTGAGCCACACGCGAAAAGAAGAAGAATTAGGTTTGACTGAATTGGTTCGCTCATTTCGAGTAGGACGACAAGCCAATTCATTAGCTGTTATCAGTGAGATGCTGTTGATCAATCTTTTATTAGGTCTTTTAATCGGCGGACTCATGATGAGTTTTGGTGTAAAAACGATTGATGCCGAAGGAGCTTTCTTGTTCGGAGGATCAATTGCATTGGCGGGAATTATCGGTGGTGTATTGGCACTTGTGATGTCGCAGATTATGGCGACTTCTACTGGAGCAACCGGCTCGACATTAAGTCTTATAGGACTTTTGTATATCGTGCGCGCTGGAACAGATGTGTCTAATCTTGATCTATCAATGTTCAATCCAATGGGATGGATTTACTTGACCTATCCTTTCACAAAAAATAACTGGCTACCATTATTATTTGCTTTGATTTTTAGTCTTGTTTTTACCGTACTTGCGTTTGTGTTGGAAGAACATCGCGACATGGGCGCAGGTTATCTTCCTGAACGAGAAGGACGTGCGACGGCGAAGAAATCACTACTTTCTGTACCTGGTTTGTTTTTCAAGATTAATAAAGGAGTAATGATTGGTTGGCTGATCGCATTTGTGGTTATGGGAGCTGCGTATGGCTCCATTTATGGAGACATGCAAGTCTTTCTTGGCGGAAATGAACTGATGAAACAAATGTTCACTCAATCTGGCGTTTCCATTGAAGAATCCTTTACGGCAACGATCATGATGGTAATGATTGGATTAGTCACAATCTTGCCAATCGCGGTGGTCAATAAATTATTTGCAGAAGAAACAAGACTGCATCTGAGTCAACTGTATGTAACGAAGATTACGCGAGGCCAATTATATTGGACAACGATATTTTTAGCTATTTTTGCTGGAGTCGTAGGCATTGGCTTAGCATCAGCGGGATTAGGTGGAACGGCGATTTCTGCGATGAAAAATGAATCGACTATGGATCTGACCGATTTCTTAGCTGCTGGATACAATTTTCTCCCTTCCATCTTATTTTATATTGGTTTGGCTGCTTTAGCGTTAGGCTGGTTGCCAAAATTTGGAAAAGTAATCTATGCTTATCTAGGCTATTCCTTTGCTTTGAATTATTTCGGCGGAATCTTAGATTTGCCGGATTGGTTCTCAAAAACGGCGATTCAAAGTTGGATTCCACGCTTACCGATGGAAGAATTTGATGGAACGATTTTTGCAGTAATTACTGTTATCAGTATCGTCTTCTTATTTGTCGGCTATTTAGGATACAAACGCCGTGATATGGTAGAAGGCGCTTAAAAATTGAATTTCTAAAAAACCGTTCAGATTTACGAAAGTCGATTTGAGCGGTTTTTTTATGGCTTCAATTGTCAAATTAAGTGCAACGATTCATTAAAAAATACTTCATAAGGGGTTTTCCAATTTAGACATTTCCGTGGTCGCGTGTTTAATTTATTCGCCCATTCTTGAATTTGACTATTGAAAATACCTGAAATATCTTCACCTTTGGGTGAATATTCTCGTAATAAACCATTAGTATTTTCGTTTGTACAACGTTGCCATGGGGCATGTGGATCTGGAAAATACACTTTAGTGCCATTTAATTCTAGCGTTATTCGACTATGTTGGGAGAATTCTTTTCCTCTATCGGGTGTAACGGTTTTACATTTATCTTCTCCTACATTTCTTATTAGATTGATCATACAATCAACCACATTTTTAGAGATTTTCTTTTCAACCTTACCAAGTAGGGAGAAACGAGATCTACGATCGACTAGAGTTACAATACGAGCCCTACCTGTTTTACCGGCTACAGTATCAGCTTCCCAATGACCAATCTCAAGGCGCTCATTGGCAGCAGATGGCCTTTCATGGATCGTATTGTATGCAGATGATCCAATGACAGCTAGGGGGTTCTGTTGCAAAGTTTTAAATAAAGAATAAAATCCCTTACGGTATCTATGATTTAAGCTGGGATTCCCAATAATACCTTGATTTCAGTACAGACCGAAAACCCGAAGAGAGTGCCTTCTTTTCGGGTTTTCTTATATAATCCTCGGATGG
>JAKTNK010000038.1 GCA_029593465.1 Streptococcus suis
CCATCCGAGGATTATATAAGAAAACCCGAAAAGAAGGCACTCTCTTCGGGTTTTCGGTCTGTACTGAAATCAAGGTATTATTGGGAATCCCAGCTTAAATCATAGATACCGTAAGGGATTTTATTCTTTATTTAAAACTTTGCAACAGAACCTTTGAGACGTCATAACCTCTTGAACATTTTCAAATTCTTTACTTATGACATATTCATCAAATACTTCAGTCCCATATTTAGAATCTGGTTCTGCAACGACAGAAACCACCTGCTCAATCCTCCTGTTATATACAGAGGGCTACTGGAAGAACAACTTCTGGCAGCATAACAATCAAAGGAAATTTAGTGAGTTTATACGACTACACTTTTCTTGACAATTCCAAAGTATAGATAATAAAAACCGCTATGCGGCAAACTCAAAAGGTCTTCACATAGCGATTATATCTAATAAAAATTCATTAATTTTTTTACATTTTCAACAACCAGAATGTATCATTAACACTTTTACATCCTTATTGCATAACTCAAAAATTACATAACTTCCAATTCTCTCATCAACTGTTCCCATTCATTAAAATAATTACCCTGACACCTTTTAACATCATCAATTGATTTTTGTATTTCCGTCAGTACTATATAATCAGAAGAATTGTTTGGTTCAGAAATGATTTTATTCAATCTTTCTAATTCTTCATCATATTGATTTATTAACACTTCAAGCTTTTCAATTCGTTTCTCCTTCTTAACCTTCTCCTTCTCAATGGAGTTACGATCGCCTTTTACTGTGTTATTTTTCTCTACTTTCTGCTCAACTTTAATGTTATTAAATGGCTTTTCAGAATTCATCCTTTTTTTCTCGTACTCACCATAAGTAGATTGTACAAACTCTACACCATCCTTATCAAAAACAAGTAATCTGTCAGCAATCTTATTAGTAAAATATCTATCATGTGACACAAAAATAATTGTACCTTGATAACTGCATAAGATATTCTCTAAATTCTCTTTTCCAATAATATCCATGTGGTTTGTCGGTTCATCTAAGATTAAAACATTAGTACGTTTATATAATAATTTACATAATGTCAATCTAACCTTTTCTCCACCTGACAAAGAGGACACCGGTCTAAAAACATCATCTCCACTAAACTGAAATGAGCCAAGAGCAGTTCTGACCTCTGTGTCATTTAGCTCAGGGTATTCGCTTTGAAAAATTTCGAATAGTGTATCATCTCCACTGATTTGAGCAAGCTGTTGGTCAAAATAGCTAATTTCAACATTGTATCCGAATTTAAAATCTCCAGACAATGCTGCCACACCACCCATAAGTGTTTTAAGCAACGTGGATTTACCAATACCATTACTCCCAACAATTCCAAGCTTCTGTCCCCTTTCAAGGTTGAAATTAACCTTTGCAAGAGGAGTATCATAGCCTATCACAAGTTCTGAAGCACTTAATACTTGCCTTGAACTACTGATTCTCGGTTGAAATTTAGACATATAAGTTTTTGTATCGTATTGGTCTGGTGCATTTAATATTTGCATACGCTGTAATAATTTAATTTTAGATTGCACCATTTTAGCTTTCGTAGGTTTATAACGAAAACGTTCAATCAAGCGTGTAATCCTTTCAATTTCTATCTGTTGCAAGTCGTAATCTTTTTGCTGTTTGATATGATTTTCTCGTTTTTGCTCCTCAAAGGCTGAATAATTACCTTTATAACATTTGGTCTTTCCCCATTCGATTTCATAAACCTTATCCACAATTCGATTAAGAAACATTCTATCATGGGAAATAATAACCAATGTAGATTTATAACTTCTCAAATAACTCTCCAACCATTGTATTGTTTCTATATCAAGGTGGTTAGTAGGTTCATCAAGTAATAGAATGTCTGGCTTTGTTAAAAGTATTTTTATAAAAGCTATCTTAGTTCGCTGACCACCTGAAAATTCAGAAATGGGTTTTTTATCATCTGCTTCAGTAAAACCCATACTACGAATCATCGTTTCATATTCTTTTTGGTAGGTTAGACCTCCAAGAGCCATATACCTTTCACTGATATCAGAGTATTCATTGATGATTTTATCATCATATTGATTCTCCATTTTATCTATCAGCTGTTTCATCTTGTTTTCCATATCAATAAGCGTCTTAAATACCGTACGGACTTCATCCACCATTGATCTACTTTCATCTTCAAAAGGCATCTGTCTTAAATAGCTAATATAAGGGTTACCGGTCTTTATTACTTGAAACTCACTTTCACCAGTTCCTTCTTCTAATTCAATTTCGCCTATAATAGCTTTTAGCAAGGTTGTTTTTCCACATCCATTTCTACCAACAATAGCAATCTTTTCATTATCATTGATTTCAATACCGATGTTTTCCAACACCATATTACCATCATAGTAAACGGCACCATTAATTATTTTGTATTGCATTTTCATATCCTCCTTTGCGTTAGTACTAGCAATTGCAAAGGTGGCTTTGGACAATAATTATTCTACTCCATGTAAAGCTTGTCACAGCCACCTATACATGGAGTTCTTTAAATGTTACTATAGTTGTAGATTTCATTTGCTTCTACCTCCTATCGATTATTAATATAATTCAATTGCCACCTTATTGTACCAAGTCGCTAGCGCAATGGCTAGCCTAAGTTTTAGCTTACACCCTTTCTGGTAAAAGTAAAGTAACTGATCTGTTATCTCATCTGGCACCAGATTCCCGATAAACCCTGCTGTTCCCGTCAACAGAAACCGCAGCCACACTGGAAAAAGATACAAAAGGATTGCCGCAATTGATTCTTTGCATTAGCCATCAGCTTTACAAATCACTCTTTCTATATTCAAAAGGCGTTTTTCCTGTTTCTTTTTTAAACACGGATGTGAAGTAACTTTGTGAGTTAAATATAAGATATTCACTAATTTCTGATATTGACTGATTCGTATATACCAATAGAAATTTGGCATATCTGGGTGAGAAACGATCACCAATGTTTTCATTGTTTCATCCTTAACATACTCAACTTTCGCACCAATAAAACAGTGTACGAAAGTTGAGTTACTTAAAAGTATTCTATTCTAAGAAATTCAAATTTGCGTGATTCCTAAGCTATTTATTTACAGCTTAAACTATAGAAGATGAACTAAACAATAACTAATCTTTACATAACTAAGTTATTACCCACGCTTTTTTAAACCTAATCCAGCTATTAAGGCAATGAGTATTGCCCCTGTAGCTGCAAGGAACGCATCTGAGTAGGACATAGCGTCCAATATATATAATGGATTTATCGGCTCAGTAGCATCACGTCGAGCGGATAATAATGCTCCAATCATACCTGCTCCAGTTCCTGCTCCAAGGTACAAAGCACCTTGGAAAATCCCCATTCCGACACCAACCTTGTCTGCATCGAGTGCACTTACTGCGGCGTTATTTGCGGGAGAATTCGTGAATGCAAAAGCAATCCCTACTCCGAGGACCCCCACGGAAACTAACAGAGGTGAAGCACCAGATGCATAGGTGGACAAGAATAAGGTAGACAGCCCCATCAGAGTCATCCCAGTAATTAT
This sequence comes from Streptococcus suis, assembly GCA_029593465.1. Classification (GTDB taxonomy): domain Bacteria; phylum Bacillota; class Bacilli; order Lactobacillales; family Streptococcaceae; genus Streptococcus; species Streptococcus suis_AH. The sequence goes on from JAKTNK010000038.1 coordinate 3,573, forward strand.
CAGACGTTTATCCCCAAATCGATCAGAAAGACGGCCAACGAAGGGAGATAAGATTGCAACAGCCACACCACCTGGCAACAATATCATTCCAGCCTGTCCAGAAGAGAGTCCATTCACCTCAATGACTAGTAATGGGACGAACACAAGAACAGCGAAATAAGCAAACATCGAAAAAAATGCAATTATGACCGTATTGACATAATCCTTGTTATTGAACAGGACAGGTGGTACAAATGGATTTTCTGCGGTAACAATTCTCCAAATAAATCCCACCAAAGCTACAACAGAACCAATTAGGCTAGTTAACGATGAGAACGAAGAAAAACCAGAAGTTTCTCCTTGAGTGATGCCAAAAAGGAGTAATCCTACTGTGAGGCCGAGGGATAAACCACCAATGAAATCAAAGTTCTTATTGCTTCCTACGGATTCTGCCGGTTTAATTGTCGGTAACGCGTAGTAGGCACCAATAACAATCATAATGGCTAACAAAAATGTGAACCAAAACAAGGCATTCCACCCTAAATATTGACCAACTACTCCACCAAATATTGGACCAGCAGCAGTTCCAACACCAATACTTCCTGCGATAATTCCCAAAGCTCCCCCACGTTTTCCTTGTGGGAAAACCTTCGAAATTGCAATGACTGATAGAACTGGAATTGCGGACATCCCAGCACCCTGAACCATTCTTCCCAAAACCAACAATGGGAGGTTCGGGGCAATTGCACATAAAAGACTACCACTTGCCAGAATCATAATGGCAAAGATATATAGCTTTCGTAACTCAAAAAAGTCTGAGATTCGACCATAAATCGGAACTCCAATCGCAAGAACAAGTGCAATACCACTAACTATCCAACTCACTTGAGATTTCGAAGCTTCTAAAGCTTTGCTTATTAGTGGAAGTACGGGATTGACTGAATCAGCCGTAATTGAACCTACAAGTACAGATAGGGAGAGTACCATCATTAAAAGCCTAGTAGAACCCCTTTTTTCAGATTGAATCATTTCTTTAGATTTACTATCCTTTTTCATTTTATTTCCTCCTAAAATATATTGTGATTTTAGGAGGCTAAATCCACTGCTTTCACCATAAACCTCACCTCATATCTATTTATATTGTAAAACCAAATCAACGAACTCACCATATTTCTACAGCATGATTAAAGATTCGGTTCTCCAAACTAACTGAACTGATCAAACAAAATTTAACAACCGGTGCCTAATCATTCGTATGCATTTTTACAAATGCAATAGATTCATAAATTTTTGCCCATTATATAAAAGGAGGCAAAAAGTTTTCCGGTAGTGTTTCCATTTTTTGTTTTTGTGAAAAAGGACATACTGATCCCGTTGTACCTAAATCCCCTGAAACTTTTACATGCTTTCTAAACTCGACATTAATGAAATCAATTCCCATTACTTTTTGCCTCCTTTCTCATATTGTGATAATAACACAATTATAATTGATGAAAAAGAAATAATCAACCCTACTTTTTTGAAAACCAATTTAAAGCTTTACTACTTTTACTTACATAATAAAGGCAGGTGCAGTATAAACTTTTTTAAATAGGTCTTCTTGGTTCTGTTGCAAAGTTTTAAATCTACTATCAAATAAGGTAGAATAATAGAAAAAGATAGCAGGAGGAATGACGATGAATCATTTTAAAGGAA
>JAKTNK010000039.1 GCA_029593465.1 Streptococcus suis
TCAAGCTATGTATCAGAGTCTGAATCAGTAAGTGCATCAGTATCAGAATCAGGTTCAAGCTATGTATCAGAGTCTGAGTCAGTAAGTGCATCAGTATCAGAATCAGGTTCAAGCTATGTATCAGAGTCTGAATCAGTAAGTGCATCAGTATCAGAATCAGGTTCAAGCTATGTATCAGAGTCTGAGTCAGTAAGTGCATCAAACTCTGAATCAGTATCAAACTCAGATTCAGTAAGTGCCTCAAATTCTGAATCAGTATCAACTTCAGATTCAGTAAGTGCATCTAACTCTGAATCAGTATCAAACTCAGATTCAGTAAGTGCTTCAAACTCTGAATCAGTATCAACTTCAGATTCAGTAAGTGCTTCAAACTCTGAATCAGTATCAAACTCAGATTCAGTGAGCACGTCAAACTCTGAATCAGTATCAACTTCAGATTCAGTAAGTGCTTCAAACTCTGAATCAGTATCAAACTCAGATTCAGTGAGCACGTCAAACTCTGAATCAGTAAGCACCTCAAACTCTGAATCAGTGTCAGTATCACAAGCATCAGAGTCAGCAAGCTCATCACTGACTGACCCAACATCAATATCACAAAAACCAGTGATGTCAGAATCAGAAGTTAACTCACACTTGGCTTCAGAGTCAGTTTCTGTATCGCAGTCACAACAAGCTAGCCTTTCAGTGCTTGCGTCAGTGACGGATGCTTCTAAGGCATCAGAATCAGTATCAGTAGCAACAGCCCTTTCTAACTTAGAAAAAGCCTTACCAAATACTGGTACTAAGGAATCAAGTGTTGGATTATTACTCGGCTTAGGTGTTCTAGCAAGTGCTAGTGTCTTGGCGAAACGTACTAAACGTCACGAAGATTAGTCTAGTTATTTAAACTTAAATATCCCCGAGGAATACCCTCAGGGATATTTTTTATGTTTGAAAATGGATGGCAAGAGTAATCTGTGATGGTACGTCTAGAGGATTGCTTATTACCAAAGATTATAAGATAGTGCAATGTTAAGAAATGTGATATAATGGATTGAATATAGATTAGGAGATAATAGGTTGAGTTTGAAGCATACAAAGATAAGTTCTGCTGAGACAGAACGCAAGACCAAGGTAACCTTGCATAAATCAGGAAAACATTGGATTAGAACTCTGGTGTCACAAGTTGGTTTGTTACATTTATTTAAGGGTTTAAGTTCGTCTCATGACGATTTGGCAGGGAGCCTTAATTTGCCGATGAAAACCCTCTTAGGGTTAGGAGCCGGTGCGGGGAGTTTCTTGTTATCCCAGGACGTTTCAGCAGATACATTTGCCAATACGGTACAAGTAGGTGAGGCGAGTTCAGAGGATATACTTTTAAATCAAGATGGTCATTTACTTTCTGATAGCAAGGCAGCAGGTGGGATTACTAATACTCTTGAGAAAGAAGTTGTAGATACCGATTCGATATCAACTCGTTTATCGATGTCTCTAGAAACCTCTCAATCGCTATCGGAATCGATATTTAACTCGGCTTCCATTTCCGAGTCTGTTTCAACATCTGAGTTAGACTCTGTATCGGTATCGCATTCCAGGTTAGTTTCTGAATCCCTTTCAGTTTCCGAGTCATTGTCAAATAGTGTAGTGGCTGAAGAGGGGGCTCTATCATCGCTTGAATATAACGGGCAAGATAGGTCAGCTTCTGAGGCTGCCAAGGAGAGTGCTAGTACGTCTTCACGACGTATAAGACGTGAGGTGAATACGACGCCAACATTGACAAGTGATGAGATTGCATCTAATTTAACTAAGTTTGATGAGGTATTAACTGAAACTAAGGCTCGTTTTGAGGATAGGGATCATGATGGGATTATTGATTTATATGATAAGACCCCAGATACTTATAGTGTGACTGATCGTGATTTACGCTTCTTCCAGGAGTTGTCTTATCGGGATTCAGATTATTTGACCAAAATTTTTCAAAATGACCCAACTACGGTTGCCCAATTTAATGAAGAAAAACTTCTCGGAGCTGCCGATGTGTCTGAAATCACATCCAACTGGGAATTTGTTAAACAATATGATAACGAAGCAAAGGATGGGTTTTCAGCAAGTTTATTTAGGAATGGTGACTCCTTAGTACTCTCTTATCGAGGAACAAATGGTGGTGCTGATGTTGGGAATGATACTGATATCTTTTTGGCTAACCGTCCTAATCAAGTTAATGATTTGAAACCAACAATAGAGGATATTATTAAAAACTATTCAACCTCCTCTACGAAAATATACCTAACGGGTCACTCTCTTGGTGGTTATTTGGCAATGTATACGGCTGCAGATCCAGACTTGTTATATGGACGTGACAATTCTCCGCAATTAATTCATACAGCAATATTTAACGCACCAGGTATTGGTTCCAATTTATTTACATCATCTCACCATAAACTTGTTGCTAAGATAAAAGACAGTTTGACATCATCTAGTAGTTCAACAATGGAAGGTGATGATAAGCGGTTTATTCAAACAGAATATGTTGTACAGCCTTATGCTATCAATGGTGATACTGTTGCTGGTTTGAGATATTATGCCAATACACGTTGGCATAATGAGTTGAATGGTAATGGCAAGCACACTAGTACTAACTTTGTTGCGACTAAGGTTGACGAACAATTCAGAGAATGGTTTTCTACAGGGACACGTTTAGATAAGCCATTTTTGACCTTGGATACTGATAATGATGGTATTTTAGATGTTGATGAATTGGGGATGAATACCGATTATAAGAAGCTAGATACTGATAATGATGGATGGGGAGATAAGATTGAGATTGTATCTAATACTAACCCTGATGCAGTAGATAATCACCCTGATGTTGAGTTATTTTATGATGTGTCTTTCAACCCGATGATTGTTGCCAATCAGGGAGCGATAAATCCTCAAACGATTATGGCTAATCTATCTAATCAGGCCTCATTAGCGCTGTTGGCGGCTTTTTCACCTTATGGCAATCAAATTCCTGGAGTGACAAAAGAAGAAGAACCGACTTATCGGATTGATGAAAATGCCATTCCTCTCTCGCCGTCCTTTTATGATAAATCCTCTTCAGAAATCACTTATGCTGCTTATGAAGTGCCTGTTACGGTGACGTGGCCAAGCGGAACGGAACTTGTCCGTACTATTTTGGTGAAGCACCCTATTTCCGATAGTACGTTGACATCAATGTCAAATTCACAATCAGTGAGCACCTCAACTTCAGATTCAGTAAGTGCCTCAAACTCTGAATCAGTATCAAATTCAGACTCAGTAAGTGCTTCAAACTCTGAATCAGTATCAAACTCAGACTCAGTAAGTGCTTCAAATTCTGAATCAGCATCAAACTCAGATTCAGTAAGTGCATCTAACTCAGTTGTAGTTTCAGAATCAGCATCAAACTCAGATTCAGTAAGTGCATCTAACTCAGTTGTAGTTTCAGAATCAGTATCAAACTCAGATTCAGTAAGTGCATCAAACTCTGAATCAGTATCAAACTCAGACTCAGTAAGTGCATCAAACTCTGAATCAGTATCAAATTCAGACTCAGTAAGTGCCTCAAACTCTGAATCAGTATCAAACTCAGACTCAGTAAGCGCATCAAACTCTGAATCAGTCTCAAATTCAGACTCAGTAAGCGCATCAAACTCTGAATCAGTCTCAAACTCAGACTCAGTAAGTGCATCTAACTCTGAATCAGTCTCAAACTCAGACTCAGTAAGTGCTTCAAACTCTGAATCAGTCTCAAACTCAGAGTCAGTAAGTGCTTCAAACTCTGAATCAGTATCAAACTCAGATTCAGTAAGTGCATCTAACTCAGTTGTGGTTTCAGAATCAGCATCAAACTCAGACTCAGTAAGTGCATCAAATTCAGACTCAGTAAGTGCATCAAATTCTGAATCAGTCTCAAACTCAGACTCAGTAAGTGCATCTAACTCTGAATCAGTCTCAAACTCAGATTCAGTAAGTGCATCAAATTCTGAATCAGTCTCAAACTCAGAGTCAGTAAGTGCATCAAACTCTGAATCAGTCTCAAACTCAGACTCAGTAAGTGCATCAAACTCTGAATCAGTATCAAATTCAGACTCAGTAAGTGCCTCAAACTCTGAATCAGTCTCAAACTCAGACTCAGTAAGTGCCTCAAACTCTGAATCAGTATCAACTTCAGACTCAGTAAGTGCATCAAACTCTGAATCAGTATCAAACTCAGATTCAGTAAGTGCCTCAAACTCTGAATCAGTATCAAACTCAGAGTCAGTAAGCGCATCAAACTCTGAATCAGTATCAAACTCAGACTCAGTAAGTGCATCAAACTCTGAATCAGTATCAACTTCAGACTCAGTAAGTGCCTCAAACTCTGAATCAGTATCAACCTCAGACTCAGTAAGTGCATCAAACTCTGAATCAGTATCAACTTCAGACTCAGTAAGTGCCTCAAACTCTGAATCAGTATCAACTTCAGACTCAGTAAGTGCCTCAAACTCTGAATCAGTATCAAACTCAGATTCAGTAAGTGCTTCAAACTCTGAATCAGTATCAAACTCAGACTCAGTAAGTGCATCAAATTCTGAATCAGTATCAACTTCAGACTCAGTAAGTGCTTCAAACTCTGAATCAGTATCAAACTCAGATTCAGTAAGTGCATCAAACTCTGAATCAGTATCAAACTCAGACTCAGTAAGTGCTTCAAACTCTGAATCAGTATCAAACTCAGACTCAGTAAGTGCATCAAACTCTGAATCAGTATCAAACTCAGAGTCAGTAAGCGCATCAAACTCTGAATCAGTATCAAACTCAGACTCAGTAAGTGCATCAAACTCT
>JAKTNK010000004.1 GCA_029593465.1 Streptococcus suis
GATTTACTTTAGGGGTCGAAGGGCTTGAAGTGACCCTGGTTAAAAAGGGTGGCAAGGCACCTGGAACAACCGCCAATTCCTTTATGAAGAAGGGAACAGTTGTCAAACCGAAAACTTACCCAATGCCGTACTTCAATCAGAGAGATTCACGTTGGGTTAATAAATACTATGGTCGTTATACGATGGGTGACACAGGCTGTGTGCCAACGTCCTTAGGAATGGTATTTTCAGCCTTAACTGGAAAAACAGTTATGCCAACGACGGTTGCGGACTGGCTTTATCATCATACGAACGAATTTAATAAAGCAGTGCCAGGAACACGCGCTCCAGGTATTGTAAAAGCTGCAGATGCTTGGGGCTTAAAAGCAACAAACCTATCCAGTTATAACCACATTGTTTCAGCCCTACGCGATGGTCATTACGTTGTAGCAGGGGTTCAAAATAATGTTTTTGTTGCCCATACCTCACATGAGATTGTTCTTAAAGGGTACAATAACGGCATGGTTCATGTCACAGACCCCTATACCAAATCCCTATCAGGTTGGTATGCAATGTCTTATCTGTTTAACACAAAAAGTACGGATAAAGACGATACAGCTCTAGGCTTGCCTTTCTTTAAAATATCGCAGGTGTAAAAGGTTAGGTATTAGAATAGAAGTCAAAAAACAACGGTAGCTTCACAGTTACTGTTGTTTTTCGTTTATTGATAACTATATATAGCGAACATTGTCATTGAAGTACTGTCAGAATGAGTGTTATGACCCCACTATTGACGAGATTATTTGCTCAGCTTTGTGCTTATGTTTGTAGCAGACTCATCTGACAAGTGATTCTGCAGATGAGCCAATCGGCTTTTAATAATCTGTAAACGCGGTTCGATGTCTTTTTGAAAGACGCGAACACGGTACTGCGTTTCTTGACCAATTGTGTTTAGTCTGGCTAGTTCAGCTTTTATAATGGTTAGCTGGTCTTGGATATTATCTTTATCCTTGACGATTCCTTGAAGACGTGTTTTTTCAAGACGATACCTATCGCTGAGGTTCTGTCTGTTTTGAAAGGCTTGGTAGGCGATAAAGGCTGCGCCGCAAGCAGCTAGAGATGTTTTAAAACCCATTAGACAACCTCTTTTGCGATTGTGTCAGCCAATTCTCCCAAAGCTTGAAAATCAGGCTTATGTGTTGTGTAGGTAATCTCAATACCATCATTAGCGTCAAAACGTGGCACGAGGTGGACGTGGGCATGAAACACGGTTTGCCCAGCAACTTCTTCGTTGTTATTGATGATATTCATCCCATCAGCACCGGTAGCTTTTTGGACGGCACGTGCAACTTTTGGCAAACGAGCAAAGAGGTCTTGTGCGACATCGGCATCCATCTCAAGGACATTACGGACATGAGCTTTGGGGATGAGTAAGGTGTGGCCGTTTGTCGTTTGTGTGATGTCTAAAAAAGCCATTACCTGATCATCTTCGTAAACTTTGGCAGAGGGAATAGCATTGGCAACAATTTGACAGAAAATACAATTATCCATGTGTAAAACCACCTTTTTGCTTGAATTTGTTATAATGAATCTAGTATATCAAAGTTAGGAAAAAACGTCATGTTAAAAATCAATCACTTAGTGGGTGGTTATGTCAATATTCCCGTTTTAAAGGATGTCTCTTTTGAAGTAACTGCTGGCGAGGTTGTCGGCTTAATCGGCCTCAATGGTGCAGGAAAATCTACGACCATCAATGAAATTATAGGGCTCTTACAACCTTATAAAGGAACGATTAGCTTAGATGGTTTGCAATTAGTAGAGAATCCACAGGATTATCGGCGAAAAATCGGTTATATTCCTGAAACGCCGATTTTGTATGAAGAGCTGACCCTTCAAGAACATTTAGATAGCGTTGCTCTGGCTTATGGTCTGGGGGATCAAAAAGAGCGTTGCCTAGAATTATTGACTCTTTTTCGTTTGCAAGATAAGCTAGATTGGTATCCCGCTCATTTTTCAAAAGGAATGAAGCAGAAGGTGATGATTATTGCGGCTTTATTAGTTAAACCTAGCCTACTGATAGTGGATGAGCCTTTTTTGGGTTTGGATCCTTTGGCGATAAGGGATTTGACCAATATCATTGCAGAAGAAAAAGCTAAAGGCACAGCCATTTTGATGAGCACCCATGTCTTAGATTCAGCTGAAAAAATGTGCGATCGCTTTGTCATTTTACACCATGGTTCGGTATTGGCAATTGGTAGCTTGATGGATTTACGCCAACAGTTTCATCTTCCCGAGGCTAGTTTGACTGATATTTACATGCAGCTGACACAGGAGAGTTAAGATGGATAAGTTAATGCAACAGCGTCGGCTTGATTTTAACCGTCAGTGCGCAAAATACCTTCGTTATGTCTTTAATGACCACTTTGTTTTGGTGGTGATGTTTTTGATAGGCTTTTTAGTGGTGCAGTACACTCAGCTGATTCGTGATTTTCCGAGACAATCTCATTGGCCAATTGTTGTTGTCCTTTTGTTTAGTGTATCCATGACTTTTTGGGGCAAAGTTGCCACTTATATGGAGCCTGCTGATCAGGTTTTCTTGCTCCCTCAAGAACAGTTTTGGCAGGATAACCTGAAAAAAGCTATGCGCAAAACTTTCTTTTTATGGGGGAGTCTTCAATTGGTACTAACGGTGCTACTAGCGCCAGTGTTTCTTCTTTCTGGTTGGGCGCTATGGCAGTTCATTATCTGGTTAATGACGCTACTAATCTTGCGTGCTTTACGCCTAAACTATCACTATAAACAGTTTTATCAGGGAAATTTGCTCAATTTTGAACGGCTAATCACTTATGAACAAGAACGTCAGCAAGGCTTATTGACTTTCTTTTCGTTGTTTACAAATGTTAAAGGGATTTCCGTTAAGACAAAGCCACGTACCTATCTCAATCCCCTGTTAAGGTGGTTAATCAAAACAGATGAGAAAAGAGTATGGTTAGAGCTGTTTGCTCGTGCTTACTTGCGTCACGGGGACTACTTTTGGTTGAGTGTTAGATTGCTGCTAATCAGTTTGGGTTTGGGGATTAGTTTGCCAAATGGCTGGGGTGTTCTGATGGTAGGTCTGGTCAATTATCTCCTATTGTTTCAGTTGTTTGGTCTTTTTCACGTGTATGACTATCAAGTGATGACGCGTCTTTTCCCTGTCACAAATAGAGCTAAAGCATCTGATTTTAAGACGTTACTGACCAGGATTGTCATAGGTTTAACGGCTATCCAAATGGTCTTGGTCTTATGGCATTGGTATTTTTTGATGCTGATTCCGTTTATGATTACTTTACTAAAAGGTTACATGCCTAATAAACTGAAGAAGCTTGTTGACTAAGTTATCAAAAACAAGTAAAATAGTAACTAAGCTGATATAAAGGAGGGTATGGTGACAGTTATTGATAATGATTTAACATTGACACCCATGCGCGGAAAGAGTAACAAAGCCTACATGGGCACCTACCCATCTGGAGAGCGTATCTTTGTCAAAAAAAACACGACTCCAATCCTAGCAGCCCTTGCCAAAGAGCAAATTGCACCGCAATTGTTATGGGCTAAACGTTTAGGAAATGGTGATATGATGAGTGCCCAGGAGTGGCTTGATGGCCGTACGCTCCTTAGGCAGGATATGATGAGCAAGCAGATTGTCCAAGTGCTTTTACGATTACATAAGTCGAAACATTTGGCGAATCAGCTCTTGCAACTCAAGTATCAGATAGAGAATCCCTACGAACTTTTAGCGCAGCTAGAGCGTGACATGTCTTTGCAATTAAGAGAAAACACCTTTATTCAATCTATTGTTAAGGGGTTGAAGCAAAGCTTACCTAGTTTTAATCGTGACGATGCGACGATTGTTCATGGAGACGTTCGTCATAATAACTGGATTATCACGACTAGTGGCTTGATTTACCTAGTTGACTGGGATTCTGTGCGTTTAACTGATCCGATGTATGATATTGGTCATCTGCTTAGTCACTACGTGCCACGAGCAGCTTGGTCAGATTGGTTGGTTTATTATGGTTATGATAATCCCAAAGCAGTTATGGACAAGGTTTATTGGTACGGTCAATTATCTTATCTATCGCAAATTCAGAAGTATTTTGATAACCGTGATATGGAACGCGTTAACCGTGAAATTTATGCCCTTAGAAAATTTAGAGAGTTGTTTAAATGAGAGTTCGTAAGCGCAAAGGAGCTGAAGACTATTTAGAAAATCATCCCCAGTATGTTATTTTAAGCCCCGAAGATGCTAAAGGGAAATGGCATGAGGTGTTTGGTAATGATAACCCTATCCACATCGAAGTAGGTTCTGGTAAAGGCGCTTTTATCACAGGTATGGCATTGCAACATCCTGAGATTAACTACATTGGTATCGACATTCAATTGTCTGTGCTTAGTTATGCCTTGGATAAAGTTCTGGAAAGTCAGGTCCCTAATGTACGTCTCTTACGTGTTGATGGTTCCAGTTTGACAAATTACTTTGACGATGGTGAAGTGGATTTAATGTACTTGAATTTCTCAGATCCATGGCCGAAAACGAGACATGAAAAGCGCCGCTTGACTTACAAGACCTTTTTGGAAACTTACGAGCAAATTTTGCCTGAACATGGTGAAATTCATTTTAAAACGGATAATCGTGGCTTGTTTGAATATAGTTTAGCTAGTTTTTCACAGTATGGGATGGTGTTAAAACAAGTTTGGCTTGATTTGCATGCTAGCGACTATGAGGGGAATGTCATGACAGAGTATGAGCAAAAGTTTGCCTCAAGAGGTCAGGTCATTTACCGCGTAGAAGCACAATTTTAAAGTTATTTGAGCAGTTTATCTTGCTCTTTTATGGAGAGGTCGCATAGTGGCCGAGTGCGCACGCTTGGAAAGCGTGTAGTCCTTAATGGGGCTCGGGGGTTCGAATCCCCTCCTCTCCTTTTATGGCTAGGAAAACAGATTGGATAATCTGTTTTTTCACTATCGATATTATCGTAATCACAAAGTCTGACGCGCTCAAAATGATAAGGAGACTGGTATGCAAGTTGCAGAGATTTTAACCTTGTTAGAAACTAAAATGTCACCGGCTGTTATTGCTTCTACGGATGCTAATGGCTACCCACATGCTCGGTTCATCCACATCGGTTTGGCTAATGAAAAGGGCATTTTCTTCATGACTAGTCCGACTACGCGTTTTTACAAACAATTGCAATCCAATCCCAATATCGCTATCACAGGGATGCATCACGAAGATTATCTCATTCAGGTGGTTCGGATTGAAGGAAGGGTTCGTGAGCTGGGTCAAGAAAAGTTAGAGGAAGTTTTAGCTGGAAATCCTTTTGTTGAACAGGTTTACCCGAGTCGTCAAGAACGTGAGAATGTGCGAGTGTTTCAGTTGTATGAAGGCAAAGGCTTTTATCAGAGCTTAACACAAGGCCACAAGTACACGTTTGATTTGAAAGCGACATCATAGACATTATCTAGGGTCCATTGCTCATTAGACTTGCAATGCTCTGTTACTTATGATATAATTAAACAAATAAAGAGAGAGGGGCGAGGTTTGACTTCGCCTCTTATCTGTGTAAGGAGGGATTATTATCGCGACAATAGTTGAGCAGGTGACAGCTCTTGTTACTCCTCATATCACCTCGCCGTTTGAGCTAGTTGATGTTGAGTATGGAAAGTTAGGTGGTGATTATGTCCTTAGCATTCTTGTTGACAAACCAGGAGGGATAACTGTTGAAGATACGGCAGATTTGACTGAGGTAATCAGTCCATTGTTGGATACGCTAAAGCCAGATCCCTTCCCAGAACAGTATTTTTTAGAAGTCTCTAGTCCGGGTTTAGAACGTCCCTTGAAAACGAGAGAAGCTTTGGAGAATGCGGTTGGTCACTATATCAATGTCAGCCTTTATAAAGCGATTGATAAAGTCAAAGTTTTTGAAGGTGACTTGGTGGCTTTTAAGGATGATACTTTAACCATTGACTATGTGGCTAAAACACGTCATAAAACGGTTGATATTCCTTATCAATCCGTTGCCAAAGCTCGCTTGGCAGTCAAACTATAGCTGCTAATTATTGATAAGAAAGGAAATTTGCCTTATTGCATTAAGGTGAGAAATACATGAGCAAAGAAATGTTAGAAGCCTTCCGTATTTTGGAAGAAGAAAAGCATATTAACAAAGAAGATATCATTGATGCTGTAACCGAATCATTGAAATCAGCTTACAAACGTCGTTATGGTCAATCTGAAAGTTGTGTGATTGATTTTAATGACAAGACCGGTGACTTTCAAGTTTATACCGTTCGTGAAGTAGTTGATGAAGTCTTCGATAGCCGTCTTGAAATTAGCCTCAAAGATGCCTTAGCCATCAGCTCAGCCTATGAGCTAGGGGATAAGATTCGCTTTGAAGAGTCTATCGCAGAATTTGGTCGCGTGGCAGCACAATCTGCTAAACAAACCATTATGGAAAAAATGCGCAAACAAATGCGTGAAGTGACCTATAACGAATACAAAGAGCACGAAGGCGAAATCATGACAGGGACTGTTGAGCGTTTCGACCAACGTTTTATCTATGTTAACCTAGGCTCTCTTGAAGCACAACTATCCCACCAAGATCAAATCCCGGGGGAAAGTTTTAAGTCGCATGATCGGATTGAGGTCTATGTTTACAAGGTTGAAAACAATCCTCGTGGGGTGAATGTTTTTGTGAGTCGTAGCCACCCAGAGTTCATTAAACGCATCATGGAACAAGAAATTCCAGAGGTGTTTGATGGCACGGTTGAAATCATGAGTGTCTCTCGTGAAGCTGGGGATCGTAGTAAGGTAGCTGTTCGTAGCCATAATCCTAATGTTGATGCGATTGGAACGATCGTTGGTCGCGGTGGGTCAAATATCAAAAAAGTGACTAGTAAATTCCACCCAACCCGTGTTGATGCGAAAACAGGTATCGAAGTTCCTGTCGAAGAAAACATCGATGTGATTCAGTGGGTTGACGATCCAGCTGAGTTTATCTACAATGCCATTGCACCAGCAGAAGTTGACATGGTCCTCTTTGATGAGGAAAACAGTAAACGTGCGACTGTAGTGGTTCCAGACAGTAAATTGTCACTTGCTATCGGTCGTCGTGGGCAGAATGTTCGCTTAGCAGCTCATTTAACGGGCTATCGCATCGATATTAAATCGGCTTCAGAATACGAAGCAATCGAAGCCCAGCAAGCTCTAGAAGCTGAAGTTGAAGCTGAGGAGCTGGTTGAGGTAGATGTGCTTGAGGATACTGTTCTGACAGAAGCAGTTAACGGCATTGATAGTGAAGCTGTTGTTAACGAAGAATAAATAATCAATCGAGGTGTTTATGGCTAAAACACGTAAAATACCTTTAAGAAAGTCTCTCGTTTCTGGTGATGTGATTGATAAGCGCGATTTGCTGCGCATTGTCAAAAACAAAGACGGTGATATTTTTATTGATCCAACTGGAAAAGCAAATGGTCGTGGGGCTTATATCAAATTAGATAATCAAGAAGCGCAGGAAGCTAAAAAGCGTCGCGTCTTTGACCGTAGTTTTAAAGTAGCTGTTGCGGATACATTCTATGATGAGTTAATCGCCTACGTGGACCACAAAGTTAAAAGAAGAGAGCTCGGTCTTGAATAATTATCAACCATTAGTCAATTTAATAGGCTTAGCCCAGCGTGCTGGAAAAGTAATCTCTGGTGAGGAACTTGTTATTAAAAGCATTCGACAGCAAGAGGCAACCTTAGTCTTTCTAGCCAATGATGCTGGTGATAATTTGACTAAAAAATTGACAGATAAAAGTAAATACTATCAAATAGAAGTCTCCACAGTGTTAAATGCACTGGAATTAAGCATGGCAATTGGTAAACCAAGAAAGGCTATCGCCATTGTTGATGCTGGATTTTCAAAGAAAATGAGGACTCTTATGGCATAAAGAATAGGAGGACATCACGTGTCAAAAAAACGCTTATATGAAATTGCGAAAGAAGTCGGTGTCGCAAGTAAGGAAGTTGTTGCCAAAGCCAAAGAACTTGGTTTGGCAGTAAAAAGTCATGCCTCAAGTGTTGAAGCCAAAGAGGCACAACGCTTGACGGATGCCTTTAAAAGCAAGGCTACTCCTAAAGTAGCAACGAGCAAACCTGCTAGTGAAACTAAGGACAGCGAATCTTCTGCCACAAGGACTACTAAATCAGTCAAAACAAGAGAGGTCTCAGCTGAGGCTTCTCAGGCAAGTCAGCCTAAAGCTGAAACAAGTGTTGTTAAACCGCGCCCAAAAAGCCGAAATTTTAAGGCAGAACGCGAAGCAAAAGCTAAAGCAGAAGCCGAACGTCGGGCTAATGGTTCAGCTCAGCAACAAGGCAATGCTAACCGCAACCATTCTCGTGGGCAGCGTGCTAACAACCATCGTCAAGGTGGACATTCGCCCAAAGATAATAAGAGCAGACAAGGCTCTAACCATTCTAACAATCGTCAGAATCAAGGGCGTGGTGAACACCTTAATAACAAAGGGCAAAATCGTCCACAACAGACTCCTTCACGGATGGACTTTAAAGCCCGTGCGGCAGCGCTAAAGGCTGAACAAAATGCGGAATATGCACGTCAAAGCGAAGCGCGTTTCCGTGAACAGGAAGCAGCCAAACGTCAAGCACAAATGGCTCAGCAACATGTTCGTCAAGCTAAGCAAGCCGAGGTAGCAAAAACACGCGACATCAACGAACAGTCAACGACGATAGAGCCAAACATCACCCCAGTTTCCGCAACTGTTGCGACACCTAAGCAAGATAATCGTCGCAAAAAACAGGGTCGTCCTGAAAAATCACGCGATTTTTCAAGTCAAAACGAAGATGGTCCTAAACAAACTAGAAATAAGAAAAATCGGACGAATCAAAACCAAGTGAGAAATCAAAGAAATAGTAACTGGAATAAAAACAAACAAGCTAAAAAAGGTAAAAATAATCGTAACCAAAATGGTGCTCCTAAGCCAGTAACAGAGCGTAAATTCCATGAGTTGCCTAAAGAGTTTGAATACACTGAGGGCATGACAGTAGCTGAAATTGCCAAACGTATTAAACGTGAGCCTGCTGAAATTGTCAAAAAACTCTTTATGATGGGTGTTATGGCTACTCAAAACCAATCTTTGGATGGAGATACGATTGAGTTATTGATGGTTGATTATGGTATCGAAGCTCGTGCTAAGGTTGAAGTCGATGATGCTGATATTGAACGCTTCTTTGCCGATGATGATTACCTCAATGAGGACAAGATGGTTGAGCGTGCGCCAGTTGTCACCATCATGGGACACGTTGACCATGGTAAAACAACCTTGCTTGATACGCTGCGTAATTCGCGTGTTGCTACAGGTGAAGCAGGGGGGATCACGCAGCATATCGGTGCCTACCAAATTGAAACCAACGGTAAGAGAATCACCTTCTTGGATACTCCAGGACACGCAGCCTTTACGTCAATGCGTGCACGCGGTGCCTCTGTGACGGATGTTACCATTTTGATTGTGGCAGCTGACGATGGCGTGATGCCACAAACCATTGAAGCCATTAATCACTCGAAAGCGGCTGGAGTACCGATCATTGTGGCGATCAATAAGATTGATAAACCAGGTGCTAATCCAGAACGTGTTATCGGTGAATTGGCTGAGCATGGGGTTATTTCTACTGCATGGGGTGGCGAGTCTGAATTTGTAGAGATTTCAGCGAAGTTTGGCCAAAATATTGACGAGTTGCTCGAAACGGTGCTTCTTGTCGCTGAAATGGAAGAACTAAAAGCTGACCCGACTGTTCGTGCTATCGGTACGGTTATCGAAGCTCGTCTTGACAAGGGCAAAGGAGCTGTTGCGACCCTTCTTGTCCAACAAGGGACGCTTAATGTTCAAGATCCTATTGTTGTTGGTAACACCTTTGGTCGTGTGCGTGCGATGGTAAATGATTTGGGACGTCGTGTTAAGACAGCTGAGCCATCAACGCCAGTATCGATTACTGGTTTGAATGAAACCCCTATGGCTGGGGACCGTTTTGCTGTTTATGCCGATGAAAAAGCTGCTCGTGCAGCCGGTGAGGAACGTGCCAAACGTGCTCTTATCAAACAACGTCAAAACACCCAACGGGTTAGCCTTGAAAATCTCTTTGATACCCTCAAAGCGGGTGAGGTCAAGACGGTTAACGTCATCATCAAAGCTGATGTCCAAGGGTCTGTTGAAGCCTTGGCAGCCTCACTACTCAAAATTGAGGTCGAAGGGGTTCGTGTTAACGTGGTCCACTCAGCTGTTGGTGCGATTAACGAATCGGATGTTACCCTAGCCGAAGCCTCAAATGCTGTTATCATTGGATTTAACGTTAGACCAACTCCACAAGCCCGTCAACAAGCAGAAGCTGACGATGTTGAAATTCGCCTTCATAGTATTATTTACAAAGTTATCGAAGAAGTTGAAGAAGCTATGAAGGGTAAATTGGACCCTGAATACCAAGAAAAAGTCCTAGGTGAGGCTATCATCCGTGAGACATTTAAGGTATCTAAAGTCGGTACGATTGGTGGCTTTATGGTTATCAATGGTAAAATCACCCGTGATTCAAGTGCGCGTGTTATCCGAGATGGCGTTGTTATCTTTGATGGCAAGATAGCCAGCTTGAAGCACTATAAAGATGATGTTAAGGAAGTCGGAAATGCCCAAGAAGGTGGTCTGATGCTTGAAAACTTCAACGATCTTCAAGTTGATGATACGATTGAAGCTTACATCATGGAAGAAATTGTTCGCAAATAAAGCTACAAGATTGATTTGCCTCCAGCAAATCAGGTAGGACGAAGGTACAAAGCTAGGTCGTTAGCCTAGCTTTTATCACAATAATTCTTGTTCAAATCTCCTATCCTGACTTTTTAGCACGCCCTAATCAGTCTTGTTGGGGAATTTGAGCAAGTGCAGTTTATCGGAAAGGAATAGCAGTCACTCAAAATGTCATTGAGTGAGCTTCAGGTATCTTATTTATGGCAAATCACCGCGTTGATCGCGTTGGGATGGAAATCAAACGCGAAGTGAATGATATTTTGCAAAAGAAAGTCCGTGACCCTCGTGTGCAGGGAGTTACCATCACGGATGTTCAGATGCTAGGAGATTTATCAGCAGCTAAAGTTTACTATACGATTATGAGTGACTTGGCTTCTGATAATCAAAAAGCGCAGATTGGCTTGGAAAAAGCCACTGGAACCATCAAGCGTGAGCTAGGGAAACAGTTGCAGATGTACAAAATTCCAGATTTAACCTTCATCAAAGATGAGTCCATTCAATACGGTAATAAGATTGACGAATTATTGCGTAATCTTAATCGTAAAGATTCTTAGACTCTGGAAGATAAGCTCAAGCTAGAGTAATAAAACGAACGAAAACCATATTTCTTACCTAGAGATGTGAATTCGTTCGTTTTTTAATTTGATAGAATCTTATTTTTAAGGTTTTGTGGCCCTTATTTTTAGTTGACAGGACGTCTGATATGGTCTAAAATTTATTTACAAATGTAAACAAGGAGAATGTCATGCCACAGATAACTAATGCGGAATGGGAAGTGATGCGTGTTGTGTGGACTTTGCAAGAGGTCACTAGCTCTCAATTGATAGCTGCTTTGGGAGAGAATAAGGCTTGGTCTGCTTCGACCATTAAGACGCTGCTGACACGACTGGTTGAGAAAGGCATGCTTACCAGCCGTCGCGAAGGTCGCCGCTTTTGGTATAGGGCTTTAATGACTGAAGACGAGGGACAGTGGAGCAGGGTATCAGAGACTTTTTCTAAAATTTGCCTGACAAAACACGGTGCGCTGCTTGAGAAGCTCTTGCTAGAAACGCCACTGACTGAGCAGGATATCAATGCTTTTGAAACCTTATTAGAGCAGAAGCGTCAAAAGGCTGTTGCAAGGATTGTCTGCCAATGTCTGCCAGAGCAATGCTCCTGTCATAAGCTATCTGACCATAACTAACATCAGCCACCCTAAAAAGGTGGCTGATAGTGGTTATAATTGATTTAGTCACGCTGACGCTTGCTTGCCAGTCCTGCCATGCTTAGCATCACAAGTCCCGTAAGGACAATTGTTATAGAGTGATTGTCACCCGTTTTAGGGAGCTGATGGTTGGTGTTACCATAGCCCTTATTTGTACCCGCTTTTGCTGAGTGTTTCGTCACTGGAGCATAGGCTAGAGCTTGTTTGCCTAGAGATGCGGATAAGGTTTGCACTTGGTTTTCTTCTGTGCGGTTTGATTGGTTTTCTTGTTGGTGATTTGTGTTTGTTTCATCAGTTGCGGTAGGAAGGCTTGCGAGGTACTGTTTGGTACCGAGGATTTCAGCAACCACCTTAGCGCCTTTGGCTTCTTGTTGGCGAATGTATTCGATAAAAGTCTCTGTATCAGGACTAATGGCACTAATCAATGTCGCATTTCGGAAACTGGCAAAACCATCCCCGCCCCCAAGGAGAAAGTCATTGATAACTAGGGTGTAGGTTTTGGCTGGGTCGATTTCTTCACCATTCGTTTTGTAAGCTTTGACCACTTTAAAAGGAGTTTCCTCGCCTCCGTCCGGATTGTCAGTGTAAGTGTAGGTTAAACCAGACATTTGTAGGAAGTAGTTTTCTTTGCCGTCGTACTGTTCGTTTAGAACCTTGTAAATGTCTTGACCAGTCATTTCTACAATTTGCAAGATATTGCCAAATGGTTGAACGGCTTGGGCTGCTCCCCAAGTAATGGTTCCATCTTTGGACACCAAAAGATCAGAACGAATGCCGCCGTTGTTGGTCATCGCAAAATCGACTGGAACTGCTGATTGTTGATTAGCAATCGTCAGCTGAGCCTTGGTAACAAGATTACCAACAGGGCTTTCTTTGAACTCATTGACCTCTCGACTGATGTTTTCAGAGGTTGAAGCGGTACCAATCTTGGCATCTGTAACCTGTTTCACAATAGCGTTGGCTTCATCAACGATTGCCTGAATATCTTGGCTGCCTGTTTTGACTCCAGGTGCGACAGCTACAACTGTGGCGTCTGGTACGGCGATGAAATCTTGAGTATCCGTATCCAGAACACCACGTACATCTGCGTAGGCTTTCCCTTGAGAGAGGGCTTGTACAATGCGTGTTTTGCCAACGATGCCATTGGTGTATTGGTGGTTATGGCCGGCAAAGAGGATATCAACGCTATGTTCTGGGAAAATCTCAGTAACACGGTTCATGATATCAGCAGCCTCACCTTGGACGTCATCTCCCTTATTAACAGCGGGGATATGTGCTAGAACCACAATTGCCTTAACGCCTTTTTTCTGCAGCTCAAGGGCATAAGCAGCGATGATTTCTGCCTCATCTAAAAAGTCGTATTGCTCATAGTGCTGGCGCAAAACAAGGTTAGGAATTTCTCTGGTAACAACACCGATAATGCCGACTTTAACGACCTTATCATTGATAGGAACTTCGGTGATGGCGTAAGGTTGCCAATTGTTAGGAATCTGACCAGTTGCTTTATCAACCACATTGGCAATGACGATTTGTTGCGTAGTAGGAACGTGTTCGTAGTCATACACAATGCGATTAAAACCAGCATCTGGGGCAGGAGCCTCGCCTTTGGTGATACGATTGTATTCGTCAAGCCCTTCGTCAAATTCGTGGTTACCGATAGTACCGTAATCAAACCCCATAGCGTTAAAGGCTTTAATAGTTGGCTCATCTTGTAAGAGTCCAGAATTGGCTGGGCTAGCACCGACCATATCACCTGCTTGAACACGAAGAGAGGTTGAGTCGGGATTATCGCTCGTAAAGGATTTTTCAGCATCATCGAGGTAAGCATCGAGTTGGGCAGCAGTTCCAGCCTTTGATACCTTACCGTCAGGCATATAGGCTGATCCAGTTGTATCTAAGGCACCATGAAAATCATTTACTCCTAAAATCTGTATCGCTTCTTGATCAGCATAAACGTTACCAGCTGCAAGGCTAAACCCAGCAACCATCGCTAAAAGACTACTTTTTAATGCAATTTTCTTTGTCATCATAACTCCTTATTTAGTGAAAATAGAACGTGTCTCCATAGTTAGTGTACTATGTCAGTTGTTAAAATTCAATACTTTTTGATAAAAAAGTCGAATGTTTTGGTAAGTAAATCAAAAATAAAAACGTCTTTGAAACGCTTTCTTTATTTTTTGTCCTATTGTAAGCCTATATATTTCGTTGTTCCTTTGTTTTTAACGAGGAAAATGAGGTTAAAAATGATATACTATTACTAGAAAAAACATGAGATTGGAAAAGGAGAGATAATGTTACAAGACATTGGTCAATCAGGAGTCAAGACTTCTCGTATCGCCCTTGGAGCGATGAGAATGAGTAGCTTAGAGGTCAAGGAGGCAGAAAACGTTATTGCGACAGCTATTGAGAATGGGATAATCTTTTTTGATCATGCGGATATTTATGGCGGTGGGGAGTCTGAAGTACGTTTTCGTGATGCTTTTCAGTCATTATCTTTCCGTCGTGAAGACGTCATCTTGCAGTCAAAATGTGGTATCCGACGTGGTTTTTTTGATTTTTCAAAGGAGCACATCTTAGGGTCAGTTGATAGTATTTTGAATCGCTTGGGAACAGACTATCTTGATTTTTTACTCCTTCATCGTCCAGATGCTCTTTGGGAACCAGAAGAAGTGGCAGAAGCTTTTACGCAGTTAGCGGCCTCTGGCAAGGTTCGTCATTTCGGTGTTAGCAATCAAAACAGTAGTCAGATGGCCTTGTTGCAAGCCTATTTAGACATGCCTTTGGCAGTGAATCAGCTGCAATTATCGCCGGTGCATGCACCGATGTTTTCATCTGGTCTCGAGGTTAATATGACAACACCTGGGGCTACAGTTCGTGATGGTGGGATTGTGGATTATTGTCGTCTGAACCATGTGACTATCCAAGCCTGGTCACCTTTCCAGATTGATTTGTCTAAAGGTCTCTTTACGGGAAATCCTGACTATCAGGCATTGAACGAGACGATTGCCAAATACGCCAAGCACTATCAGGTGTCGGATGAAGCGATTATTGTGGCTTGGATTTTACGCCACCCAGCCAAAATTCAGACCATTGTTGGTTCGATGAATCCTGAACGATTACAGAGGATTGTTAAAGCTGAAGGCGTTGAGCTGACGCGCCAGGAATGGTATGACATTTACCTCAAAGCAGGGCACATTTTACCTTAAAACAGGGGAAATGGAATCACTTTTAGAGAGAGTGCTGTATCGCTAAACAGGAGAAGGAACAAAGATGCTATCGCTAAGAAAAAGCATGTCTATGATAAAGCTGATATAAAGCTTATCAATAATTTTGATATCGAGCGATATGTTGTAGTCGATGTTGAAACTAGAAATCAAGTTTTGAAAACATTGCTCCAAATTATCAGAGCTTACTCAATTCCAAATATTCTTGATTTACATGAATTCATTGAGGAAAATGGAGCAAGTTACGGCATTGATATGAATTTGTTTTTAACTACGATTGAAAGCAAATCAAGTATTCTACGTCTGTATTTTGATGGAGCATACCAGCGTAGTAAGAGGGGTGAAGTTAAACAGAAGTTGAGTGAGGGGAATGATGATGAATAAAGTATTATCAGAATTTCCCGAGGAATTAGTTTTAAGTAAAACAAAATTATGAGGAGTTTGCTATGAAAAAAATTGGAATATTTGTGTTGTTTGTCACTGTATTATTTTCTATCTTATGTATGACTAATAGATATATTTTTTTTCCAGATGGAGAGATATTTGAGTTGTATCTTTTATCAAGAAATTTATTAATATTATCTATAATAAACTGGTCTTTTTATTTATCTATAAAATTGATATTTGAACATGAAAATAAAGAGGTTTAAAAATTAAACCTCTTTATTTTTTTATTTATCTTTATTTATCTATAGATAAGAGCATATTCGCCGCGGATTGGTGTTTTTACTGTATAATTATTTTTTCTATATACTTTTCCATCATAAAAATGCTATTAAAGCTATCGTTGTCTTTCTTAGTATTTTTTTGATAAAATAAATTACTTTATACTAACTTAGTGGAGGTTATTATGGAATCTAGGCTTGCTCGCTTTGAAGCGAAATTAGGTAAAGCAGATTTGGATGCTTTTTTAGTGACCGGTCAGAATAATATTTATTATCTCACTGGTTTTTGGGGAACAGAGAGTACGGTTTTGATTACTCGCAATCGCCGTCTGTTGATGACGGATGCTCGCTACAGCTTAATTGCTAAGGAGATGGTTGAAGGCTTTGATATTATCGAGACAAGAAGTCCCCTCAGTGAGGTAGCACGTTTTATCAAGGACGATGGCTTAAACTGTCTCGGATTTGATGCCCAAGTGTCCTATGCCTTTTACCGTCAGTTAGCTGAGCTAGCACAAGGAACTCGGTGGCTAGCACACAGTGACTTTGTGGAAGAGCTGCGGATGATTAAGGATCAGACTGAGATTGAGACCATCCGAAAAGCTTGCCAGATTGCTGCTCAAGCCTTCATTGATGTCCTTGACTTTATTAAGCCTGGCCAGACTAGCGAAGTACAAGTAGCCAATTTTTTAGACTTTCGCATGCGGGAGTACGGTGCTTCAGGGACTTCATTTGAGACGATTGTGGCGTCAGGTTATCGTTCTGCCATGCCCCATGGAGTGGCCAGCCATAAGGTGATTGAGTCAGGTGAAAGCTTAACCCTTGATTTTGGTTGCTACTATAATCACTACGTTAGTGATATGACAAGGACCATTCATATCGGCCATGTCACAGATGAGGAGCGAGAGCTTTACGATTTGGTTTTGAAGGCCAATCAGGCTCTGATTGATCAAGCCAAGGCTGGCATGACCTATAGTGATTTTGATGCTATTCCACGTCACCTTATTGCAGAGGCTGGTTATGGATCTTACTTTACCCATGGGATTGGTCACGGTATTGGGCTAGATATTCATGAGAATCCTTTCTTTAGAGGTGGTGAGAATCAGTTGGAGGCTGGTATGGTGGTGACAGATGAGCCAGGTATTTATCTTCCTAACCAGTACGGACTACGTATCGAAGATGACTTACTTATCACTGAGACAGGTTGCGAAGTTTTAACCAAAGCCCCCAAAGAATTAATCGTACTGAACTAGGAGAAAATGATGGGAAGATTATCGTGGCAGGATTATTTCATGGCCAATGCAGAGCTGATTTCAAAGCGATCCACTTGTGACCGTGCTTTTGTGGGTGCTGTTCTGGTAAAAAATAACCGTATTATCGCTACTGGCTATAATGGCGGTGTCTCTGAGACAGATAATTGCGATGACGTCGGTCATTACATGGAGGACGGGCACTGTATTCGAACGGTTCATGCGGAGATGAATGCGCTTATCCAATGCGCCAAAGAAGGTATCTCTACGGATGATACAGAGCTGTACGTGACGCATTTTCCGTGTTTGAATTGTACCAAAGCACTGCTTCAAGCGGGGATTACCAAAATTACCTATAAAGCCAATTACCGCCCCCATCCGTTCGCAATCGACTTGCTAACGAAAAAGGGTGTTGCTTACATTCAACACCCTGTTCCAGAGTTAACGCTAGGAAGGGATACAGAAAGCTAGGTAGCGAATGGATAGTCACTTTTTACAAACTTTCGTAATTATGATAAAATGAAGTGATAAATAATTTTTCAAAGAGGTAATAATAGAATGATTGAAGCAAGTAAGCTCAGAGCCGGTATGACTTTCGTTACCAACGATGGCAAGTTAATTAAAGTATTGGATGCTAGTCACCACAAACCAGGTAAAGGGAACACCATTATGCGTATGAAATTGCGTGATGTTCGTTCAGGTTCAACGTTTGATACGACTTACCGCCCAGACGAAAAGTTTGAACAAGCGATTATTGAGACTCGTCCAGCCCAATATTTATATAAAATGGATGATACAGCTTTCTTCATGGATACGGAAAGCTATGAGCAATATGAAATTCCAGTGGCTAATATTGAAAATGAATTGCTCTACATCTTGGAAAATGCAGATGTGAAAATTCAATTCTACGGAACAGAAGTGATCGGTGTGACTGTTCCAACAACGGTTGAGTTAACGGTTGTTGAGACGCAACCATCCATCAAAGGGGCGACCGTGACTGGATCAGGAAAACCAGCTACCCTTGAAACAGGCTTAGTTGTTAACGTTCCAGACTTCATTGAAGTTGGTCAAAAGCTAGTGGTCAATACTGCTGAGGGAACTTACGTTTCTCGTGCCTAACCTTAGCTAATAAGTAGTGGTGATTAAACATTGGCAGAAGTTGTCACCAGACGATAATGACGAAAGGAAAGCTATGATTACTGAAACTATTGGTGAGATTGTCATCTCACCTCGTGTATTGGAAGTGATTACCGGCATTGCCGCTACAAAAGTGGACGGTGTTCATTCATTGCACAATAAAAAAGCAGCAGATACCCTCAGTAAGGCCAGTTTAGGCCGAGGTGTGTATCTAAAAAACGATGCCAACGGCGATGTTATCGCGGACATCTATGTCTATCTACAGTATGGGGTTAATGTTCCAGCTGTTTCAATCGCAGTGCAAAAGGCAGTTAAGTCAGCTGTTTATGATATGGCTGAAGTCACTGTTGCTCAGGTTAATGTTCATGTTGTCGGTATCGTCCCTGAAAAAACTCCAAAACCTGATTTGAATAGTCTTTTCAGCGAGGATTTTTTGAATGAGCAAGCCTAGTCGTTTTACAGATTCAAGACGCGATTTAAGAGAACGTGCCTATCAAGCCCTCTTTAGTATGGAGTTTGGTAGTGACTTTTTGCAAGCCGCAGAATCAGCCTATCATTATGATAAAGGATTGGCCGATGATGAGGTCCTTGACCTGCCTGCCTTTCTCTTGCAGTTAGTGAGAGGTGTTGATACTCATAAAGAAGAGTTAGATACTTTAATATCTGAGAAATTACGTCAGGGTTGGTCGATTGAGCGATTAACCCTAGCAGATAAGACCATGCTGCGATTGGGCTTATATGAGATTAAATTTTTCGATGAGACACCAGACCGCGTTGCTCTAAATGAAATTATCGAGATTGCTAAAAAATACTCTGATGAAACATCAGCTAAATTTATTAATGGCTTATTAAGCCAATTTGTTGTCGATTAAGAAAAAAGCTTTCAAGGTTCTCTTGGAAGCTTTTTTCTTGGGTAGTTGGTGATTTTTTTGACTTGTTTTGATACTAATCATCAAAAACCGATTGAAGAGCTAACTTCAATCGGTTTAAATCATACTGTCTTACCGGCTAATAGGCTGATTGGAAGGATATAGTCTTTGTTGGTTTCTTCTCCAGCTAATTTTTTCATTAAAACATCCACTAGCAGACTGGCCAAATCAGCGATCGGTTGCTTGATGGTGGTTAGTTGAGAGAAGTATTGCTCAATGAAGCTACTACCATCGTAGCCAATGAGTTTTAAATCCTCAGGAATACGTTTACCGATTTGCTCAGCCACTTTCATGACTTGAATAGCGGTCAAATCATCTGAGGTGAAAATGCCATCAGGGTTTTCTTTGGCGATGATGGAGCGAATTTCCATTTCGCGTCTCAGAGTAGATAACTCTCTTGGAAGGTGACAAACAGGCGTATCTTTCCCGAGTTCATAGGTGAAGCCTAGTCGGCGTAAGCTTGTTGGTGAGTTTGAATTATCATTGCCGGCAATCATAATTATGTGTTTACAACCAGCTTTTTGGAGGGTTTGTGCAGCTAATTTTCCTCCCTCAAAGTTGTCAGAGGAGACGATGGGGATATGGGGGGATAGATTACGGTCGAAGGCTACAATCGGTGCTTCTACTTTTTCGTAATCTTCGATGCCTAGATTGTGGCTGGACGAGATGATCCCATCAACTTGATTAGCAGCCAGCATTTCCAAGTATTCTTTTTCCTTAATAGGGTTGTGTTGGCTATTGCAAATGATGGTTTTATAACCTTTTTCAAAGAGTTGGATTTCGAGATGCTCAATCAATTGAGAAAAAAATACATTTGAGATATCGGGAAAAATCAGGCCAACAAGTTGTGGGGACTTCCCTTGCAAACTGCGGGCCAGATTATTGGGCTTATAGCCTAGTTCTCTCATCGCAAGATGAACCTTATCAATTGTCTTTTGTGAGAGATAGCCTTTTTTATTGATAACACGAGAAACGGTAGTAGGACTAACACCGGCTAGTGCAGCAACATCGGTTAATTTTGCGACCATATCAAACCTTTAATTCAAAATAGCTTCCGCTAATCTTCCCTTCTTTAATTGTGATACCGGTTTGTTCGTGAGTTGGAAAGACCCGACCGGTAAAGACTTTTTCACCACCGTTAACAAAAATTTCAAAAATAGACTTATCAATAAAAAGATTTAGCTGTGTGGTGGTTTTGTCGATAGTACAGTGGCGTGTTTGACCGAAGTCAAGGGTATATTGTTCCCCTGCTTTTGAGCGATCGACCACTAGGTTTCCTTTTATAGTATCTACTGTAATGCTAAGACCATTTTCCTTATCATCAGCAAATAGAAGAATTTCAGAGACATCGTTGGCAGGAATGGTGAGTTCTAATTCGTAACAGTTTTGGGTTTCTCGTTTATTTGATAATGTTTGAGCTGTTGAGCGTAATGTTTTCATTGCAGGCACAGGGTATTGATAGAGCTTGCCATCTTTGATACTGAGTTCCTTGACGAGGCTCATAGCACCTTGATAATCGTATTGATCTGTTGGGTAGTCAACATCAGGTAAGCCAATCCAACTGATGCTATAAACCTTACCGTCTGGTGCATTGAAACCTTGTGTTGCATAGGCTTCAAATCCATAATCTAGGTTTTGGATAGGAGATGGATTGATTAAGGTAGCGGTTTTTGTGTCAAACGATTGACAGATTTTATAGGTGTTTGGATAGATGTTATCGTAGCTGAGCTCAGCCTTATCTAAACCTTGTGGGCTGTACAAGAGGACAGGATGCCCATCAACAAAAACAAGGTTAGGACACTCAATCATGTATTCTGACCCGGTACCTCCAAAGCTTAAATCGCCAACAAATTCCCAGCTTTCAACATTATTGTCGCGAGCTTGATAGAGCTTGATAAAGCCTTCTTTCTGGTGGTTTTGAGCACCGACAATGGCATAGAATTGCCCTTGATAGTTAAAAATCTGAGGATCGCGGAAGTGCTCGGTAACGTCTTCGGGTTGGGGGATTAAGACCGTTTCTATCTTACGGATATGCCCATCTTTATCCATCAAAGCGCCCACTTGAAGTGGGTGACGAACCCAGTTGGTATCGCGAACATTGCCCGTGTAGAAGATAAATAGCTTGCCATCAATCTCATACGCTGAACCAGAGTAAGCGCCATGGCTGTCATTAGCATGGTCAGGCTGCAAGGTAATCCCTGTTTCTTGAAAGTGTACCAAGTCAGTTGATACGGTATGAACCCACTGTTTTAAACCGTGGGCTGCTCCGAACGGCCAATTTTGATAGAAGAGTTGAAATTGACCGTTAAAGTAAGAAAAACCATTTGGGTCATTTAATAATCCTGTTTTGGGTTCGAGGTGATAGGTTGCTAGCCAAGGAGATTTTTCCTTATTGTTAGCAATTTTATTTTTCTCATCCTCTGTCCAATCTTCGTAGCGGCGGTAGCGGATTTCGGTAGGTAAATTCATCGGTTAAGATACCTAAGAGCTAGCAACACTTTGTAGCTCTGTGTTCAAGCGACAGTGTCAACTGAACACTTCCTTTCTAAAATTGTTGAACAGACATAAAAAGGTGAATAAGTAGTCTTTTTATGTCATCTTCTGTCAATTATATAGTAAACGTTTTCGCACAAAAAATCAATGTTTTACTGCTAAAAATAATAAATTCTGCAAAACGCTTGACATATTGTAAAAACCTGTTAAAATGATAATGTGATGTGAAACGCTTTCACTAAACGTCAATAAACTTTTAGGAAAAGGAGTCTTTTTGCAAATGGATAACAAGCAGATTGCAGAAGAAGTCATCGCAGCCCTCGGGGGTCGTGATAACGTTAAAAGTGTTGCGCATTGTGCAACACGTCTTCGTGTGATGGTTAATGATGAATCAAAGATCGATAAGGCCAGAACAGAAGAGATTGAAAAAGTACAAGGTGCCTTCTTTAACTCAGGCCAATATCAAATTATTTTTGGGACAGGCACTGTTAACAAAATTTATGATGAAGTTGTTGCTTTAGGGCTTCCTACCTCATCCACTGGGGATCAGAAAGCAGAAGCTGCTAAGCAAGGGAATGCCTTCCAACGTGCTATTCGTACCTTTGGTGATGTCTTTGTGCCTTTGCTTCCAGCGATTGTGGCAACTGGTCTATTTATGGGTATCCGTGGTGCGATTAACAACGATACTATCTTGGGTATGTTTGGAACCACGTCAGAAGCCTTCTCATCAACAAACTTTTACACTTACACCGTTGTCTTAACAGATACAGCCTTCGCCTTCTTTCCAGCCTTGATTTCATGGTCAGCCTTTCGTGTGTTTGGTGGTAACCCAGTTATCGGTTTGGTCTTGGGGCTTATGATGGTTAACTCAGCCCTTCCAAATGCTTGGGATGTTGCCTCTCGTTCAGCAGAACCAATCCCATTCTTTGGCTTTATCCCTGTTGTTGGTTACCAAAACTCGGTTCTTCCAGCCTTCTTTGTAGGTCTTTTGGGGGCTAAACTGGAGAAGAAATTACATAAGATTGTTCCAGATGTTCTTGACCTTCTTGTCGTACCATTTTTGACCTTTACCATTATGTCAGCCTTGGCTCTCTTTGTGATTGGTCCTGTCTTCCATGTTGTTGAAGAATATGTACTTGCTGCGACAGAGTTCTTGTTGGCTTTACCTTTTGGACTATCAGGTCTGATTATTGGTGGTCTTCATCAAGTTGTCGTGGTGACAGGTGTTCACCATATCTTCAACCTTCTTGAGGCGCAATTGATTGCGGCTGATGGAAAAGATGCCTTTAATGCCTTGATTACAGCAGCCATGACTGCGCAAGCTGGTGCGACACTTGCCGTTGGTGTTAAAACTAAAAATAAAAAATTGAAAGCTCTGGCCTTTCCAGCAGCACTTTCAGCGGGTCTTGGAATCACAGAGCCAGCTATCTTTGGTGTTAACTTGCGTTTCGGTAAGCCATTTATCATGGGTCTTATTGCAGGTGCAGCTGGTGGTTGGTTAGCCTCAATGTTCCAACTTGCCGGTACTAGCTTTGGTATCACGATTATTCCAGGAACTCTTCTTTACCTTAATGGTCAAGTTCTTAAATATGTTGTCATGGTCCTTGCGACAACAGCACTTGCTTTTGTTTTGACTTACTTCTTTGGTTATCAAGATGAAGAGCCTGCAGCTAAAACAAATGCGACTCAACCAGCACCTTCAGAACCAGTAGCGGTAGCCTCATCAGAGACGGTTTCAGCAGAAACGATTGTTTCTCCGCTCAATGGTGAAGTGGTTGCCTTGACAGCTGTTAATGACCCTGTCTTTGCCTCAGAAGCCATGGGCAAAGGGATTGCTATCAAACCATCTGATAATACGGTTTACTCTCCAGTTGATGGCACCGTTCAAATTGCTTTTGAAACAGGTCATGCTTATGGTCTTAAGTCAAACGATGGCGCTGAAATCCTCATCCATATTGGTATTGATACGGTATCAATGGCTGGTAAAGGTTTCAAACAAGCGGTATCAGCTAATCAGGCAGTTAAAAAGGGCGATGTCCTTGGAACCTTTGATTTAAATGACATTGCAGCGGCCGGTCTCGATAGCACAACAATGGTTATTGTGACTAATACAGCGGATTATACTGAAGTCAATCCAGTCGCAACAGGAACAGTTGCTAAGGGTGATGCTTTAATCGCTGTCAATTAATCCTAAACATTAGCGAAAATACTCTGGTCCTAGATTAGGGTATTTTCTTGTTGAGGGAGTGGTTATTTGATGGTCCCGCATGGTATAATATTAAGAAAATGAAAAAAGGAGATAAGATGGCTAAATTATATGGAAGCCTAGAAGCAGGTGGTACGAAATTTGTGTGTGCTGTTGGCGATGAGCAGTTTCAAGTTGTTGAAAAAACACAGTTTCCAACGACAACCCCTTACGAAACCATTGAACGCACGGTAGCTTTTTTTAAGCGTTATGAAGCGGATTTGGCTGGAATTGCGATCGGTTCGTTTGGACCAATCGATATTGACCAAAACTCAGATACCTATGGTTATATCACAACAACCCCTAAAGAACATTGGGCTAATGTAGATTTGCTTGGATTGATCTCAAAAGCCTTTAAGGTGCCGTTTTACTTTACGACAGATGTTAATAGTTCAGCCTACGGTGAGATGCTGGTTCGAAGAGGTACTGATAGTTTAGTGTATTATACTATTGGTACAGGTATCGGAGCAGGTGCGATTCAAGGTGGTGAATTTGTCGGTGGGCTCGGTCATACCGAGGCGGGCCACGTTTATGTGCCTCGTCATCCTCGTGATTATGCCAATGAGTTTCAAGGAACTTGTCCTTTTCATAAGGGGTGTCTAGAAGGGTTGGCAGCTGGTCCATCATTGGAAGCTCGCACGGGTATTCGTGGTGAGTTGATTGATCACCATTCTGACGTATGGGATATTCAAGCCTATTACATCGCGCAAGCAGCTGTTCAAGCAACATTGCTTTATCGCCCACAAGTGATTGTCTTTGGTGGGGGTGTCATGGGGCAGGAGCATATGTTACGTCGTGTTCGTGAGAAATTCACAGCACTCTTAAATGGTTACCTTCCAGTACCTGATGTGACTGACTATATCGTGACACCAGCTGTCGCAGAAAATGGGTCAGCCACTCTGGGTAACTTTGCCTTAGCTAAAACGGTTGCCGATCGTGCTGCCATTTACAGAGATCAATAGCCTATTAAAAACCTAGTGTCAGCTAGGTTTTTTGTGATGCTAAGGTGAATGATAGGCAAACATTTTTGATCTCCTTTAGACTTTGTCTTGAATCGTTTTTTGAAAAGGAGTATAATAAGCCTACTTTACGTCTATACCTGCAGCATATTGAAAGGAAATAAATATGGCTAAGCCTTTATTTTTAGCGCCAGTAATGCAAGAAAAAATCTGGGGAGGAAAGCGTCTCGCACAAGAATATGGCTATGATATCCCATCGGACCATACAGGAGAGTGCTGGGCGATTTCAGCTCATCCCAATGGCGTCTCGACCATTAAAAATGGCCCTTTCAAAGGCATGGGTTTGGATGAACTTTATCGTAGCCATCCGGAACTTTTCGGACATCCAAACGATCAGGTATTTCCTCTCTTAACCAAGATTCTGGATGCTAACGATTGGCTTAGTGTTCAGGTTCATCCCGACGATGCCTATGCGATGGTTCACGAAGGAGAGCTAGGAAAAACAGAGTGTTGGTACATTCTTTCCGCTGAGGAAGGTGCTGAAATCATCTACGGCCATAAAGCTGAGTCTAAGGAAGAGTTGGCAGAGATGATTGCATCTGGAAATTGGGATCAGTTGTTGACCCGAGTTCCTGTGAAAGCTGGCGAATTTTACAATGTGCCTAGTGGGACCATACATGCGATTGGTAAGGGGATTATGATTTTAGAAACCCAACAATCTAGTGATACGACCTACCGAGTCTATGACTTTGATCGAAGAGATGCTAATGGGCAAATGCGCGAGTTACATGTGAAGCAATCGGTGGACGTAACAACGATTGGTAGCCCCGCAAATAGCACTCCTGCTAGGCTTGCTGTTGGAGGTTTGACAACGACGCTTTTGGTTTCAAATCCTTTCTTTACTGTTTATCATTGGAAGGTTGACCGTTCCGTGACCATGCAGCGCACGGCACCTTACCTTTTGGTGAGTGTCATTGAAGGAGAAGGGCATATTATTGTTGATAATGGCATGTACTGCATTCGTAAGGGAGATCATTTCATTCTGCCTCATGACGTAGCCTCATGGCAATTTGATGGACGTCTGAAAATGATTGCTAGTCACGTGGGGAGTTAGACAATACAGATTTTTAGAACTCACAAGTTGGTGTTCCCATAGCGAATGTGATGATACCAGTTTAACAGTATTCCTTAGACAGGGACCTTAGCAGCTAAGGTTCTTGTTTTGTTTTGACGAGCCTGTTTAGCAGTGTGATAGCTGTTATTTCATTGAATTTACCCCTGTATTATGCTAGAATGAGAAGATAAGACTATCGAAAGGGAAAAAGATGGCAAATATAATCCGAAATATCATTGAAAATGATAAAGGTGAATTGAAAAAGCTTGATAAATTAGCCAAAAAAGTGGAGAGCTATGCTGATGAAATGGCAGCTCTTAGTGATAGCGCCTTACAAGCCAAAACAGAAGAATTTAAAAACCGTTACCAGAATGGGGAAACCCTAGATGACCTTCTTCCAGAAGCTTTTGCCGTTGTTCGTGAGGGCTCTAAGCGTGTCTTGGGACTCTATCCTTATCACGTTCAAATCATGGGTGGCATCGTGCTTCATCATGGAGATGTGCCTGAGATGCGGACAGGGGAAGGAAAAACCTTAACCGCAACCATGCCAGTTTACCTCAACGCCTTAGCAGGTGAAGGGGTGCATGTTATTACGGTCAATGAATACCTCACAACGCGTGATGCCACAGAGATGGGGGAGCTGTATAGCTGGTTAGGACTTTCAGTTGGGATTAACCTATCTGCCAAATCTTCTGCTGAAAAGCGTGAAGCTTACGCCTGTGACATTACCTATTCGACCAACTCAGAAGTTGGGTTTGACTATCTTCGTGACAACATGGTGGTTCGTCAGGAAGACATGGTTCAACGCCCGCTTAATTTTGCCTTGGTCGATGAGGTTGACTCCGTTCTTATCGATGAAGCGAGAACACCGCTTATTGTTTCGAGTCCAGCTAGTTCTGAGACCAACCAGCTTTATTACATGGCAGATCGCTTTGTGAAGACCTTGCGAAGTGAGGATTATGCGATTGATGTTCCAAGTAAGACAATTGGTCTGATGGATTCAGGGATTGATAAGGCGGAGAAGTTTTTCAGATTAGACAATCTCTATGATTTAGAAAATGTGGCGCTAACCCACTTTATTGATAATGCCCTTCGAGCTAACTACATCATGATTTTAGACATTGACTATGTGGTTAGTGATGATCAGGAGATTCTCATTGTCGATCAATTTACAGGTCGTACCATGGAAGGTCGTCGTTTCTCAGATGGTTTGCACCAAGCGATTGAAGCCAAAGAGGGCGTCCCTATTCAAGACGAGTCTAAGACAGCAGCTTCAATCACCTACCAAAACATGTTTCGGATGTATAAAAAATTGGCAGGTATGACAGGTACTGGTAAGACAGAAGAAGAGGAATTCCGTGAAATCTATAACATGCGTATTATTCCGATTCCAACCAATCGTCCCGTAAAGCGGATTGATAATCCTGACTTGCTTTACCCAACTTTGGCATCGAAATTCCGTGCGGTTATCTCAGATATCAAGGAGAGACATGCTAAGGGGCAACCAATCTTGGTGGGGACTGTTGCTGTGGAGACCAGTGAATTGATTTCCAAACAGTTAGTGGCTGCAGGGATTCCACACGAGGTCTTGAATGCTAAGAATCACTTTAAAGAAGCGCAGATTATCATGAACGCTGGTCAACGCGGTGCCGTGACGATTGCTACCAATATGGCTGGTCGTGGTACTGACATCAAGCTAGGTGAGGGTGTTCGTGAACTTGGCGGGCTTTGTGTTATTGGAACGGAACGCCACGAGAGCCGTCGGATTGATAATCAGCTTCGAGGACGTTCGGGCCGTCAAGGAGATCCCGGTGAATCCCAATTTTACCTATCGTTTGAGGACGAGTTGCTACGTCGTTTTGGGACGGATCGAATCAAGGCCTTCTTGGAACGCTTTAATGCCGATGAAGATGAGGAGCTAGTTATCAAGTCACGCGTTTTTACCAGTCAGGTAGAGGCGGCTCAAAAACGCGTTGAGGGAAATAACTATGATACACGTAAGCAGGTTCTCCAATATGATGATGTGATGCGTGAACAACGTGAAATCATCTATGCAAATCGTTACGATGTGATTACGTCAACCCGTGACCTAGGCCCTGAAATCAAGGCCATGATTAAGCGTACGATCGATCGTGCTGTTGATGGTCATAGTCAAATGCCCAAAGATGAGGCCTATGAAGGCATTCTCACCTTCGCGCAAAATAACCTCCTGCCAGAAGAGACGATTGTTCTGTCTGACTTGGAAGGTAAGAAGTTTAGTGCCATCAAAGAAGACCTCTATGACCGTGCATTGCGTATCTATGACCAGCAAATGGCTAAATTGCCAGACGAACAAGCGGTGATTGAGTTTCAAAAGGTCTTGATTCTGATGGTTGTGGATAACAAGTGGACAGATCACATCGATGCTTTGGATCAGTTGCGTAATTCGGTAGGTCTTAGAGGTTATGCACAAAACAATCCTATTGTGGAGTACCAGACGGAAGGTTTCCGAATGTTTAACGACATGATTGGTGCCATTGAATTTGACGTCACAAGAACCATGATGAAAGCACAAATTCATGAGCAAGTGCGCGAACAAGCACATGATCATGCGACAACAACCACAGTGAAGAACATTGCGGCGCAACAGCCAGCGAATGCTTCTCAATCAGAAGACCTTGATTTCAGTCATGTGGGTCGTAATGACCTTTGTCCGTGTGGCTCTGGTAAGAAGTTTAAAAACTGTCATGGACGTTCGCAATTTTAAGCTTGTAACAGACTTAGGAAGCTAAAAAACAAGATGGAGTAAGGTTTGCCAGGTGACTGGAAAAACTTACTCTATTTTTAGGAAGGCAGGATATGATAGTAGGACATGGCATTGATTTGCAAGATATTGCTAGCATTGAGAAGGCCTATCATCGGAAGAATAGCTTTGCCAATCGTGTGTTGACACCAAATGAGATGATGCAATTTGACAACTTAACTGGTAAGCGTCAAATGGAGTTCTTAGCGGGGCGTTGGTCAGCTAAAGAAGCCTTTTCCAAAGCTTATGGGACAGGCATTGGCAAGATTTCTTTTCAAGACATTGAAATTTTATCCGATCCGTTAGGTAAACCTTACATTCATCGCTCTCCTTTTGAGGGTACGAGTCACTTGTCGATTTCGCATCGAGCTGGCCTTGTTCAAGCCAGTGTGATTTTAGAAGCCTTACCCTAGCAACTGTCTTTAGCACATGAAAACTTATCAGGAGGATTGGAATGATTTCCAGTTTACATCGACCAACAAAGGCTAAGATTAGCTTGGATGCCATTTCGCATAATATCAAGATGGTTATGGCGTCTATCACTAGTCATCCCAAGGTGTGGGCAGTTGTGAAGGCGAATGCTTACGGACATGGAGCCATAGCCGTTTCGCATCATATAGAGGGGCAGGTAGATGGTTTTTGCGTGTCAAATATCGATGAAGCTATAGAACTGCGTCAAGCTGGCATCAAGAAACCCATCTTGGTCTTGGGTGTGGTCTTACCACAGGAGGTCTATTTGGCTAAGGACTATCATCTGACCTTGACGATTGCTAGTATGGATTGGTTTGTGTTGGCTAGCGAGTTGGGAACTAGTTTAAAAGACTTGGTTTGCCATATCAAGGTTGACTCTGGTATGGGCCGTATTGGGGTGCAAAGTCGGTCTGAGGCAGAGCAGTTAATTACTGGTTTGCAGGCTTCAGGAGCTAAAGTTGAGGGGATTTTTACGCATTTTGCAACAGCAGATGAAGCTGATCATCAGCAATTTGATGCGCAACTATCTTATTTTAAAACCCTTATTGCTGAATTAGAGTATTGTCCTCCAGTTGTTCATGCCAGTAATTCGGCAACGAGTATCTGGCATGCTGACACCATTTTTAATGCCGTCCGTTTGGGGCTAGTCATCTACGGGCTAAATCCTAGTGGAGATGTTTTGGAGTTGCCGTATCAGTTGATTCCTGCGCTTAGTTTGGAGTCCGCCTTGGTTCAGGTGAAGGAGGTTCCAGCTGGGACAGCTATCGGTTACGGTGCTACCTATCATTCTCAGGAGCCAGAGATAATTGGCACCCTGCCCATTGGCTATGCGGATGGCTGGACACGTGATATGCAGGACTTTAAGGTTCTTGTGGAAGGACAGTTTTGTCAAATGGTAGGCCGTGTTTCAATGGATCAAGTGACCATCCGCTTGCCCAAGGCTTACCCTTTAGGAACCAAGGTAACCTTGATTGGACAAAGTGGGCAAGCGTATTTATCAGCGACGGATGTGGCTAATCAGCGGGGAACGATTAACTATGAGGTACTTTGCTTGCTTAGTGATCGTATCCCAAGAGAATATGACTAACCTATCTGGAAAAGCCCTATCTGTAAGAACGATAACAAGGAAAGACTCAGAAAATGAGAAAGGGAGCTGATAAAGGCTCCCTTTGTAATAATAGACTTATGAATTTACAATCACCGATAGCAGCTTTAAAAGGATTTGGCCCAAAGTCTGCTGAAAAATTTGCGACATTAGGTTTGTACACCATTGAAGATTTGTTTTTGTACTATCCCTTTCGTTATGAGGACTTTAAAAATCGATCGGTTTTTGATCTTCTCGATGGTGAAAAAGCCCTTGTGACAGGGCAGGTTGTGACGCCAGCAATAGTGCAGTATTATGGGTTCAAACGCAATCGCCTCTCATTTAAAATCAAGCAAGATGAGGCTGTGATTGCCGTTAGCTTTTTTAACCAACCCTACTTAGCGGATAAGATTGAAATGGGACGTGAGATTGCTATTTTTGGAAAATGGGACGCTCAAAAGTCTGCCTTAACTGGTATGAAAGTCTTAGCACAAGTTGAGGATGACATGCAGCCGGTTTACCATGTCGCACAAGGAATATCACAAGCTGCCTTGGTTAAAGCTATCAAAGTCGCATTTGATAGCGGACTCTTGGAAAGCCTTCCTGAAAATTTGCCAGATGTGCTTCTCCAAAAATATCGCTTGATGCCGCGTCAAAAAGCTATTGCCGCCATGCACTTCCCTAAAGACATGGCAGCCTATAAGCAGGCCTTGCGGCGTATCAAATTTGAAGAACTCTTTTACTTTCAAATGCAGCTACAGGCATTGAAGGCTGACAATCAGTCAGAAACCAATGGTCTAGCGATGGCTGTTAACCAATCAGCAGTGTCTGACAAAATCAAGGCGCTCCCTTTTACACTGACAAAGGCACAGGAACGTAGTTTAACTGAAATTCTTTCTGACATGACCTCAGGGGGCCACATGAACCGCTTGTTACAAGGGGATGTTGGCTCAGGAAAAACTGTCGTTGCCAGCTTAGCCATGTATGCGGCTCATACGGCAGGCTTTCAATCGGCGTTGATGGTGCCGACTGAAATTTTAGCAGAACAGCATTTTGCCAGTTTGACCGAATTGTTTCCAGAGCTCAACATAGCCCTCTTAACGTCTGGAATGAAAGCTGCTGTGAAGCGATCAGCTCTAACAGCTATTGGTGATGGTTCAGTTGATATGATTGTTGGAACCCATGCCTTGATACAGGAGTCGGTTCGTTACCATCGGCTGGGCTTGGTGATTACTGATGAGCAGCACCGTTTTGGGGTAAAGCAACGCCGTGTTTTTCGTGAGAAAGGCGACAATCCTGATGTACTCATGATGACCGCTACACCGATTCCAAGAACGTTAGCGATTACCAGTTTTGGCGAGATGGATGTTTCCCTCATTGATGAACGACCAGCCGGTCGCAAACCTATTATCACCAAGTGGGTCAAACATGAGCAGTTAGATACCGTTCTAACATGGATGAAGGGAGAATTGTCACAAGGGGCGCAAGCCTATGTTATTTCCCCCTTGATTGAGGAATCTGAAGCTTTAGATTTGAAAAATGCGGTTGCCCTTCATGAGGAGTTGACAGCTATCTTTGGTCAATCATTTCGAGTGGACCTAATGCACGGTCGGATGAAGCCGGATGATAAAGAAGCTACGATGTCAGCCTTCAAGGATGGGGACAGTCAAGTCCTCGTATCAACAACAGTGATTGAGGTAGGGGTTAATGTGCCCAATGCGACCATTATGATTATCATGGATGCGGATCGTTTTGGTCTGAGTCAACTGCATCAGCTGCGCGGTCGTGTTGGTCGGGGGAGTAAGCAATCTTACGCCATTCTCGTTGCCAATCCTAAAAATGACACTGGAAAAGAGCGGATGCTTGCCATGTGTGAGACCGATGACGGCTTTGTGCTCGCTGAAAAAGACTTAAAAATGCGCGGTTCGGGTGAGATTTTTGGAACCCGCCAATCCGGTTTGCCAGAATTTAAAACAGCTGATATTATTGAAGATATCCCTATTTTGGAAGAAGCCAGACGCGTGGCAGCAGATATTGTCAAGGATTCTAACTGGCGACAAGATTCCAGGTGGGAGGTTGTGAGCAAGTTCCTTACTAAAGAGGAACAGTTTGATTAAAGGTTACTCAGGTTTGAGAGGGATAGTTACTGCCCGTAAAACACTCGTTTTTTGACAAGTGTTGTGATATGATAGTCTCAAAACTAAAAAGGGAAAGAGGTGCGGCATGATTCAGCTCATCGCCATTGATATGGATGGCACACTTCTAGATAGCCAGAAAAACTTGCCTCAAGAAAACATTGCGGCTATTCAAGAAGCCGTTGCGGCAGGAATTAAAATAGTGATTTGCACTGGACGCTCGCAAGCTGGTGTTAAGCCCTACTTTGATCAGCTAGGACTGACGGATAAAGAATTCGTGATTTTAAACAATGGCTGCTCGTTGCATGAGACTCTAACCTGGTCAACTCTCTATGATAGGGCTTTGACTAGTCAAGAATTGCTCGAGTTGCAGGCCTATGTTGCGACTAATCCAGAGGTTGATTTAGTCCTTGCCACCAATCAGGATCATTATTTTGTAGGGGAAAAGCCCTCGGAACTTGCTCAGGCAGATGCTAACATGGTTTTTACCAAGCTCCTTGCCATTAAACCAGATGAGATTGAGACCATCACGGAGCCAGTTTACAACGCCATGTACACAGGGACACCAGAGGCTATAGATGCCTTTCAAGAACAATACGCTTCAGAAATCACCAGCTATTATAGTGGTGTCAGGAGTCAAGCCTTTCTCTATGAGGTGCTGCCTAAAGGGTGTCACAAGGCAGCTGGTTTGAAAGCCTTAGCAGCGATGTTAGACATAGACGCTAGCCAAATCATGGCGATTGGAGATGCCAATAATGACCTTGAAATGATGGCTTTTTCAGGCTGTGCAGTAGCTATGGAAAATGCTTCTGAAAAGGTGAAAGGCTATGCAGACTGGGTTACCTTGTCCAATGATCAAGCAGGGGTGGCTCATGCTATCCGAAACGGCGTTCTTAAGCAATCCCTACCGGATAAATAAGTAGCTGTCTTGGCAAAGAATAATGTAGAAGAAATGATTGAAAGGATTTAGTTTTGTATCGCACAGGACTAAGTCCTTTTAGTTTATCTTTAAGCTACTTTTGTTCAGTATAGTCAATGTCATTTAGATAGCTTGTTTCTTTTACTAATCAAAGGTGTTTATTCTAGGTTTTGAACCGATTTGACTGTCTTGGGTTTTCAAGAGATGGCATTTTTAAGAGAGCTCATCAGTGTCTTTTAGGCCTAAGAAAGTTTTTTCAAGTGTCATCAGGTAATTTGGGTAGTCAAAACCCGTTGAATCATGCTATAATTTTAATGTAAAATAATTTGTATATCAAACTAATATTAAGGAGATATGGTATGACTTGGAAGATTGTAGCGGATTCAGGATGTGATCTGGCAGCATTACAAGGTGCAGAGGAGGGCCTTCGTTTTGTGCGTGTGCCGCTAACCCTTCAAGTGGGGAGTCAAGTTTTCATTGATGATGAGGGGATGGATATTGACGGTATGCTGGAACTCTTGAAAACGACAAAAGCTGCAGCAACATCAGCTTGTCCTAGTCCAGATGCCTATATGAAAGCATTTGAAGATGCTGATAATATCTTGGTGATTACCATCACGGGAGGCTTATCAGGGAGCCAAAACAGTGCCCAAATTGCAAAGAGCCTTTTTTTAGAGCAACATCCGGATGTCAACATTCATGTGATTGATAGTCTTTCTGCCGGCGGTGAAATGGACCTTTTGGTGTTAAAAATGCAAGAGCTCATTCAATCAGGTTTATCCTTTGATGGCGTTGTTGAGCAAATTGATGCTTATCGAGCAAAGACAAAACTTCTGTTTGCCTTAGCTAAAGTGGATAATCTTGTCAAGAATGGCCGATTAAATAAAGTTGTGGGGAAAGTCGTGGGGCTCCTTAATATTCGTATTGTTGGCGAAGCTAGTGCTGAGGGAAAATTGGATGTCTTACACAAAGTAAAGGGGCAAAAAAAATCAGTGTCAACGCTCTACAAAGAAATGGTAACGGCTGGTTACCAAGGAGGTAGGGTCATGGTCGCCCATTGTCGTAATGAGAAGATTGGTCAACAATTAAAAGACCTTATTGCCAAGGATTATCCGCAAGCGGATGTAAAGGTTATTGCAACCTCAGGCCTTTGTAGTTTCTACGCCGAGGAAGGTGGTATCCTAATGGGCTATGAGACTGTTTAACAATCCATCGGATTAGGTTGACGGACATGTTCCTTTGGGAGTATTTCCGTCAACCTTTTTTATTGGCAACAATAAAACTCTGAAAAACACTGTTAAGCCAGTAATTTTTAGAGTTGATTGGTTATTATATGTGAAATCTTTTTCAGATGTTGGCATACTTCAAACGTATGATTTGAGACAACTAAGCCTCTTTTTACTGGTACTGTACCCATAAAATGAGACATAAGAAAAACACTCCTGTTGAAAAATCTAGTAAACTAGAAACAGGA
Organism: Streptococcus suis; assembly: GCA_029593465.1. Taxonomy (GTDB): domain Bacteria; phylum Bacillota; class Bacilli; order Lactobacillales; family Streptococcaceae; genus Streptococcus; species Streptococcus suis_AH. The sequence goes on from JAKTNK010000004.1 coordinate 34,892, forward strand.
GTGTTTTGTTATGGTCAAAAAAGCCCTTGTGTCACTTCTGATTTTCTATTAAAATAGAGGTGTCGTATTATTGACAAAATAAAAAAGTTTGGGGATAAACACATGTCTATCAACTGGCAAGATGTTGCCTTTACCTTTCTAGGTGGTTTGGGGCTATTTCTATTTAGTATCAAGTATATGGGGGATGGCTTACAGCAAGCTGCTGGTGATAAATTACGTTACTATATTGACAAATACACGAGCAACCCATTTTTAGGAGTATTGATAGGGATTGTCATTACCGGCTTAATCCAATCCAGCTCAGGGGTGACTGCTATTGCAGTAGGCTTGGTTTCAGCAGGACTTTTAGGCCTTCGTCAGGCGATTGGTATCGTTATGGGGGCTAATATCGGAACAACGGTCACTTCTTTTTTGATTGGTTTTAAATTGGGTGACTATGGGCTACCGATTTTATTTGTAGGTGCGGTCCTGTTTTTGTTTGTCAAACACCGCAAGCTTAATAATCTTGGGAAAATCCTCTTTGGCTTAGGTGGACTCTTCTTTGCTCTTCATCTCATGGGAGAGGCGATGGCGCCTTTGAAGCACATTGCCGCTTTCCGAGATTACATGGTTACCTTGAGCGACTCGCCTTTGCAGGGGGTTCTTGTTGGGACGGTCTTGACCGTCTTAATCCAGTCATCATCAGCAACGATTGGGATTCTTCAAAGCCTCTATGCAGGTGGTTTGCTTGATTTAAACGGTGCCTTGCCGATTTTATTTGGTGATAATATTGGAACAACAATTACAGCGGTTTTAGCAGCACTTGGCTCAAATATCGCTGCTAAGCGTGTAGCAGGAGCTCATGTGCTGTTTAATGTTATTGGGACAGTTGTGTGTCTGATTCTATTAGCGCCTTTTACTCATTTGGTTGCCTGGTTCCAAGGAAACTTGGGATTGACGAAAGAAATGACCATTGCCTTTGCTCACGGTGCCTTTAATATCACCAATACAGTGGTTCAATTTCCTTTCATTGGCCTACTAGCTTACATTGTGACGAAGTTGATTCCTGGCGAAGACGAGGTGCTTAAATACGAACCGCTCTACCTTGATCCTGGTTTGGTCACCTCGGCGCCTTCTATCGCCCTTGGTAATGCTAAGCGTGAATTAGTCCATCTAGCGTCTTATGCTGTACAAGCCTTTGAAGCTTCCTATGCTTATATTTCAACTTCTGATAGCAAATACGCTGCCAAGGTTGATAAGTATGAAACAGCCGTTAATACGATTGATGAATCCTTAACAAGCTATTTGATTGATATCTCTAATCAACCGCTTAATGAAAGCGAAAATGAGGTACTGGCTAACGCTTTAGATTCCTCTCGTGACTTAGAGCGCATTGCGGATCATGCTCATGACTTGTCAGAATTAACCACCTATATTCTTTCTAAACATGTGGTCTTCTCTCAAGAAGCGCAAGATGAGCTCAAGAACATGTACACCCTGACCCACCGTTTGGTTTTAGATAGCATTCGGGTGGTTGTTGATCATGATAAGGTCTTAGCGGGTGAGCTTTTGGAGCGTCACAAGGAAATCGTAAAATTAGAACGCAAGTATCGTCGTGTCCACACCAAACGTCTCAACCAAGGTTTGTGTTCAGCGCAGGCAGGTATTAGCTACGTGGATATTCTATCGCATTACACGCGCATCGCAGACCACGGCATTAACCTGGTTGAAAAGGTCATCGAAGATGTCATCTAAGTGAAAAAGCCTCTAAGGGGCTTTTTGTTTTGGGAAAAGTTTTTGGGATTTTGGTATATACCAGTTGAAAAAAACGCTCAAGAGCGTATAATAGAAGAAAAAGAATGAAAGCGGGTGCAGTATGACACAGTACGTAAAAGCAGAGCGATTTTATTTTGTTGATGGTGTCAAGGAAGGAGGCTATCTCCCCATAAAAGATGGTCGTTTTGGGGCTTGGCAAGCAGCAGAACCTAGCGACGGTGAGGTTTTAGATTACACAGGTCAGCAAATTGCACCGGGCTTGGTTGATACCCATATCCACGGTTTTGCAGGCTGGGATGTCATGGATAACTCAGTAGAGGGCATGCATGCCATCAGTGAGGGGCTCTTATCAACTGGGGTCACTTCCTTTCTACCAACGACTCTAACCTCCTCATTTTCTCGATTAGAAGAGGTTTCAGCTACGCTTGCTAGCGTAGCAGATGAGGTAAAAGGGGCAAAAATTCAAGGGATTTATTTTGAAGGTCCTTATTTCACTGAAAAATATAAGGGCGCACAAAATCCAGCCTACATGCTTGATCCTAGCTTAGACGAGTTTAAGCAATGGCAAACAGCGGCTGGTGGTCGTATTAAAAAAATTGCCCTTGCTCCTGAACGTGACGGTGTGGAGGATTTTGTCAAAGCAGTTGTCAATCAAGGGGTGACCGTGGCTTTAGGGCACTCGAATGCGACCTATGATGAAGCTAAAAAAGCGGTTGACGCAGGGGCATCTATTTGGGTACACGCTTACAATGGTATGCGAGGCCTAACCCACCGTGAGCCAGGAATGGTTGGTGCGGTTTATAACATTCCAGGAACCTATGCCGAGTTGATTACCGATGGTCATCATGTGTCTCCTGTTGCCAGTCAGATTTTACTTCGTGAAAAAGGTTGTGACCATGTGGCGCTGATTACCGATTGCATGCGTGCAGGTGGTCAACCAGATGGCGACTACTATCTCGGAGAATTTCCAGTTGTTGTTGCTAATGGGACGGCACGTCTAAAAGAGTCAGGGAGTCTGGCTGGCTCTATCTTAAAACTCAAAGATGGGGTGAAAAATGTGACCGAATGGGGGATTGCATCAGTGGAAGAAGCGATCAAGATGGCCTCCTATGTTCCAGCAAAATCGGTTGGTATCGATGATGTCTGTGGGCAGTTGACCGAGGGCTATGCTGCCGACTTTATCGTTTTAGATGATGACTTGAACTTAGTGGCCACTTATCTAGATGGCAAAAAAGTCTTTGAAAGTTAAAGCAAGTGGTCAAAACTTTCTTACCAATTAAAACACTTATCGTCATAAGGAGAATGATAACTTCTCCTATTTGTTTTGTTTGACAGATGCTTAAAAAACATGCGAAATAACAGGTCATATTAGCACTTTTGACAAAGGCAATCCAAAACATCACGATGACTGTTTTAGATTGAAAAGCAGAGCGAAATGTCCTATAATGGAAACAATCTGTAAGGTAAGGAAGGTCGAAACCGATGAAACTTTATTATGCCCCTGGTACATGTGCCCTTGCTTGTTGGATTGCCTTGGAATGGGCAGGAGCTGATTACAGCGTTGAGAAGGTTAATCCGCGTTCGGAAGACTACAAAAAAATCAATCCCTTAGCAATGGTTCCTGCTCTAGAGATTGGCTTATCTCGTCCAATGACCCAAGCAGATGCCATTTTGCAGTATATCGCTGAAAAATATCCAGAGAGTGACCTTGGGAGCGCTGAAGGGATTGAGAATCAATTTGAATTTAACGAAACAATGTCCTTTTTGACAGGTGATTTTCACCCTGCTTTCTGGCCGATGTTTGTCCCGTTCCGCTACACTGTCTCTAAAAAATCGTCTGATTTAGACAATGTCCGTGAAGCATCTTACCAACTGATTGATAAGGTGATGACCCATCTGGATCATTTGATTGGTGATAAGGATCACGTCTATCAAAACAAGCGCAGTGTCGCTGATGCTTATGCCTTTGTCATGGCACTATGGTCTGAAAAGACACCAAAAACATGGAAGGACTACCCACACTTGTCTGTCTTTATGGAAAAAATGATGGCAGATCCTGTTGTCCAAACGGTTTTGGAGAGAGCTAACCAATAGTTCCTAATGCATATGACGGCACTGTCTATTGAAACGTCACGTGTGTCGTGGAATCACCACATGAGGCATTCACCTATCACTATCTTAGTCAGCGTGAAAGGCTTGAGATGGTGGCTTCATAGGCTCTTCACAATCTGAAAAGACCAGCCTAGAGAAAATCCCCTTTTCCATAGACAGAAAATTGGATTTTTGTTATAATAACGGCAGTAAAGAGGGTTATTCTTCGTAGCTTAGAGCGAATTCGGGATGGTGAGAGCCGAGTAGCAGTAAGAGAGTAATTGGCGCTTTTGAATCGTTTGTGGATGAATCAAATAGACTAATGAAGTAACAAATTAGGGTGGAACCGCGTTTTGACGCCCCTATGTCATCAGATGTAGGAGCGAAGAAAGTGGTTCCTTTTGCTATAGAGGCTGGGATAGGTTGGGCTTATCAGAGCTCAGGCTTTAGCGCTATTTCTGATACCTAGAAAGATGACCCACAGAAAAAAAGGAGAAATCTATGTCAACAAAATCATTGACTTTCCAAGAAATTATCTTAACCTTACAACAATATTGGAATGATCAGGGTTGCCTCTTGATGCAGGCTTATGATAATGAAAAAGGTGCGGGAACCATGAGCCCTTATACCTTCTTGCGTGCCATTGGGCCAGAACCATGGAATGCGGCTTATGTGGAGCCATCACGTCGTCCAGCAGATGGTCGTTATGGTGAAAATCCCAACCGCCTTTACCAACACCATCAATTTCAAGTGGTGATGAAACCATCTCCTTCCAACATTCAGGAGCTTTACCTTGAATCTTTGGAAAAATTAGGGATCAATCCACTGGAACATGATATTCGCTTTGTTGAGGATAACTGGGAAAATCCTTCAACGGGCTCAGCTGGCTTGGGTTGGGAAGTGTGGCTTGATGGTATGGAGATCACACAGTTTACTTATTTCCAACAAGTTGGTGGTTTAACAACCTCCCCTGTCACGGCTGAGGTGACTTATGGATTGGAGCGTTTGGCATCTTATATCCAAGAAGTGGACTCTGTCTATGATATCGAGTGGGCACCAGGGGTCAAATATGGAGAGATTTTCTTGCAACCAGAGTATGAGCATTCCAAATACTCTTTTGAGGTATCGAACCAAGACATGTTGTTGGCAAATTTTGAGAAATATGAACAAGAAGCAGCACGTGCCTTGGAAGAAGGACTTGTTCACCCAGCCTACGACTATGTCTTGAAATGCTCGCACACTTTTAACCTCCTTGATGCGCGTGGAGCGGTGTCAGTGACGGAGCGTGCCGGCTATATTGCTCGTATTCGTAACCTAGCGCGTGTGGTTGCTAAAACCTTTGTTGCCGAACGTAAAAAACTTGGTTTCCCGCTTTTGGATGACGCCACACGAGCACGATTATTAAAGGATGAGGAGGCATAAGATGGCAAAAAATTTATTAGTAGAACTTGGTTTAGAAGAAATGCCAGCCTATGTGGTGACCCCAAGTGAACACCAGTTAGGTCAAAAAATGGCTAGCTTTTTGAACGATAATCGCCTAGCCTTTGAATCTATTCAAACCTTTTCGACGCCACGCCGTTTGGCTGTTCGTGTGCTTGGGCTAGCAGATTATCAGACAGATTTAACAGAAGCGTTTAAAGGTCCCGCTAAGAAGATTGCCGTAGATGAGCAGGGGCACTACACCAAAGCCGCTGAAGGCTTTGTTCGTGGCAAAGGCTTGACAACAGATGATATCGAGTTTAAAGAGGTTAAAGGGGTTGAGTACTTGTATGTGACCAAGCATGAAGCAGGAAAAGCTGCTGAAGAGGTCTTGACAGCTTTGCCGCAGCTTCTTGCTCAACTGACTTTCCCGGTCAATATGCATTGGGGCAGCCATCATTTTGAATACATTCGTCCAGTCCATACCTTGACGGTGTTACTAGATGATAAAGCCTTGGAGATGGACTTTTTAGACATTCATTCTGGACGTACGAGCCGTGGCCATCGTTTCCTTGGTCATGATACTGCTATTGCGTCAGCCAATTCTTATGAAGACGACTTGCGCCAGCAATTTGTGATTGCTGATGCCAAGGAGCGGCAAGACATGATTGTATCGCAGATAAGAGCCATTGAGGCAGCAGAACAGGTGACTGTGGAAATTGATCCAGCTCTTCTCAACGAAGTGCTTAACTTGGTGGAATACCCAACAGCCTTTATGGGGACTTTTGATGCCAAATACTTGTCTCTTCCTGAGGAGGTTTTGGTCACGTCTATGAAAAGTCATCAACGTTACTTTGTGGTACGTGACCAAGATGGGCAGTTAAAACCAAATTTCATTTCCGTGCGTAATGGCAATGATAAGCACCTTGATAACGTCATCAAGGGCAATGAGAAAGTCCTTGTAGCACGCTTAGAAGATGCTGAATTCTTCTGGAGAGAAGACCAAAAACTCAAGATTGACGAGCTGCTAGCGAAGTTGGCTGATGTGACCTTCCATGAAAAGATAGGTTCCTTGGCAGAGCACATGGTACGCTCAGGCCGTATTGCAGCTTATTTAAGCCAAAAAGTAGGTTTATCACCAGCGGAGTGTGAAGCTCTTACCCGTGCCGCAGCCATTTACAAATTCGATCTCTTAACGGGTATGGTTGGAGAATTTGATGAACTTCAGGGATTGATGGGTGAAAAATATGCCCTGCTAGCAGGTGAGGATGAAGCGGTTGCGACAGCCATTCGTGAGCATTACTTGCCAAATGCAGCTGATGGAGCCTTGCCAGAGACCAAGGTTGGTGCTATCTTAGCCCTATCTGACAAATTGGATACGCTCTTGTCCTTCTTTTCAGTTGGTTTAATACCATCTGGTTCCAATGACCCTTATGCGCTTCGTCGCGCAACGGCTGGTATTGTGCGTATCCTAGATGCCTTTGGTTGGGAAATGCCATTAGACGAGTTAATCAATGACTTATATACTTTGTCGTTTGATAGTTTGTCTTACGCTAATAAAGCTGACGTTATGGCCTTTATCCGTGCGCGTGTCGATAAAATGATGGCAGTTGAAATTCCAAAGGATATTCGAGAAGCTGTTTTAGATAGTAGCAACTACGTGGTTAGTCAGCAATTAGCAGCTAGCGCAGCTATTTTCCAAAAGTCAAAAGAAGCAGGTTACAAGGAAGCTGTCGAGAGTTTGTCACGTGTCTTTAATTTGGCAGACAAGGCTGACAGTTCAAGTGTTGATGTGACCCTTTTTGAAAATGATCACGAAAAAGCCCTCTTTAGCGCTTTGGATAATCTGACTGTCAGTCACGATATGTCAGCCAATGTTGATGCCCTCTTTGCATTGGCACCACTGATTACAGCCTTCTTTGATAATACCATGGTGATGACAGAAGATGAGGCTTTAAGGCGCAACCGTCTAGCTTTATTGAAATCCTTAGCCGATAAGGCTAGCGATGTTGCCATTTTCAACCAACTCAATAGCAAATAAGAATACCATAAAAAGGAGTAAGATATGGATCAAGAAAAAATTAACCGTATTAACGAACTCGCTAAAAAGAAAAAAACAGTCGGTCTGACCAGCGAGGAAGCTGTCGAACAAGCTCAGTTACGTGACGAGTACATTGCTGGTTACCGTAACTCTTTACGCCACCACATCGAAGGAATTAAACTGGTCGATGAAGACGGCAATGACGTGACACCTGAAAAATTGCGTCAGGTGCAACGCGAAAAAGGCTTACATGGCCGTAGCCTTGATAATCCGGATTCCTAATAGAAACCAAAAGCTGATGGGGACATCGGCTTTTTCTACTTTTTGGCTGATGTTATTCTTATGTTTTAGGGGTTGTTAAAGTCTTTTGTTTTCAGTGTTTTCAGCTTTTGAAATTGTGAAAAAAATCATTTTTCATGAAAATGAGCACATTTAGTGCATGGTCAGAAAAGTTTTGGTATAGTGAAAGAGAACTAAAAAGTAAGCGCTTACCAAAAGTGCAAAATAGGAGGAATCTAATGTCAGAAGAAAAATACATCATGGCCATTGACCAAGGAACAACCAGCTCGCGTGCGATTATCTTTGATAAGAAAGGGCAGAAAGTCAGTAGTAGTCAGAAGGAATTTCCTCAGATTTTCCCACAAGCAGGTTGGGTAGAGCACGATGCCAATCAAATTTGGAATTCAGTGCAGTCAGTTATTGCAGGCTCATTTATTGAATCAGGCATCAAACCAAGTCAGATTGAAGCTATCGGGATTACGAATCAACGGGAAACAACGGTTGTTTGGGACAAAGAGACTGGGCTTCCGATTTACAATGCCATTGTTTGGCAATCGCGTCAAACGGCTCCGATAGCTGATCAGCTCAAAAAAGATGGCCATACTGCTATGATTCACGAGAAGACTGGTTTAGTGATTGATGCTTACTTCTCAGCGACTAAGGTCCGGTGGATTTTAGACCATGTTCCTGGAGCACAGGAACGTGCGGAAAAAGGTGAGCTGCTCTTTGGTACCATTGATACCTGGTTGGTCTGGAAATTAACAGACGGTGCAGCTCATGTGACCGATTATTCTAATGCTGCTCGGACCATGCTTTACAATATCAAAGAACTCAAATGGGATGATACGATTTTAGAACTGTTAAACATCCCTAAAGCTATGCTCCCAGAAGTCAAGTCCAACTCAGAAGTTTATGGTCATACGGCTTCCTTCCATTTTTACGGTGGTCAGGTGCCTATTTCAGGTATGGCTGGTGACCAGCAAGCAGCCCTTTTTGGTCAACTTGCTTTTGAAAAAGGAAACATCAAAAATACCTATGGAACCGGTTCTTTCATCATCATGAATACTGGTGAGGAGATGCAGCTCTCTAAAAATAATCTTTTGACGACGATTGGTTACGGTATTAACGGCAAGGTTTACTATGCTTTAGAGGGCTCTATTTTTATTGCAGGGTCAGCTATTCAGTGGCTTCGCGATGGGCTTCGTATGCTGGAGAATTCAGCAGATTCTGAAGGTCTTGCTTTACAGTCGAAGAGTGACGATGAGATTTATGTGGTACCGGCATTCACGGGACTAGGAGCTCCGTATTGGGATTCAAATGCTCGTGGAGCTGTATTTGGCCTCACCCGTGGTAGCAGTAAGGAAGACTTTGTCAAAGCAACCCTTCAAGCCATTGCCTACCAAGTTCGTGACGTCATTGATACTATGCAGCTCGATTCTGGCATTGCTATTCCAGAATTGCGAGTGGATGGTGGTGCAGCCATGAACAATTACCTCATGCAATTCCAAGCAGATATTCTTGGCATTGATATTGCCAGAGCTAAGAATTTAGAAACAACAGCACTTGGTGCCGCATTTTTAGCGGGCTTAGCAGTGGGTTACTGGAAGGATATGGATGCTCTCAAAGCGCTTAATGAAACCGGTCAACTCTTCCAAGCTAGTATGAATGAATCTCGCAAGGAAAAACTCTACAAAGGCTGGAAACGTGCCGTTAAAGCAACACAAGTTTACGCAGCTGATGATGACGAATAGGAGAAACAAATGGAATTTTCAAAAGCAACACGGCAATTATCGCTTCAAAAAATGCAAGAACGTCCTTTGGATGTGCTGATTATTGGTGGGGGTATCACGGGGGCAGGTCTAGCTTTGCAGGCAGCAGCAAGTGGCTTGGACACCGGTCTCATCGAGATGCAAGACTTTGCTGAAGGAACCAGCAGTCGTTCCACCAAGCTGGTTCACGGTGGCTTGCGTTATCTAAAGCAGTTTGATGTGGAAGTGGTTGCTGATACGGTATCAGAGCGTGCCGTTGTGCAACGGATTGCGCCTCATATTCCAAAGCCAGATCCGATGTTGTTGCCAGTCTATGACGAAGAAGGGACGACCTTCAATCTATTTGGCTTGAAAGTAGCCATGAACCTCTATGATTCGTTAGCAGAGATTGGTCCAGATTCGCCTTATGCCAATAAAGTGCTCAGCAAACAAGAAGTCTTAGAACGTGAACCTGACCTCCAGTCTGAAGGTCTCTTGGGTGGCGGTGTTTACCTTGATTTTCGCAATAACGACTCCCGTTTGGTGATTGAAAATATCAAACGGGCCAATCGTGACGGTGCTCTCATTGCTAGTCATGTCAAGGCAGAAGAGTTACTTTTTGATGACAATGGTAAGGTTACTGGTGTTGTAGCGACAGATTTATTGTCTGGAGAGCGTTTTGAGATTAAAGCTCGTGTGGTTATCAATGCTACTGGACCTTGGTCAGATACGGTGCGTAACTTAGGTCATCTTGACAATCCTGTGCATCAAATGCGTCCAACGAAAGGTGTTCACCTAGTGGTTGATCGCAAGCGTCTTAATGTATCACAGCCTGTTTATGTGGATACTGGTCTAAACGACGGACGGATGGTTTTTGTCCTCCCTCGCGAAGATAAGACCTACTTTGGAACGACAGATACCGATTATCAGGGAGACCTTGCACATCCAACGGTGACGCAAGAAGATGTGACTTACTTACTTGGTGTGATTAACAATCGCTTCCCAGAGGCTCATATCACGGTTGATGATATTGAGAGTAGTTGGGCAGGTCTTCGTCCTCTCTTAGCAGGTAATAATGCTTCTGACTATAACGGAGGTAACTCTGGTAAGCTTAAGGACGAAAGTTTTGAGCATTTGATTGATTCTGTGAAAGCCTATCTCAACAAGGAAAAAACGCGCCATGATGTTGAAGAGGTGTTGGCTCATATGGAGACCATGTCATCTGAAAAAGAGCTCAATCCTTCTGCGGTATCACGAGGCAGTAGCTTTGAACGTGATGACAACGGCTTATTCACACTAGCTGGTGGTAAAATCACCGATTATCGAAAAATGGCTGAAGGTGCTTTAACCAAAGTCTTAGCTGTCTTAGAAGAAGAGTTTGGACGTCGCTTCCGCTTGATCAATTCTAAGACCTACCCTGTTTCCGGTGGTGAATTGAATCCCTCAAAAGTAGATTCTGAGCTTGAAACCTATGCGCAATTAGGAACCTTGAGTGGTCTTGAAATGGATGATGCGCGTTACCTAGCTAACCTTTATGGTTCAAATGTTCCTAAAGTGTACAACCTAGCAAGGACAGTAGCCGTTGCCCCAGGACTTGACTTGAAAGAAACCTTGTCCTTGCACTATGCCATGGATTATGAAATGGCCCTTACTCCAGCAGATTTCTTCTTACGACGAACCAACCACATGCTCTTCAAGCGTGATGCCTTAGATGCTTTGGTAGAACCTGTGATTGAAGAAATGGCCAGACATTTAGAATGGTCGGATGAGGAAAAAGAACAGCAACGAAAAGCTTTCCAAGACTTGCTCAAGGAAAATGATTTAGCAGCATTAAAAGCATAATGAAAGGATAAGATATGGATATTTTTGGTGAATTTTTAGGAACAGCGATTTTGCTCTTGCTTGGTAATGGCGTTGTTGCAGGTGTTGTGCTACCAAAAACAAAAAGCTATGCCTCTGGATGGATTGTGATTACCATGGGATGGGGCCTCGCTGTAGCAATGGCAGCCTTTGTTTCAGGAATGGTTGCACCGGCACACTTGAACCCTGCAGTCAGTATTGCCTTTGCTTTGAAGGGAGATATCAGTTGGGGAACAGCTCTCGCTTATAGCCTGGCTCAGGTATTGGGAGCGATGTTTGGTTCTACCTTGGTTTACCTTCAGTTCAAGCCACATTATGATATTGCGGAAAATCAAGCAGATATTTTAGCGACTTTTGCAACAGGTCCAGCCCTACCAAATACTTTTTCAAACTTTTTATCAGAGCTTTTGGGGACGCTGATCTTGATGTTAGCCATCTTGTCAATCGGTACATACCAAATGCCTCCAGGTTTAGCGACCATTGGTGTTGGTATGCTGGTGATTAGTATCGGCTTATCACTTGGGGGAACTACCGGTTATGCTATTAACCCAGCCCGTGACTTTGGCCCTCGCCTGCTCCATGCCCTTCTTCCGATTAAACAAAAAGGGGACTCTGATTGGGGATACGCATGGATTCCTATTTTAGGTCCTATCGTGGGAGGTATTCTTGCCGTTCTCATTTTTAACATGATGATGTAAATACCTCTTAGAAATTAAGCCTCTCTTCAAGTTCAAGATAAACTTGAGGGGAGCTTATTTTTTATGCGAAACAGCAAACGCTTTTTATGGCCTTGTGACCTTTTTCTCAAGAAATCTTTGATTAAAGGTTAAATAATCATCAGGAATATGATATAATAAAAACGGTTACAGACCTATTTAGCAAAAGGCTAAGGTCATTTTTATCATAAAGGAGGCATTATGACGTTTGATGCAGTTGATCAATTAGCGGTAAATACCATCCGCTCACTTTCTATGGATATGATTCAAAAGGCAAATTCTGGGCACCCAGGGTTACCAATGGGAGCAGCGCCAATGGCCTATGTGCTTTGGAATCACTTTTTAACGGTCAATCCCAAGACAGGTCGTTCTTGGTCTAACCGTGACCGTTTTGTGCTCTCGGCTGGCCATGGTAGCGCACTGCTATACAGCTTACTTCATTTGTCTGGTTATGACGTGTCGATGGAAGAAATCAAGAATTTCCGTCAATTTGGCTCAAAAACACCGGGGCATCCAGAAGTTAATCATACGGATGGTGTGGAAGCAACGACAGGACCTTTGGGACAAGGGATTGCCAATGCTGTCGGAATGGCGATGGCAGAAGCTCATCTAGCAGCTAAGTATAATAGACCTGATTTTGACATTGTTGATCACTACACTTTTGCCCTCTGTGGTGATGGTGATTTGATGGAGGGAGTTTCTCAGGAGGCTTCTAGTCTTGCGGGTCATCTCAAATTAGGCAAACTCGTTCTTCTTTATGATTCCAACGATATTTCTCTTGACGGACCGACGTCAATGGCCTTTACTGAAGACGTTAAAGCGCGCTTTGAGGCCTATGGTTGGCAGCATCTATTGGTTGAAGATGGTAATGACTTGGCTGCTATTGCCACAGCGATTGAAGCAGCTAAAGCTGAGACGGCTAAGCCAACGATTATTGAAGTTAAAACCATCATTGGCTTTGGGGCTAAAAACCAAGGGACATCAGCTGTGCACGGTGCACCACTTGGTGATGAGGGGGTTACTTATGCCAAAGAGGCCTATGGTTATGACTACCCTGCCTTTACAGTGCCTCAAGAAGTGGCTGAACGTTTTGCAACTGGCCTTCAGGCACGTGGTGAACAAACGGAAGCCGATTGGCACACGCTTTTTGCTAAATATGAAGCAGAGTATCCTGATTTAGCAGCAGATTATCAAGCAGCCTTTGATCTAGCACCTGTTGAGGTAGAACTTGGTGGGCATGATGTTGGGCAAAGTTCAGCTAGCCGTGTGACTAGCCAAGCAGCTATCCAACAAATCTCAGAACAAGTGTCTTATTTCTGGGGTGGCTCAGCTGACTTATCTGCCTCAAACAACACCATGGTGAAGGCAGAAACTGACTTCCAGCCAGACCATTACAATGGACGTAACATCTGGTTTGGTGTGCGTGAATTTGCCATGGCAGCTGCGATGAATGGTATTGCCCTTCACGGTGGTAGCCGTGTTTATGGTGGAACCTTCTTTGTCTTCTCTAACTACCTTCTTCCAGCGGTTCGTATGGCTGCTCTCCAAGAACTGCCAACAGTCTATGTCATGACACACGATTCAGTTGCAGTCGGTGAAGATGGGCCAACTCATGAACCAATCGAGCAATTGGCTAGTGTTCGTGCCATGCCAAACCTCAATGTGATTCGCCCCGCAGATGGAAACGAGGTCAATGCTGCCTGGAAACGTGCTCTTCGTGAAACCAAAAGACCAACTATGCTTGTCCTAACCCGTCAAAACCTACCAGTATTGGAAGGGACTGCTGAGTTGGCTGAAGAGGGTCTTAACAAAGGCGCTTATGTGCTTTCAGAAGCCAAAGCTGATCTTGATGGCATCATTATCGCAACAGGTTCTGAAGTGAAGTTAGCCCTTGACACCCAAGCGGCTCTAGCAGAAGAGGGTATCCATGTTCGTGTGGTTTCTATGCCGTCTCAAAACCTCTTTGATGCGCAATCAGCAGAGTACAAGGAAAGCGTTCTTCCAAGCGCCGTTACCAAACGCCTTGCTATTGAAGCAGCTTCAAGTTATGGTTGGGAACGTTACACTGGCTTGAACGGTGCAACATTGACCATTGATACTTGGGGAATGTCTGCGCCAGGTCATAAAATCTTTGAAGCCTATGGCTTTACGGTTGAAAATGCCGTGAAACGCTATAAAGCCTTATAATCCTTATAAAGTCTCACTTATTTGTGGGGCTTTGTTTTTGTTTCATCCACCAATCTGCCGATAGTCATTTGTCGAAAATAAGCTCTAGGCAAATCTATTGACGATATCACTAATTAGTAATAAAATAGAATCAGTTATTACAAGGAGGATTATAACGATGTCTATAGAATTAGGAATAACAACATTTGGAGAAACAACCCCTATTGAAGCAACAGGTGAATTAGTCAGTCATAGCCAGCGTATTCGCCAGTTAGTCGAGGAAATTGAGTTAGCTGATCGCGTTGGCTTAGATGTTTATGCAATTGGAGAGCATCATCGGGAAGACTTTGCCGTCTCTGCGCCTGAAATTGTTTTAGCAGGAGGAGCCGTGAATACTGAGCGTATCCGGTTATCAAGTGCAGTGACAATTTTGTCCTCAAGTGATCCCGTTCGTGTTTACCAACAGTATGCAACCATAGATGCTCTCTCAAACGGTCGTGCAGAAATTATGGCAGGGCGTGGTTCGTTTACAGAGTCTTTTCCTTTATTTGGTTATGATTTGCGTGATTATGACGAGCTTTTTGATGAGAAATTAGACATGCTCTTAAGAATCAATAAGACAACAAATCTGACCTGGTCTGGCAAACACACTCAAACAGTTGATAACAAACCCGTTTATCCAAGAGCCACTCAGCCTCATCTTCCGATTTGGGTAGCCACTGGTGGTAATCTTGATTCGACGGTGAAGATTGCTGAAAAAGGTTTGCCGATAGCTTATGCAACAATTGGCGGCAATCCTAAGGCCTTTGGGCAGTTGGCAAAGATTTATCGACAAATTGCCAAAGAACATGGGCATGACATGAGTCAAATGAAGGTAGCTGCTCATTCTTGGGGTTGGATTGAAGCGGATAATCAGTCTGCTATTGAGCATTATTACCATCCTACAAAGACGGTGACTGATAACATTGCTAAAGACCGTCCGCATTGGTCTTCGATGACCTATGAGGCTTATCTTAATGCTGTCGGCCCTAATGGTGCTATCTTTGCAGGAGATCCTGAACATGTTGCTGCTAAAATCATTGGTTTGATTGAGGCACTGGATTTGGATCGTTTTATGCTTCACTTACCGATTGGTTCTATGTCACATGAGAAGGTTTTAGAAGCCATTCGACTCTATGGTGAGGAAGTAGCTCCGATTGTTAGACAGCATTTCTCAAAAAAATAAGCGGCTACAGCTTATGGTTAAACCCAGATGTCAAGTGACGTTTGGGTTTTTTGCAGTCTTTTGAAGCCATGCGGTTAGTTGCTGGGATAGCGGATGGTAACGGTTAATGTTAGCGTAACATAAGCATAGCCCTGATCATTTCATGTTATCAAGAACTCCTTTTTGAAAATCCTCCTCATCCTTTGGTGAGACTTGATAGTGAAATGGGTGTTGGATATGGTATAATTGCTCTATGAAACGTGAATTTAGTAATGTGAAACGTTTGGTGATCAAGATTGGAACCAGTTCTTTAGTGTTGCCAAACGGGAAAGTGAATTTAGACAAAATTGATCAACTAGCATTTGTCATCGCTAGTTTGCAGAATAAAGGTCTAGAAGTGGTCTTGGTTTCGTCAGGTGCTATGGGCTTTGGTTTAAATCTTTTGGACTTGGACAAACGCCCCTATGAATTGGCGAAGCAACAGGCCGTATCAAGCGTTGGTCAGGTTGCTATGATGGGTTTATATGCCCAGGTTTTCTCCCACTATCAAACGCAGGTCTCTCAGATTTTATTGACCAGAGATGTTGTTGAGTTCCCGGAAAGTTTAGCAAATGTTACCAATGCTTTTGAGAGTCTTTTGGAGATGGGAATTGTGCCTATTGTCAATGAAAACGATGCCGTCAGTGTCGATGAGATGGACCATGCCACTCGCTTTGGTGACAATGATCGTCTATCGGCAATCGTTGCTAAGATTGTTGGGGCGGACCTATTGATCATGCTCTCGGATATTGATGGGCTGTTTGATAAAAATCCGACCATTTATGAGGATGCTGTTTTACGAGATTATGTCTCAGAAATTACGGAGGACATCTTAGGCTCTGCAGGTGGAGCAGGGTCAAAATTTGGAACAGGTGGCATGATGAGTAAGATAAGGTCTGCCCAAATGATGTTCGATGCTGGTGGTGTTATGGTTTTAATGAATGGAGCGAGACCACGCGATATTCTTAAGGTCTTGGAAGGAGAGCGGATTGGCACGCTCTTTAAGCAGGAAAATTAGGAGGTTATGATGGGATTGATTGAAACATTAGGGCAACAAGCTAAACAAGCTAGTCGTGATTTAGCGAAGCTATCAACGCTTGAAAAAAATCAACTGCTAACAGCTTTAGCAAGGGAGTTGGTTGAACAGACTGACCGTATCTTGCTAGCCAATGAAAGAGATGTCGCAGCAGCGGCTAGTCATGGGATTTCAGAGGTCATGGTGGATCGTTTACGCCTAACCCCAGAGCGCATCATTGCTATCGCAGAAGGGGTTAGGCAAGTTGCAGCATTGATGGATCCTATTGGCCAAGTTGTGCGTGGTTATACCAATTTAGATGGTTTAAAAATCCAACAAAAGCGGGTGCCGTTAGGGGTCATTGCCATGATTTTTGAGAGTCGTCCAAATGTCTCCATTGATGCTTTTAGCTTAGCTTTTAAGACAAATAATGCCATCATTCTTCGTGGTGGAAAAGACGCCATCAACTCCAATAAAGCCTTGATTGCTATTGCTCGAGAAACGCTTGCTAAGGCAGGATATAATCCCAATGTTGTTCAATTAGTTGAGGATACCAGCCATGCTGTTGCAGAAGCTTTGATGGTAGCAACTGACTATGTGGATGTGCTGATTCCGCGTGGGGGAGCGCGTTTGATTCAAAGGGTCAAAGAAAAAGCCAAGGTGCCTGTTATTGAGACGGGTGTGGGTAATGTCCATATTTATGTGGATGAATACGCAGACTTGGAGATGGCAGCGGCTATTGTTGTGAATGCGAAAACGTCACGGCCAAGTGTTTGTAACGCTGCAGAGAGCCTTGTGGTTCACAAGAAGGTGGCAGAAACATTTTTACCTCAGCTAGAAACTGCCTTGGAAGCTGAACATGAGGTGGAATTACGTGCAGATGAACGCGCCATGGCTTATTTGTCAAAAGCGGTTAAAGCAGAAGAAGTCGATTTTGCGACAGAGTACTCAGATTACATCATGTCTGTTAAGGTTGTTGATAGTTTGGAAGAGGCTATCGACTGGATAAATACTTACACCAGTCATCACTCAGAGGCCATCGTGACTCAGGATATTAGTAGGGCGGAAACCTTCCAAGACAGCATCGACGCGGCAGCTGTTTATGTGAACGCTTCGACCAGATTTACCGATGGCTTTGTGTTTGGCTTAGGAGCAGAGATTGGCATCTCAACCCAGAAGATGCATGCCCGTGGACCGATGGGCTTAGAAGCCTTGACGTCAACCAAGTTTTATATCAATGGTAACGGCCAAGTGAGAAACTAATCTCAGTTCATCGCACGACTTAGCTAAGGCGACTTCCTTGTTTAAGACAAGCTAAGTTGATTTGTGCTATAATAACAGTTATGACTAAAGACTTTCATCATGTTACAGTGCTTCTCCATGAAACCGTTGATATGCTTGATATTAAGCCCGATGGGATCTATGTGGATGCGACCCTAGGTGGCGCAGGCCACACGTCTTACCTCTTGTCCCAGCTCAGTGAGACAGGGCATCTTTATTGCTTTGACCAAGATCAGACAGCTATTGACAATGCTCAGGCAAAACTAAAAGATTATATCGACAAGGGTATGGTAACCTTTATTAAAGATAATTTCCGTCATCTAAAGTCCAATCTAGAGAAACTAGGCGTGACTGAGATTGATGGGATTTTGTATGACTTGGGGGTATCTAGTCCTCAGTTGGATGAGCGTGAGCGTGGTTTTTCTTATAAACAAGACGCCCCTCTGGATATGCGCATGAATCGCCAAGCGACGCTAACAGCTTATGATGTCATCAACACCTACGACTACCATGACTTAGTGCGTATTTTCTTTAAATACGGTGAGGATAAATTCTCTAAACAGATTGCACGTAAGATTGAGCAGGCCCGTCAAGTCAAGCCGATTGAGACCACGACAGAGTTAGCAGAGCTGATCAAATCTGCTAAACCTGCTAAGGAACTCAAGAAAAAAGGGCATCCAGCCAAGCAGATTTTTCAAGCGATTCGTATCGAAGTGAATGATGAACTTGGAGCTGCTGATGAGTCTATCCAAGAAGCCATGGATTTATTGGCTCTTGGTGGGCGAATATCAGTCATCACCTTTCATTCGCTCGAGGATCGCCTCACCAAGCAGTTGTTCAAAGAGGCTTCAACAGTGGAAGTTCCAAAAGGCTTGCCGTTTATCCCCGATGAGCTTCAGCCTAAGATGGCGGTGGTCAATCGTAAACCAATCCTACCAAGTCAAGAAGAATTAGCAGCAAATCATCGAGCCCACTCAGCAAAACTCCGAGTGGCTCAGAAAGTCAGGAAGTAACCATGTCAAATGAAACTAAGCGTGAAGCCATTACAGAGGCTTTGCAAAAACGCATTGGAACAACAAGCCGTATTGAAAAGGGATTTTACGGCTCTATCGTTATTACGACGATTGTGATGGCTATCAGTATTATCTACCTGCAAAGTCGTAATATGCAAGTGCAAAAAGAAATCAACCATTGGAATGTTGAAATAAACGGTGCTCAAACGGATTTAAATGACGCTAAGCAAGAGGTCAACGAACTGAGCCGTTATGATCGTATTTCTGAAATTGCCAAAAAAGCTGGATTAAGCATTCAAAATGACAATATTCAAAATGTGGAGTAGAAATGAGTAAACTTCGAAAACTCTTTCTTGACTATGTGGTCAAGATTAGAAAAGAATACCCAGAAGAGAATAGGCGTTATGCTGGTCAAAATCTGATGATCCTTACGGTGTTCATCTTTTTTGTCTTTGTCATTAATTTTGCCGTCATCGTTGGTTCGGATAGTAAATTTGGTGTAAACTTATCAGAAGGTGCCAAAGCTGTCTATAACACTAGAACAACACTGCAAGCAAGACGAGGCAGTATATTTGATCGCAATGGCAATATCATTGCTGAAAATTCAACAACGTACAGTGTTTATGCTATCATCGACAAAACCTACGTCAGTGTCAATAAGGAAAAACTCTATGTTCAACCCTCACAGTACGATAAGGTGGCAGACTTGTTTAACAAGGAATTGGGGATGGATAAGGACTACGTTATCAGTCAACTTAAGCAAAAAAATCTGACACAGGTCGCTTTTGGTACGAAAGGTTCTAACCTCAGTTACAGTAAGATGAGCACGCTGAAAGAGGCTGTGGAAAATGAAAAGATTAAGGGCATTTCGTTTGAAACGAGCACCAGCAGGATGTACCCTAACGGTTCTTTTGCGTCTCAGTTTATCGGATTAACAAAGACAGATACTGCTAAAAATGGCTCAACCCTATTAGTTGGTGATAATGGACTTGAAGCCTCCTTAAATGATATCTTATCTGGTAAAGACGGTGTTGTTGAGTATGAAAAAGATCGCAATGGTAATGTCCTTTTAGGGACTCAGCGAGTTATCAAAAAAGCGGTTGATGGGAAAGACGTCTACACCACCCTGTCAGCCCCTCTCCAAACCTATTTAGAAACCCAAATGGATGCCTTTCAAGCCCAGACCAAGGGCAAGAATGCAACGGCCACGATTATGAATGCTAAAACTGGGGAAATCCTAGCTACCACGCAGCGTCCAAGTTTCAATTCTGATACGAGAAAGGGACTTGAAGCCAAGGATTTTTCTTGGCAGAATATCCTCTATCAGTCCAACTATGAGCCGGGTTCCACCATGAAGGTGATGACCCTAGCGGCAGCCATTGATGATAAGAAATTCAAACCCAACGAGTACTTTACCAACTCAGGGTTAAACTTGTCTGGGATTATTGTCAATGACTGGTCGTTTAACAACGGCACAGCGCCTATTCAAACCATGACCTATGCGCAAGGATTTGCCTATTCTAGTAATGTTGGCATGACCTTGCTAGAGCAAAAAATGGGAAATAGTAAGTGGCGTAACTACTTATTGTCTAAATTTAAATTTGGTATCCCAACCTACTTTGGAATGATGTATGAAGCAGGTGGTATTATTTCATCAAATAGTGTTAATACTGCTACCAGCGCTTTTGGTCAAGGGATTGCAGTAACTCAAACCCAGATGTTACGTGCGTTTAGTGGCGTCTCAAATGACGGTGTGATGGTGGAGCCGCAATTTATCAGTCAGATTGTTGATCATAATGATGGCACGAGCCGTGTAGCAAAGCCAGAGGTAGCTGGTCATCCTGTCAGCAAGAAAGTGGCTCAAGAAACCCGTGATTATATGGTAACTGTTGGAACAACCCCTTATTATGGCACGCTTTACGCAAATGGCTATGGCCCTATTATTCAGGTAGGTAATGAATCTGTTGCCGTTAAGTCGGGAACAGCAGAAATTGCCAAAGAAGACGGTTCGGGTTATATTAAAGGAGAACGTCAATACTTGCTGTCCGTGGTCGCCATGGTACCAGCAGATGATCCTATTTACACCATGTATGTAACCGTTCAGCAGCCAGGCAGTTGGACAGGAATGGAGTGGCAGACGATTTTCAATCCTGTTTTGGAAGAAGCCATGACCATGCAAGAGCAATTGTTATCATCAAGCTCTGATAAAGAGAAACACCCAGAGACCACCTATACCATGCCCCAATTTGCAGGGCAACCGACAGCCGCTGTGATGCGAACCCTCCGTCAGAATCTTGTACACCCTACCTTAGTCGGAAACGGTGCTAAAATTACCAAAAGTTCGGTGACAAAAGGTATTCAACTCAAAGCCAATCAGCAAATCTTACTACAAGCTGGTCAGGTTGATGAGATGCCAGATATGTATGGTTGGAGTAAGCGAAATGTCCAAGCCTTCGCCAAATGGAATGATTTGAGCATCACGATTAAAGGTTCTGGAAAGGTCATCAAGCAAAATATTGATGCTGGAACATCGTTGAAGAAAAAGAAAAATATCAAAATAACCTTAGGAGATTAACATGCTATTGAGTTTAATAGTGGGTACCATTAGTTTTGTGCTAACCATTATCGCTATGCCCCGCTTTATTCACTACTATCGAATGAAAAAAATTGGTGGTCAGCAAATGCATGAAGATGTCAAACAACATCTTGAAAAAGCTGGCACGCCAACCATGGGAGGCACTGTTTTTTTGACCGTTAGTCTTCTGGTTAGTTTCTTGTTTGCCTTAATCACCCATTTTAATCAAGGAACTGGGATGGGAGCGACAATCGGTATCTTGTCGGTTGTTCTTATCTATGGTATTATTGGTTTTTTGGATGATTTTTTGAAAATTTTCAAGCAAATCAATGAGGGACTGACGCCCTGGCAAAAGATGAGTTTGCAAATCATCGCTGGTCTTTTGTTCTATTTTATCCATGTGCGTCCTAGTGGGATAGCGAGTTTGACCATTTTGGGAGGGCAGTTACCGCTTGGTATCTTGTATGTTGGCTTTGTGATTTTTTGGGTTGTGGGTTTCTCAAATGCGGTTAACCTGACCGATGGCATTGATGGCTTAGCCTCTATTTCGGTAGTGATTAGTTTACTGGCTTATGGGGTTATCGCTTTTGTGCAAAAGCAATTTGACATCCTACTCATTATTGCCTCCATGATTGGTGGTTTACTTGGCTTCTTTATGTTTAATAAAAAGCCGGCCAAGGTCTTTATGGGAGACGTTGGCTCACTAGCCCTAGGGGCGATGTTGGCAGCAATCTCCATCGCACTGCGTCAAGAATGGACCTTGCTCTTGATTGGCTTGGTTTACGTTTTTGAAACAGCCTCTGTCATGTTACAAGTCACTTACTTTAAGTTAACCAAACGGCGTTACGGTCAAGGCCGTCGTATCTTCCGGATGACCCCTTTTCATCACCATCTAGAGCTAGGAGGCTTATCCGGTCGTGGCGAACGCTGGAGTGAGTGGAAAGTCGATGCTTTCATGTGGGCTGTGGCTGTACTCTCAAGTCTAGCTGCCCTAGCACTACTCTATTTATAATAATATTAAGGCAGGGAAGCTTTTACCCTGCTTTTTATGTGGTATAATAGTCATCAGAAAAGGAGGCCTTATGTCCTTTAAAGATTTTAATTTCAAACCTTATATTCAGTCAGCCTTGGATGAGATTGGCTTCAAGGAGCCCACAGAAGTTCAACAACGCCTTATTCCAGTTGTTCGCTCAGGTCGTGATCTTGTTGGTGAGTCTAAAACAGGTTCTGGCAAGACCCACACCTTCTTACTGCCTATTTTTGAAAAGTTGGATGCCACCAAAGACGGTGTGCAAGTTGTGATTACAGCACCTAGTCGAGAGTTGGCAACGCAGATTTATCAAGCGACCAAACAAATTGCAGCTCACTCAGCTACAGAAATTCGAGTGGCCAACTATGTGGGGGGTACCGACAAATTACGCCAAATTGAGCGCTTGAAAGTGCGTCAACCTCACATTGTGATTGGGACTCCAGGTCGTATCTATGATTTGGTTAAATCGGGTGATTTAGAGATTTACAGAGCTCATACCTTTGTTGTGGATGAAGCGGATATGACTATGGATATGGGCTTTTTAGACACAGTCGATAAGATTGCTGCTAGCTTGGCCAAGGATGTCCAAATCCTCATTTTTTCAGCAACGATTCCTCAAAAATTACAGCCATTTTTGAAAAAATACTTGACCAATCCCGTTATGGAGCAGATTAAGACTCGTACAGTTATCGCTGACACCATTTCCAATTGGTTGATTTCAACAAAAGGCAAAGATAAAAATACTCAGATACTAAATTTATCGAAGGCAATTAACCCTTATTTGGCTATGATTTTTGTCAATACCAAGGAACGTGCGGATGAGTTGCACGCTTACTTATTAGCAAATGGGTTAAAAGTCGCTAAACTGCATGGAGGTATCCCACCGCGTGAGCGTAAGCGGATGATGAATCAAGTCAAAAATCTAGACTATGAGTACATTGTGGCGACAGATCTAGCAGCCCGTGGTATTGATATCGAAGGGGTTAGTCATGTGATTAACGATGCTATTCCTCAGGATTTATCCTTTTTTGTTCACCGTGTTGGTCGTACGGGGCGCAATGGCTTATCTGGTATTGCCATTACCCTCTATCAGCCAAGTGATGACTCCGATATCCGTGAGTTGGAAAAAATGGGCATTGTCTTTGAACCCAAGGTATTAAAAAATGGGGAGATTCAAGATACCCATGACCGTGATCGCCGCCTTAACCGTGAAAAATCATACCAAAAGCTTGATACTGAGATGATTGGCTTGGTCAAAAAGAAAAAGAAAAAAGTAAAGCCAGGCTACAAAAAGAAAATTCAGTGGGCAGTTGATGAGAAGCGTCGCAAAGAACGCCGTGCTGCCAATAAGGCACGTGGTAGAGCTGAGCGTAAGGCGAGAAGGCAATCCTTCTAGAAAAGCCAATTTAGTTAAGTTGAGCCATCTATTTTTAACTGGAAACAGAAGTAAGTACCAGCAATAGTCAAAAACAAAGAGGTGATAGGTAAAACCTATCGCCTCTTTAAAACCTCCTAATTTACAGTCCAATCAATGGGTGATAGAATGGAATGATATAAGATTATCGATAAAAGGAATGTAGTATGACACACCTATTTTTAGCTTCTGGCTGGTACAGTCTTCTCGTTGAGAAACTCCCAGCTGGGAAATTATTTTCATGGCGAGCCGTTTTTGATGCGATTCCCTCCATTTTAGAACGTCTTCCGATAACCATCGGTCTGACCTTAGCAGGTGCTTTAGCAGGCCTACTTTTAGCGCTTTTATTCGCAGTTGTTAAAATCAATCGTGTTAAGGTTATTTACCCCATTCAAGCCTTTTTGGTGAGTTTTTTGCGGGGGACGCCTATCTTGGTACAGTTGATGCTGAGCTATTACGGGATTCCATTATTGCTGAAAGCCATCAATCAAAAGACGGGTTTGGACATGAACATCAATGCTATCCCTGCCTCTGTCTTTGCCATTACTGCCTTTGCTTTTAATGAAGCTGCATACGCTAGCGAGACAATACGTGCAGCGATTCAGTCGGTGAATGCTGGGGAAATTGAGGCAGCTAAGAGCCTAGGAATGACAAACAGGCAAGTTTACCGCCGCGTCATTATCCCTAATGCAGCAGTGGTAGCTACCCCAACCTTGATTAACAGTTTGATTGGATTGACCAAAGGAACCTCGCTTGCCTTTAACGCAGGGATTGTTGAGATGTATGCTCAGGCACAAATTCTCGGTGGTAGCGATTATCGCTATTTTGAACGCTTTATTTCAGTATCCTTGATTTATTGGGGCATTAGCTTTTTGATTGAAAATCTCGGGCGTTTTATTGAGAAGCAGATGGCTGTTTCGTCCCCTGAAACGGTACAAGAGTCACTTGAAGAAGGAGGTTTGTAATGATTGCAATCCGTCATTTAACCAAACGATTTTCTGGTCAAAACGTTTTGGATGGTTTGGATTTGGATATTCAAAAGGGTGAAGTGGTAGCACTTGTGGGCGCTTCAGGTGCTGGAAAATCCACCTTTTTACGGAGCCTTAACTACCTTGAAGCAGCTGACTCAGGAACCATTGATATTGATGGTTTTAAGGTTGATTTTGCAACCATCACCACGGAAGAAATACTAACCTTGCGCCGTAAATTGGCGATGGTTTTCCAACAGTTCAACCTCTTTGAGCGCCGTACAGCACTAGGAAATGTTAAGGAAGGTTTGACAGTGGTGAAGGGCCTCTCTGATGCGGAAGCAACGCAAATCGCTAAGAAAGAGCTGGCCAAAGTAGGCTTGTCAGATAGGGAAAATCACTACCCGCGCCACTTATCTGGGGGGCAAAAACAGCGGGTTGCCTTGGCGCGTGCTTTGGCTATGAAACCAGATGTTCTCTTGTTGGATGAGCCAACATCAGCCCTTGATCCAGAGTTAGTGGGTGACGTCGAAAAAGCCATCGCTAAGGCTGCCAAAGAGGGGCAAACCATGATTTTGGTTAGTCACGATATGAGTTTTGTAGAGCAAGTAGCTGATAAAGTTCTATTTCTTGAAAAAGGAAAGATTTTAGAAGAGGGGACGCCTGAACAGATCATTCATCATCCTAAAGAAGAGCGAACGAAAGCCTTTTTTGCTAGTTACAAAAAGACCTATATTTGATATAATGAAGAAAAACTCAGCTAGGTTGTCTGGCTGAGTTTGTTTTGAACAGCTTATCATTAGGCGTTGATAGACCCCTTTTGTGGACTGAAGATAGAGAAGGTAGGCATATGTTACACACGTTAGTTTCATTTTATTTACAAGGGCTCTTACTGGCAACGATTGTTGTATTTCTTGCTGGTTTGGTTTATATGGTGAATAGGGCTCGTCAAAAAGTAGATAAAACGGCGAGAGAGCGTCAAGCCGTTCTCTATGATGTTTTAATGATTTGTATTTTAACAGTGCCTATTTTTTCTTTTGCTTTTATGGCACTGCTCTTGGTGTTTAGGTCTTAATCATTGCTAATTCAAGGAAGAATTGCTAAAATATGACTACAGATGTAGATTAAAAAGGAGAAAGCATGTACGATACAATTGTGATTGGAGCTGGACCGGCTGGGATGACTGCAGCGCTTTATGCTGCCCGTTCAAATCTAAAAGTAGCAATCCTAGAGCAAGGAGCACCCGGTGGGCAAATGAATAACACTGCTGATATTGAAAACTATCCAGGTTTTGACCTTATCAGCGGTCCTGAATTATCCATGAAAATGTATGAACCACTTGATAAATTTGGTGTTGAAAACCTTTATGGTATCGTAACAGGTATTGAAGATAAGGGGGATTATAAGCGTGTCTTGACAGACGATGATGCTTTTGAAACACGAACTGTTATCATTGCGACTGGCGCCAAACACCGCCAGATTGGGGTACCGGGTGAGAGTGCTTACAATAGCAGAGGGGTCTCGTACTGTGCCGTCTGCGATGGTGCCTTTTTTAGAAATCAAGATTTACTTGTTGTTGGTGGCGGGGATTCTGCTGTTGAAGAAGGTCTATTTTTGACACGTTTTGCCAGTTCAGTGACCATTGTTCATCGCCGTGATGAGTTGCGTGCGCAAAAGATTTTGCAAGATCGCGCCTTTGCCAATGACAAAATCTCCTTTATCTGGGATTCTGTGGTCAAAGAAATCAAGGGAGATGACCTAAAGGTGACGACTGTTGATATAGAAAATGTCAAAACGCATGAAGTCACTAGTCATGCCTTTGGAGGGGTCTTTGTCTATGTCGGTTTGGACCCTGTTTCGGATTTCTTCCGTGACTTAGGTATTACTGATCAAGATGGCTGGGTGATAACGGATGACCACATGCGAACGAGGATTCCTGGGATTTTTGCCATCGGAGATGTTCGTCAAAAACATTTGCGTCAAATTACCACAGCGGTTGGTGATGGGGCTATTGCAGGGCAAGAAGTTTACCAGTACCTCCTTGAACAAGAATAGAGATTTATCAGGACTGCGGTCCTGATTTTTTTAATCCTCCAAAGTCACAATCAAAGAGACTACCATTTTCTAAATAAGGCGCATGTGCTATAATAGACAGCAAGATAATTCATGCAGGCTGACGGCGAATCTCAGCAATGTTAAGAAGAACAAAGGAAGCAACAGATGACTTACACAGATGATAGTTTAACACTACACACCGATCTATATCAAATCAATATGATGCAGGTGTATTTCAATCAGGGGATCCACAACAAGCATGCGGTTTTTGAGCTGTATTTTCGAAAAATACCCTTTCAAAATGGCTTTGCTGTCTTTGCTGGACTAGAGCGAATGGTCTCCTATTTACAGAACTTAGCCTTTTCAGAGGCAGACATTGCCTACCTTCGTGAAGAGGGCTATCCAGAAGATTTCTTGGCTTATTTAAAAGACTTTAAATTGGAATTATCAGTGAAATCAGCCCGTGAAGGAGATCTTGTTTTTGCTAACGAGCCCTTGGTACAAGTAGAAGGTCCTTTGGCACAGTGCCAATTGGTTGAAACAGCACTGTTAAATATCGTCAACTTTCAAACCTTGATTGCGACCAAAGCAGCCCGTATCAAATCAGTGATTGCAGATGAGCCTCTCATGGAATTTGGCACACGCCGTGCACAAGAAATGGATGCCGCTATCTGGGGGACACGTGCAGCGGTGATTGGTGGCGCTGATGCGACCTCAAATGTTCGTGCGGGTAAGATTTTTGGTATTCCTGTGGCAGGAACGCATGCCCATGCTATGGTTCAAGCTTATGGCGATGATTATAAGGCTTTTAAGGCCTACGCTGAGACCCATCGCGATTGTGTGTTTTTAGTGGATACGTATGACACCTTAAAAATTGGGGTGCCAGCAGCCATCAGGGTCGCTAAAGAATTTGGGGATAAAATCAATTTCCAAGGGGTTCGCTTAGATTCTGGCGACATGGCTTACTTATCAAAAGAAGTGCGTAAGCAATTGGATGCCGCAGGATTTACAGAAGCTAAAATTTACGCATCGAATGACCTGGATGAAAATACCATCCTTAATTTGAAAATGCAAAAGGCTAAGATTGATGTTTGGGGGGTTGGCACCAAGTTAATTACCGCCTATGACCAGCCAGCCCTGGGTGCGGTTTATAAGATTGTTTCCATCGAAGATGATAAGGGACAAATGACTGATACCATCAAACTATCTAATAATGCTGAGAAGGTATCAACGCCTGGGAAAAAACAAGTCTGGCGTATTACCAGCCGTGAAAAAGGCAAGTCTGAGGGAGATTACATCACCTTTGCGGACGTTGATGTGTCTGATATGACCGAAATTCACATGTTTCATCCTGTTTATACCTATATTTCCAAAACGGTTAAAAACTTTGATGCGGTGCCATTATTAACAGATATTTTCCAAGATGGTCGTCTCGTTTATGATTTGCCACGCTTGGAGGACATTAAAGAGTACGCGAAAAAAGAACTGGATGAATTATGGGATGAGTACAAGCGCGTCTTGAATCCGCAAGAGTACCCAGTGGATTTGGCCCAAGATGTTTGGGATAATAAGATGGCTTTGATTGACCGTTTGCGTAAGGCGACAGTTGGCCAAGTAAAGGAGGACGTCTAAGTGAGTTTACAGGCAACTATTATTGAGACACTGGGTGTCAAGCCAGAAATTGATGCACAGGCAGAAATCCGTCGTTCGATAGATTTTTTAAAAGCTTATTTGTTGAAGCACCCCTTTTTGAAGACTTTGGTTTTAGGCATTTCAGGTGGGCAAGATTCTACCTTAGCAGGTCGTCTGGCACAATTAGCCGTTGAAGAACTGCGTGCCGAAAGCAAGGAAGACTACCAATTTATTGCCATTCGTCTGCCTTATGGTATTCAAGCTGACGAAGCAGATGCACAAAAAGCACTTGATTTTATACAACCAGATGTCTGCTTAACCATCAACATCAAAGAAGCTGTAGATGGTCAGGTGTCCGAATTAGCCAAGGCAGGTGTAGCTATTTCAGACTTTAACAAGGGGAATATCAAGGCGCGTCAGCGCATGATTACGCAGTACGCTGTGGCTGGAGAGTACAGTGGTGCTGTTATTGGAACAGATCATGCCGCTGAAAACATCACTGGTTTTTTCACAAAATTTGGCGACGGTGGTGCGGACATCCTTCCCCTTTACCGTCTTAATAAACGGCAAGGAAAGCAACTTTTAGCTGCCTTGGGGGCGGATAAGGCGCTGTATGAAAAAATTCCCACGGCTGATTTGGAAGACAATAAGCCAGGCATTGCCGATGAGGTTGCCTTAGGGGTCACGTATCATGATATTGATGACTATCTTGAAGGCAAGCAAATATCACCGAAAGCCCAAGACATCATCGAAAATTGGTGGCGAAAAACCATGCATAAACGTCATCTACCGATTACGGTATTTGATGACTTTTGGAAGTAAACATCGCAGAAAATACGGACTATTCACCACGATACGGAAATAGTCCGTTTTTTTAGTTGTCATGTTAGTTCGAAATCGCCGTCAACGTGATAGAACCGATATAGTTTAAAACTATAACTAAACCCAGTTTTTAACAACTTGTTTTTTATAAGGCTATATGACATAATAAGGAACTATAAAATAGAAATTAAGAGGTAATGAGATATGACATTGAAAAAAGTTTTAGGTGTTACAGGATTAGCGTTTGCTTCAACCTTTGTTTTAGCAGCTTGCTCAGGTAATAAAGAAGCTGCAGAGGACAAAAATGAGCTCCGCGTTGGAATTATGACAAAGACCGATGCCACAGAGCCTATCTGGGAGCGTGTTGAAGAGTTGGCAAATAAGAAAGGTGTAGAACTCAAGTTTACAGAGTTTACAGACTACACCCAACCTAACAAGGCCTTGAAAAATGGTGAGATTGATGTGAATGCCTTTCAGCACTATAATTTCTTGAATGATTGGAACAAGAAAAATGATGCCGACTTAGTTGCAGTGGCAGATACCTTACTTAGCCCGATTCACCTGTTTTCAGGTTTAGATGGCAACAAAGCTAAATACACTGACGTTAAAGAGCTTCCAAAAGGAGCAACCATTTCAGTGCCAAACGATCCAACTAACGAAAGTCGTGCGCTTTACGTCTTACAATCAGCTGGTTTGATTAAACTGTCTAAATCAGGTGAGGAAGTAGCAACGCTTGATGACATCACATCAAATCCAAAAGATTTGGACATTAAAGAAATTGCAGCCGATCAAGCAGCTTCAACCTTGACTTCGGTAGATGCCGCTGTTATTAATAATAACTACGCTGTCGATGCTGGTGTGGATTACAAGACTTCTCTTTTCACAGAAGAGAAAAATGCTAGTTCAAAACAATGGATTAATGTCATTGCAGCTCAAAAAGATTGGAAAAAATCACCTAAAGCCAAAGCGATTGAAACACTAGTTGATGTTTACCAAACAGATGAAGTCGCTAAAATCATCAATAAAGCTTCCAAAGGAACTGATATTGCTATCTGGGAAGGTGCGCCATCAAACTAAGCCAAGCTCTCATCATGGATATGGAACAACAAAATAGGCGTGTGATAAGCACTCCTGTTTTGTTGTTAGGAGACTATTTAGCAAGGAGGTAGGTATGTCCTATTCGAAACAAGAGCAGAATAAGAAAAAACTAACGCAAGCTTACCTAGATGTTTTGGCAGAATTGGTCTCCAGAAAGTCCATTTTTGCTCAAGGGATTGGTTTGGCTGAAACAGCAGCCTATCTCAAAGAGGTCTTTGAAGAAGCAGGGGCAAAGGTTATTTTGGATGATACTTACGCAGCTCCCTTTTTGCTAGCGCAATTTAGAAGTCCAAAACCTGATGCCAAGCACCTCATTTTTTACAACCACTATGACACTCAACCTGCAGATACAGATCAAGTATGGTCTAGTGATCCTTTTAAACTCACTTTTCGGGATGGCTATATGTATGCGCGAGGGGTTGATGATGATAAGGGGCATATTACAGCACGCTTGACGGCGGTACTTGCTTATCTGCAAGAACATGATACTCTGCCTGTCCATGTGACCTTTATGATGGAGGGGGCAGAAGAATCTGCTTCTGTTGATTTGGAGAAGTATTTGGCTAAATATGCCCAGCAACTAAGGGGTGCAGACCTTCTAGTCTGGGAGCAAGGGATTCGCAACAAAGAACATCAAATTGAAATATCTGGTGGTACAAAAGGGATTGTGACCTTTGATGCGATAGTCACTTCAGCCAAAGTGGACAGTCATTCTAAGTTTGGCGCGGTTTTTGATAGTGCGACGTGGTATCTTATCAATGCTTTGAGCAGTTTGAGAGCATCAGATGGTCGTATCTTAGTTGAGGGGCTTTATGATGATATCCTAGAACCTAGTCAACATGAGCTGGATTTGGTTGCTAAACATGCCCACATTGATTTGGAGTCGCTCAAGGACTTGTATGACTTAAGCCTACCAACGCTAGCTAGCTCACAGGGTGAGTTGGAGCGTCGTCTCTTTTTCGAACCTGCTTTGACAATCGAGGGCATATCATCAGGTTACCTGGGTCGAGGTGTCAAAACCATCATCCCTGCGACAGCGTCTGCTAAGTTAGAAGTGCGCTTGGTGCCAGGAATGGATCCGAAAAAGGTTTTAGCAGCTATTGAGCAACAATTACGCAAAAATGGTTATGATAAAGTGATATTGAGCTACACCTTGGGAGAAAAAGGTTATCGTAGTGACATGACAGCACCAGCCATTCAAAATGTGATTAAGATAGCAGAGCGGTTTTCACCAGCAGGTGTTGCAGTATTGCCGACAACACCAGGCACAGGTCCAATGCATCAAGTGTTTGAGGCATTAGAGGTACCGATTGCTGCCTTTGGGATTGGAAATCCCGACAGTCGTGACCATGGTAGTGATGAAAATGTTAAGTTAAGTGACTATGAAACGCATATAGAAATGATAGAGGAGTTAATTGCCAGTTATGAATGATGCGATTATCAATTTAGAACATATCGATATTACCTTTCATCAGAAAAAACGGATCATCGAAGCCGTTAAAGATGTGTCTGTTAGTATCAATAGGGGGGATATTTACGGTATCGTGGGTTACTCTGGTGCTGGGAAATCAACTCTGGTCAGAGTGATTAATCTACTGCAGGTACCCACAGCAGGTAAAATCAAAATCAATGGAGATGTCACCTATGATAAAGGAAAGGTTCAGTTATCACCAGCGGCTTTACGCCAGAAGCGCCAAAAGATAGGCATGATTTTCCAGCATTTCAATCTCATGGCTCAAAAGACAGCCTTTGAAAATGTCGCCTTTGCCTTGCGTCATTCACGCTTGAGTAAAGCAGAAAAATATAAAAAAGTATCTGATTTGCTGGCATTGGTGGGCCTGTCTGATCGTGCCCATAACTACCCCGCCCAGCTGTCTGGTGGGCAAAAACAACGGGTGGCTATTGCGCGTGCCCTTGCTAATGACCCTGAGATTTTGATTTCAGATGAATCAACCTCTGCCCTAGATCCTAAGACAACGAAACAAATCTTGGCACTATTGCAAGACCTTAATCAAAAGTTGGGGTTGACAGTTGTGATGATTACACATGAAATGCAGATTGTTAAGGATATCTGTAACCGAGTTGCTGTGATGCAAAATGGGGTATTGATAGAAGAGGGTTCAGTGCTTGATATTTTTTCAAATCCCAAGGAAGACTTGACACAAGAATTCATCAAAACAGCTACTGGCATCGATGAAGCGATGGTTAAGATTGCTAAGCAAGATGTGGTCGTGAATCTCGCTGCAGATTCGATGTTGGTTCAGTTGAATTATGCTGGAACATCAACAGATGAGCCGATTTTAAATGATATTTATAAACGTTTTCAAGTGTCTGCTAATATTCTTTACGGGAATATTGAAATCCTTGACCATACTCCGGTTGGTGAGATGATTGTCATTTTATCAGGAAGCTTGGATAACCTATCCGCTGCGCAAGAAGCCATTACGGAAGCTGGAATTCAGTTGACGATTTTAAAGAGAGGTGCCTAGATGTTAGAATGGATACAAACTTATTTACCCAACGTTTATAAAATTGGTTGGGCTGGTGACAACGGCTGGTTAGCTGCTATCAATGCAACTTTATTTATGACAGTGGTATCGTTTATCATCGGTGGGCTTTTGGGGCTTTTAGCAGGGCTCTTTCTCGTCTTAACAGGACCTGGTGGTGTTATTGAGAATCGGCCTGTCTTTCAGATTTTGGACAAGATTACATCGGTCTTTCGTGCCATACCTTTCATTATTTTATTAGCGATTTTAGCTCCGGTGACCTTTTTCATTGTGAAAACCAATTTGGGTGCTACGGCAGCCTTGGTACCTTTGTCAGCGGCGACCTTTCCATTTTTTGCTAGACAGGTGCAAGTGGTTTTATCAGAGCTTGATCGCGGTGTCATTGAGGCCGCTCAAGCGTCAGGGGCAACCCTCTTTGATATTATTAAAGTTTATCTCGGTGAGGGGCTACCAGACCTCATTCGCGTATCGACGGTAACCTTGATTTCTCTAGTTGGTGAGACGGCAATGGCGGGTGCTATTGGTGCAGGTGGGCTTGGCAATGTTGCCATTTCCTATGGGTATAACCGTTCTAATACAGATGTTACCTTTGTAGCAACCTTGGCCATTCTCTTGTTGATTTTTACCATTCAATTTATTGGTGATTTCTTGACACGGAAATTGAGTCATCGTTAAACGATAAACTGACAAACGAGAGACTTGCCGCTTTGGGTGGGTCTTTCTTAGTATGAAGGAGGATATCATGAAGATTGCTTTACTACAGATGGCTATCCAAGAGGGGAAGCCGGAGCTTAATCGCCAAAACGTCTTAAAGTGGCTTGATAAGGCTGATTTAAGAGAGGTTGATGTCTTGGTCTTGCCAGAATTATGGGATACTGGTTATGCCTTGTCGGACTTGGCTGATTGTGCTGATAAAGAAGGAGAGACAGCTCAAGCCTTTCTTTCTCATCTTGCCAAGAAGTATGAGGTCGCTGTGATTGGAGGGTCTATCGCCCGGGAAAGTCAAGGAACCTTTTTCAATACCTCTTATAGTTTTGATCAAAACGGTCACTTGGTTAATCAGTATGACAAGGTTCATCTATTTGGCTTGATGGGAGAAGATAAGCACCTAGCAGCTGGTAACTTGGATAGTCATTTTACCCTTGGTGGCATTGAGATGAGTCAGGTGATTTGCTATGACATTCGTTTTCCCGAGTGGCTTCGTAAGCAGATGGCTAAAGGTTCCCAGCTACTGGTGGTCCCAGCTCAGTGGCCTAGTTCTAGAATCATGCAATGGAAAATTTTATTACAGGCAAGAGCGATTGAAAATCAAGCCTATGTGGTGGCCGTCAACAGAACAGGGGAGGGATTGCTGGATACCTTTAATGGGCATTCGCTAGTGATTGACCCCTTGGGTAAAGTTGTCTTTGAAGCAGATGCTCAAGAAGGAGTGTCTGTCGTCACGATTGATTTAGAAGCCGTTGAGTCGGTGAGAGGTCAGATACCAGTGTTTGCCGATCGCCGATTAGACTTATATCAGGAGGATTAAGATGAACTTTCCACAATCACAACTATTGGATAAACTTCCAAAACAATTTTTTGCCAATCTTGTTGCAAAGGTGAATCAAGAGGTTCTAGCAGGTCATGATGTCATCAATCTTGGGCAAGGCAACCCTGACCAGCCCACCTATGAATTTATTGTTGAGGCCTTAAATCAAGCCAGTCACAATTCTGCTAACCATAAGTATTCTAACTTTAGGGGCCAGCGGTCTTTAAAAGAAGCGGTGGCAGAGTTTTACCTCAAAGAGTATGGCGTGACGCTAGACCCTGAGCGAGAGGTCTGTATTTTAGGCGGGGCTAAGATAGGTTTAGTGGAGTTGCCCTTGGCCCTAATGAATCCAGGTGATAAATTGTTATTGCCTGATCCGGGTTACCCAGATTATTTATCTGGTACTGTGCTTGGTCAGGTGGATTATGATACCTTCCCTCTGACGGTTGAACATGACTTTTTACCCGATTACGATAGTTTTACGGAAGCATTTTTAGAAAATGCTCGCTTTCTTTACCTCAATTACCCCAATAATCCAACAGGAGCAGTCGCGACACCAGAGTTTTACGAAGAGACAGTTGCTTTTGCCAAGAAGCATGGTATCGGTATTGTGAGTGACCTTGCTTATGGTGCTTTAGGTGCTGATGGTTATGACAATCCTAGCTTTTTATCTGCGGCTGGGGCAAAAGACGTTGGTATTGAATTATATACCTTTTCCAAAACATTTAACATGGCTGGTTGGCGTTTAGCCTTTGCTGTTGGTAATGCGGAGATGATTGAGGCTTTGAATCTGTTGCAGGATCACCTCTTTGTGTCGATTTTTCCAGCGATTCAGGAGGCAGGTCGCGTGGCTCTCTTGGATGAGCGAAGTGATCAAGCGATTTTAGAGTTGAATCAGCTATACGATCAAAGACGCAAGGCATTTACTGAAGCAGCTGCAACCATTGGTTGGCATGCCTATCCTTCAAGAGGTAGTTTTTACGCTTGGATGCCAGTTCCTGAAGGCTATACCTCAGAGACCTTTGCTGACTTGTTATTGGAGAAAGCTAAGGTTGCAGTTGCTCCAGGGATTGGATTTGGTGCGGCAGGGGATGGCTATGTTAGGATAGGTCTTTTGGAAAGCCCTGAGCGCCTTGTCGAAGCTGTGAATAGGATAAAAGAATTGAATTTGTTTTAAAGACTAAAAGACAGCATTTTTCCGCCTCAATCTATGGTATAATGAATAGCTATAGAGGTTAACCTCTTATATTAGTAATTGTAATTTAGGAGAAATGATGGAAAAAGCGTATCGCATATGGCATCGAGTGAGCCTTGTTAAACGCATTGTTATCGGTGTTATGGTTGGTGGCATTCTGGGACTGCTTGTTCCCAAGTTGAGTTTTATTGGCTTGATTGGCCAGCTGTTTGTTGGTGGATTAAAGGCTATTGCCCCCTTGCTGGTGTTTGCTTTAGTAGCCAATGCTCTATCGCAGTCTCGTGATGGTCAAAAGAGTAATATGAAGGTGATTATATTCCTGTATTTGCTGGCGACCTTCTCAGCAGCCCTAGTAGCTGTTCTGAGCTCTTATGTCTTTCCAATTACCCTAACCTTATCTGAGTCTAACGTTGCACAAGCAGATTCTCCAGAAGGCATTGCTCAAGTCTTTCAAAGTCTGCTTTTGAAAATTGTGGATAATCCTATCAATGCCTTATCCCAAGCCAATTATATCGGTGTTTTATCTTGGGCAGTGGTATTTGGTCTGGCTCTTCGCTCAGCTGGTGAGACCACCAAAGAGTTGCTAAGTACTCTGGCAGATGTTACTGGGCAAATTGTGAAAGGAATTATTAACCTAGCTCCTTTGGGGATTATGGGCTTAGTCTTTGCGACCATCTCAGAAAATGGGGTATCGGTTTTGGCCACCTATGGTATTTTGATTTTAGCATTGGTTGGCACCATGGCTTTTGTGGCTTTAGTGGTTAACCCTTTATTGGGCTTTATCATGATGGGCAAGAACCCCTATCCACTGGTTTTTCAATGCTTGAAGGAATCAGGAGTAACCGCCTTTTTTACCCGTAGTTCAGCGGCTAATATCCCTGTCAATATGCGCCTGTGTGACAAATTAGGGTTAAATCCAGATACTTATTCGGTTTCAATCCCATTAGGAGCAACAATTAACATGTCTGGTGCAGCGATTACCATCAACGTTTTAACCTTGGCAGCTGCAAGAACGCTGGGTATTGACGTTGATTTTGGAACTGCCTTTATTTTAAGCGTGGTTGCTGCCGTCTCAGCATGTGGTGCCTCAGGGGTTGCTGGAGGCTCCCTACTGCTTATTCCGGTAGCTTGTAGTTTGTTTGGCATTCCAAACGATATTGCTATGCAGGTGGTTGGTGTAGGCTTTATTGTTGGTGTGGTTCAAGATTCTTGTGAAACCGCCCTAAACTCATCGTCTGATGTCTTCTTTACAGCAGTCGCCGAAAAATCACGGTTCAATCGTCATTAAAAAAAGTGTTATCAGAATTTATCTGATAACACTTTTTTGAGTTGGTTTGGATTTAAGCATGAGGCGGTAGCCAAGATATCCGATAAGGTATCCAGTGAGCGCAAAGCTAATCCATCCCATATTAAATTCTCCTAGAGGAACTAAGGTTGTAAAGAAATGCTCGATGGTTTTAGGGATTTGGAAAAGCTTGGTCATCTGGGATAGGGTGGCTAGGAAGTCATAGGAACCAGCGATAAAGGTAAGCCCAATCGTGGTTTGATAAACAAGGGGATGGCTGCCAAATAGCCCTTTGGTAAACACCAGAAAAATCAAGGAAATCGTCAGCGGGTATAAAAGGTAAAGAAAAGGAGTTGACCACTTGATGATTTCAGATAGACCAGCAAAGTAAAATAGGGTGGACATAAGTGTGAAAATCGTCACCCAAGTGACATGGGATAGCTTAGGCATGAGTTTGTGAAAAAATTCAGAGCAAGATGTGATCAAACCAGAAGCAGTGGTCAAGCAAGCTAGAAAAATCACGACTGAAAGTGTGTTTTGG
The DNA here is from genome assembly GCA_029593465.1 of Streptococcus suis. Taxonomy (GTDB): domain Bacteria; phylum Bacillota; class Bacilli; order Lactobacillales; family Streptococcaceae; genus Streptococcus; species Streptococcus suis_AH. The sequence goes on from JAKTNK010000004.1 coordinate 72,169, forward strand.
CCGAGTGAACCGAGGTAAAAGGTGATGGCTCGATTGAGGACATGCCCTCCATCTACTGTTGTATCATAGAGTTCAAACAGACCGCGTTTAAGTGTAAAAAGGCTTTGCGATGTTGCTCCGATATGGCCGATAAAAATGTAAACGAGACAGAGTAAGGAACAGGCAAACAAGCCTGATTTGATGATTTCTTGAGCGATTTGCTTTTTGTCACTAATCCCATGTTCTTTGAAGGCATTGATGACCAAAATCGCAAAAACCAAGGAGGCTAGGGCATCCATGGTACCATAGCCTTGAATCAATCCCGCCACAAAAGGAGCATCTCGAAAGGCATTGTTAATGGTGTCAGAAGCATTGCGAGCTTGCCCTAAATCACCGATAGGATTGAGCAAGGAGACGATAATTAGTAAACTCAGTACAGCAATCAAGATTGGGGTCAGGTATTTGCCGATATAATCTGAAATCTTACTTGGTTTAATCGCTAGAAGGTAAGAGAGGCCAAAGAAAATCAGAGCGTAGATAGCTTTAACCAGAAGACTATTTCCGAAAAGAGGCTCTATACCGATGGAAAAAGAGGTTGCTCCTGTTCGGGGAATGGCAAAGAAAGGTCCGATTGCCAGGTACAAAATCGACGCAAAGCCTGTGGCATACCATTTGGAAACAGGCCTTGCCAAGGCTTTAGGGGTTTCATGACCGGAGAAGGCCACAGCCATCACACCAAGTAGGGGTAGTCCGATACCTGTCACACAAAACCCGATGATTGATTGCCAAAAGTGGTTCCCCGAATAAAGACCCAAAAAAGCTGGAAAGGTTAGGTTTCCTGCTCCAAAAAAGAGAGCAAAGAGCATAAAACCAACAATCACTGTTGGACTTTTCATGTTTTTTAACATACGAGATAACCTCTCTAAAAGACTGGTAACATGTGAAATAATTGCCGTCTATCATTTTAAAATGAATGGGGGGAATTGTCAATGTTTGTGATAAATAGAACGATGACTAGAAAGGGGTTAGAACAAACGCTTATCAACTTAAAAAGACTAGCTCAAGTAGTCTAGTCTTTTGGGCAGTTATGAGAGAGTGTTGATTATTTGAGGTAGCCTAGGTAATCAAACCTTTCAAAGGTACGAGAATTTGCGACAGCGCTGATATGGATATCAGCTGGAAGGGGTTCGTGGGGATCAAAGTCGGTCGTCAAGCCTTCCATGTTGCCCATACGCAGGCCAACGACATTGATTTCATATTTATTGCGTAAGTCGAGTTGGATAAGGCTCTTGCCCACCCATTTTTGAGGAATGGTGAACTCGATGATGGAGATATCGTCTTCAACATGAATGATATTTGAAATGTGCCGTCTCAAAATATGAGAAGCCAGTGACTTTCCAGAGGCTCTCTCAGGCATGATGACACGATTGGCGCCAATGTTATACAAGACGTCTTCAAAGATGCCGCTTTTGGCCTTAGCAATGATGTTTTGAACCCCTAATTTTTTACAATGCATGACGGCTAAGACAGAAGCTTCGAGGCTATTTCCCGTTGCGATAACTACGGTATCACAATGCTCGATACCAACACTTTCCAAAAATTCGTAGTTAGTGATGTCGCCGATGGCAGCGCGTGTGACGATGTTGGCAACCGCTTCGACATGTTCTTCGCGATAATCAAGGGCAATAACGTCTTGGTCAAAGGTACAGAGTTCTTCGGCGACCGTTTTGCCAAAGATACCAAGTCCTAAGACACCGATGATTTTTTTAGACACAATAAATTCCTTTCTGTATTAACCGAGTGAAATGGTTGATTTGGCATAGTGCACAGTCTGTTCTTTTCTCTGCCAGAGGCTTAGTAGGACAGTGATGGGGCCGACACGCCCGATAAACATGAGAATCATGATGATAAAACGCCCTGCTGGTGATAGTTCGGGGGTGACGTTCATTGAGACCCCAACCGTTGCAATGGCGGACGCTGTTTCAAAGAGTAGCCTGAAGGGATTAATCTTGGTTTCGAATAACAAGAGCAGCAGATAGCCAATCATCATCATGGTAAAGAAAAAGATAATCACCGTCAGGGTTTGCTTAATCATCCGATAATCGATGGTTCGGTGGTTGAAGTTGACTTCCGTTTGACCAGATAGTTCGGCTTTAAATAATAAGGCAATGATGGCGATGACCGTAATTTTGATGCCTCCTGCAGTACCGCCAGGTGCTCCTCCCATGACCATTTGCATCATATAGATAAAATTGGTGGCAGGATTGGCATTTTCAAAGTCGATGGTAGCAAAGCCCGCTGTCCTCATGGTAACTGTTTGAAAGAATGAGGTCATAAGCTGCTCTAGGGGAGACAGTTGTCCGATGGTTTTGGCATTTTGATATTCGAGGAGCCAGCTAATAGCTGTTCCAAGGATGAGAATGATGGCCGTTGTTTTGAGCACCAAACGTGATTGTGTGGTCAAAGACCGAAAGAGGCTAGACAGCTGTTTGGGTTGTTGGGTTCGGTAGCGCTGGATACACTTCAGGAGGTCTCGCCAAACGCCAAACCCCAAACTACCAGCGATGATGAGACCGATAAGCGTGAGGTTAATAATGGGATTAGTCGTGTATTGCTGGAGACTGCTGGATCCTAAATTGTCAAAGCCAGCATTACAAAAAGCAGAAATGGCTAAAAATATGGCATTAAAGATACCGTGGCCAATCCCAAACCGAGGGATAAAATCAATCATCAAGATAGCGGCAGCGAGGCTTTCAATCACAAATGTAAATTGATAGACAAAGTAAAGAAAACGTTTTAAATCTTGACCGCTGTCTCGGCTCAGAGCTGACTGCAGTAAGGTTTGGTCTGATAAGTTCATTTTACGGTGCAAAACGAAGCTGCTGATGGCAATCAAGGTGACGAGTCCCAAGCCACCGATTTGCATCAGTAGCATGACAAGGACTTGCCCGTAGCCGTTATAGACATCCCCCACAGCAAAAACCGACAGCCCTGTCACACAGACCATGGACACAACATTAAACAGATGATCGAAATAGCTGGTTTGCGGCGCATCGGCGTAGTGCAGGATTGGTTGTGATAATAAGAAACTGCCAATAAAGATGACAATGATAAAACTAAAACATAAGCGTTGGGTGACAGACCACTTGGAAATAAAGGTTGGCATAGCTATCCTTTCTGATGGCTGAGTTAAAGTGGTTTTTTAGCAGGTATGCCAGCTTTGCGAGGATACTTTTTTGGGGTCTCTTTTTTCTTTTGAACGATGGTGATATTACGACCATCTCCATTTGGAAGCTGGTAGTCTTTTGTTTCCAAGACTTGGGCAAATAGCGTTTTGAGAGCATTTTGCGCCTCCTCGATTTCCTGATCCGCAGCGCTGGCTTTTAGGGCGATGAGTTTGCCGTTTAGGGTCAAAAAAGGAATGGTCAACTCAGCCAAAACCTGCATTCTAGCAACCGCACGGGCAGTGACCAAGTCGAATTGTTGGCGAAACTGCTTGTCTTGTCCAAAATCTTCGGCACGCCCATGGTAAAAATGAACCTTAGAGAGACCTAATTCCTCAGCCAGAAGGGTTAAAAATTGGATGCGTTTGTTCAGTGAATCAATGATGGTGACTTCTAAGTTGGGAAAGATAATTGCCATCGGTAGGCTAGGAAAGCCAGCACCAGCCCCAATATCTAGGAGTTGAATGGGTTCATTAGGGATATAGCCTTGGAGAATTGGCGCAATCGAATCGTAGAAGTGTTTGAGATAGACGTCATTTTTGTCAGTGATCGCCGTTAAGTTGATTTTTTGATTCCACTCTACCAAGAGTTCAAAATAACGTTCAAATTGTCGTTTTTGATGCTGGTTAAGGGTGATATGATGAGCTTCTAGTAGCTCGTAAAACTCTTGCGGTGTCATAGGTACTCCTTATGTATGAAACTTCTCTTATTTTACCATAATCTCGCATTCTTTTCTTTGGAAATTATCCCAAAGCTTGATATAATAAGGTGAGATTTTTTGAAAGAGTAACCAGTTTAAACGATGAACTGATAAACCGTTAGCGAAGAAGAGAGCTCTTGCTCTCATTGCACGCACAATGATAGTCTCCCAACCGTTAAGGGCTTTAGCCTTTATGGTGAAACGTGAAGATTGGTTGGAAGGGATATTAACTTACTGGTATCAGTTTTTCCAAAGATGGTCTTATGACAAGTAACAATGAAGAGGTTTTGCCTCTTGTCCTCCATCAATTTAGCATCAACAAAAGAAAAGGAAGAACATGAAATTAAGAGATATTAGAAATCACCCTGAAGGGATTGCATTTGAAGAGTCGCCGGATGTTAAAACAGCGTTATTGGCAAGAGATAAGACAATTATCGATGTGACAAACCTTACTGCCAAAGGTTTGATGACCTTTGATGATGGTCTATATTTGTTGAATTATCATCTATCTTATGAGTTGACCTTGCCATCTACCCGCTCTATGGAACCGGTGACGATACCGGAATCTTATGATGTGTCAGAGGTCTTTATTGCGGCGGCTGATGTAGCTGAAAAGGCTGATTTGGTTGAAGAACACTTGGTTATGGTTGTCGAAGGTGATCAGCTAGATTTTTCTGAAAGCATCATTGATAATATTTTGCTGAACATCCCCTCGAAAGTCTTAACAGAAGACGAAAAAGATGCTGTTGCCATGCCGCAGGGCAATGATTGGGCTGTTTTAACCCAAGAACAATATGAGGCTATGAGACAAGCAGAGAAAGAAGAAAACAGTCCTTTTGCTTCCTTGTCAGGTCTCTTTACTGAAGACTAACTGATAATGACATGTTTTTGACACATAATTTTAATTTGTCATGTGTTCTCAAACATGATATGATAAATTTCCTGGAGATAAGGAGTATCATAGTGACTTCCAAGCTAGCATAGGGTTATTTAGCAACTTCGGATACTAGCTTAGGAGACGTCAATCGCTAAGTTTAGGAACTTAGTATAATACGTAAATTAAACATAATAAATTAACAAAGGTGGTCATATGACAAAAAGTATTTTGATTATTGAAGATGAGAAAAACCTTTCGCGCTTCATTTCATTAGAATTGCAGCATGAAGGGTATTCTGTTGCGGTTGAAAATGATGGCCGTGCAGGTTTGGAAGCAGCACTTGACAAGGATTTTGATTTAATCCTGTTAGACTTGATGTTGCCGGAAATGGATGGTTTTGAAGTGACCCGTCGTTTGCAACAAGAAAAGTCAACCTATATCATTATGATGACAGCGCGAGATTCAGTGATGGACATTGTATCGGGGCTTGATCGTGGGGCAGATGATTATATCGTTAAGCCTTTTGCGATTGAAGAGTTGTTGGCCCGTGTTCGCGCAGCTTTTCGCCGTCAAGAGATTGAAGAAAGCAAACGCGCTTCGTCAAGAGATGCAGCCTACCGGGATTTAACGTTAGATCCCCAAAACAGAGCTGTTGTTCGCGGTGATGAGACGATTCCATTGACCAAACGTGAGTTTGATTTGTTGTCTGCTTTGGTATCAAACATGAATCGAGTGATGACTCGTGAAGAATTGTTAAATCTTGTTTGGAAATACGACGAAGCCGTAGAAACCAATGTTGTTGATGTTTACGTTCGCTATCTTCGTGGTAAGATAGATGTTGCAGGCAATGAATCTTACATTCAAACCGTTCGTGGTATGGGGTATGTTATTCGTGACAAATAATCGCTTTCTGAAAGCCCTGCGCCGTATGTCATTAAGAAGAAAAATAGTCCTAGTCACCATGGGGCTGTTTTTTCTCATTTTGACCATGTTTACCGTTGCAATGCTTTTCTTTTCCAACGATGTTTTGATTAAACAGGAAGAAGAGACCATCCGAACCACTGCAGATTTAGTTCAACGACATATTTCGGAGATTGATGCACCGTTAACCAAAGATAATTTGCTGTCCTACTTCCACGCTCACACGACCAATGAGAAAGTCGATTCAAACGCGATTCTGACCGAAGATATAGCTGTCTCTGGCAATCACTCGGTCTCTCACTTACTGTATTCGAATCAGATTGCCTATTTGTACGATGCTAATAAAAACCTTCTTTTTACGACGGGTTCAGACCTTAGCCCAGTTACGCTTGGTCCGCTCAATGTTCTACGTTCGGAAAAGATTGACGGGGATAGAGGATTTGCCATGAACGTTCCTATCTACAATCAGACAGGAAAAAAGCGGATTGGCTATGCGAAATTATTTCATAACTTGGAGTTTTATTACAGTTTAAAAAATCGGTTGATTATCCTCTTACTCTTTTTAGAGGTAGGAACTATTATCATCGTTTTAGTCATCATGAAGCCTAGTATCGATAGCTTCTTTCAACCCATTTACAACCTCAGAAACGTTATGCGTCGCATCGAAGCGGATCCGACGGATTTGAACGTCAGTGCAGAGATTAAAAGTGGCGATGAGATTGAAGAGCTAGCTAAGATTTTTAACGCGATGATGGCTCGTATTGCTGAGCAAAATAAGCTCCAGCAGCAATTCATTAGCGATGTGAGTCATGAACTTAGGACACCTGTGGCGGTTATCAAGGGGCATTTAGATATGTTAAGTCGCTGGGGGAAAAACGATCCAGACATTTTAGAGGAAAGCCTGGAAGCCAGTCGTCATGAAGCGCAACGGATGAATCTGATGATTAGCGATATGTTGGAGTTGATTCGTTTACAGGGCAATCTTTCAGAGAATAAGAAAGCGGTCAGCCTTTTGGAAGAGGCCATGCAAGTTTCCCTCTACAATTTTGAAATCTTGCGTCCTGACTTTCGTTTTACCCTAACGGTTGAGGCAGAAAATCTCTATGCCAAGATTGCTAAAAAACATTTTGAACAGATGCTGACCATTTTGATGGACAATGCCATTAAGTACTCTCCTAATGGTGGCCTGATTGCATTGACCTTAGCCAAGGAAGGCAACTATGCCCTCGTTACCGTCAAAGACCAAGGGGAAGGAATTACAGAAGAAGATTTGCAAAATATTTTTGAACGCTTCTACCGAACCGACAAGTCTCGCAACCGTGAGGGAACCAAGGCAGGTCTTGGGATTGGCTTGTCAATTCTCAAGCAAATCTGTGATGCCTATGACTGCCGCTTGCAAGTAGAGAGCCGTGTTAATGTCGGCACAAGCTTTGTCATTGCGATCCCTCTGGCAGATGGGCCAAGCTAAAAGCAGGATTCTTAAAACAAGTGAAAACCAAGGAACCCAGTTTAAAAGTAAGGCTTGCTTGGTTTTTTCTGTTCAAAAGATGTCATTTTGCCAGAAAGAATAACCCTGCCAGTAGTATGTGAGTGAGCTTTGTTTCTGAGTCAAGATTATGTTATAATGAAGTGTTAAAAGCTCTATTATTTTGGTTTTAAAGCCAGTAGGTTATGGTATTAGTCTAACGTTAGTTTGGAAAGATTGGGGTGTTTTTGTGCGTTGTCCAAAATGTCATACTACAAAGTCAAGTGTTGTTGATAGTCGTCAAGCTGAAGAAGGGCTAACCATCAGAAGACGCCGTGAATGTGAGAACTGTCACAATCGTTTCACAACTTTTGAGCGAATTGAAGAATTACCGCTATTGGTGATCAAAAAAGATGGGACACGAGAAGCGTTTTCACGAGATAAGATTCTTCATGGTATTATCATGAGTGCCCAAAAACGCCCTGTTTCCAGTGATGATATTGAAAAAGTCATTAGCCAAATTGAGCAGACCATTCGTAGCCAGTATGAAAACGAAGTGTCAAGTACCGTCATTGGCAATATGGTGATGGATGCCTTAGCTGAGTTGGATGAGATTACGTATGTGCGCTTTGCCTCGGTTTATCGTAGTTTTAAGGACGTTGATGAGATTGAAGCCTTGCTGCAACAGATTACGAAGCGTGTGCGCGCGAAAAAGGGGCGTTCATGAAACCGATAGACGAATTTTTCTTTGTCAAAGGCAATGTTGTTGAGGGCTCTTCTATCTCTTTGATGCGGTGTTATTACCCTATCATCGGAGCAAATGCTTTTAGTCTCTATCATTTCTTGGTGGCCTTCAATGATGACGGTGCTAAAAAACACCATTTCTCAGAAGTGCTCAACCATACCATGTTTGGGATGACAACCTTTGAAGAGGCCTTGGCGGTTTTAACAGCTATGAATTTAGTGGATTTTTATCAGCACAGGAGTAGCTATCTGATACAGTTAAAGTCCCCCTTGTCGTGTGAAGATTTCTTAAATAATGCCCTTTATCGGCAATTACTGGCTCGGAAAATTGGGGAAGTAGCTGTTGATGAGCTGAAGACGGTTCTTCCAGAAAGGGCTCAAAAACTCTCAAAACGTTTTTCGGATGTTTTTGATGATGACGGACAAGTTGATATCGCTAGAACAGCGAAAGCCGTAACCCCGACATTTGACTTAGAAGCTTTTAAAAATCTTATGAAACGAGACGGTCTGTCCTTTGGCCAAGAAGATAAGGATACCATCTCTTTGTATCGTTTTGCAGAGACTCATCAGTTAAGTTGGTACGACACCTACCTGTTAGCCAAGGAAACAGCTGTTGATTTAACCATTTCACTGTCACGTATGACCGCAAAAAAAAGCCAAGGCAGTGCGCAAGCGGCGTCAGCAGAAAACCTAACGCCACAAGAGCAAGTCATTGTCAAAGAAGCACGTGCTGATCGTTCGCCAGTCTTTTTAGCCAAGGTCAAAAAAACACGCAATGCTTCAATCACCTATGACGAGCGGCAACTATTACTAGATTTAGCCAACAAAGGTTTTCTAGATGAGGTCATCAATATTATCATTCTTTACACCATCCTAAAAACGGACTCAGCGAACGTTAACCAAAAGTACGCCCTTAAAATTGCTAATGATTTTGCTTACCGTCAGATTAACACAGCTGAACTTGCTGTTTTAAGCATGAGGGAGTTCTCAAGCAAAAAATCTCAAAAAACCAAGCCCAAAGCTCAGAAGACAAACGTTCCCGAATGGAGCAACCCAAACTACCAAAATCAGACTAGCCAAGAAGATAAAAAGAGGCTTGAAGAAGCCAAGCGTAGGGCTCTAGAGCGGCTTAGAAAGGATTGATAAATGGAAAAAGTTGGACAAACCATACAGAAATCTGGACATGCTGGGCATTTTGACGCTAATAAGATCGCTCAGCTGATTCTAGCCGATCCAGCCGTGGCTAATTTTATCAATGAGCACGGATTGAGCCAATCCGAAATCAAACGCAGCCTTCCTAAGTTCAATCAGTTTATTAATGAACGGCACAAGTTTCAAGAAGGAGCTGACACCTATAGTGCTAAAGGATATGAGCCGATTCTTACCATGAATGAGGGCTATGCAGATGTTAGCTATCTTGAGACACGTGCTTTAAAAGAAGCGCAGCGGCAAAAAGCAATTGAAAATCGTATCAATCTGGTCAGTTTGCCCAAGTCCTATAAAAGGATTGCTTTTGAGGATGTCTTGATTGATGACACTGAGCGCTTAGAAGTGTATGAAACTTTGGTGGATTTTATCAGTCAATATCCTAATCCAGACCAAAAAGGCCTCTATCTTTACGGAGACATGGGCATAGGAAAGTCTTTCTTGATGGCTGCACTAGCCCATGAGCTATCTGAAAAGAAAGGTGCTGAGACAACCCTTCTTCATTACCCCAGTTTTACGATTGATATTAAAAATGCCATCAAGACGGCCTCGGTCAAAGATGAGATTGACGCTGTGAAAACCAGTGATGTGCTCATTTTAGATGATATCGGTGCCGAACAGACCTCAGCTTGGATACGTGATGAGGTCTTGCAAGTTATTCTTCAATACCGGATGCAGGAGAATCTACCGACCTTCTTCACCTCCAATTACAGTTTTGCTGACTTAGAAAGAAAGCTAGCGAGCAGTCGTCATGGCGATGAAACCTGGCAAGCCAAGCGCGTCATGGAACGAGTGCAGTATCTTGCCAAGGAAATCCATTTGCAAGGTGAAAATAGAAGATAGGTATCATCTTTGCACCCATCATATCTAAATCAAGAAATAAGGAGGCAATATGTCTTTGCCAACAGTTGCTATCGTCGGGCGTCCAAATGTTGGAAAATCGACGCTTTTTAACCGTATCGCAGGAGAACGCATTTCTATCGTGGAAGATGTTGAAGGCGTCACACGCGACCGTATTTATACTAGTGCCGAGTGGCTTAACCGCCAATTTTCGTTGATTGATACAGGCGGTATTGATGATGTTGATGCCCCATTTATGGAGCAAATCAAACATCAGGCCGATATTGCTATGACAGAAGCAGACGTGATTGTGTTTGTCGTTTCAGCTAAGGAAGGGGTCACGGATGCAGATGAATACGTGGCGCGTATCCTTTATAAAACCCATAAGCCGGTTATTTTAGTGGTGAATAAAGTTGATAACCCTGAAATGCGTGCCGAAATCTATGATTTTTACACATTGGGTCTAGGTGACCCCTACCCTGTGTCATCCGTTCACGGTATCGGTACAGGAGATGTGCTAGATGCGATTGTGACGAATCTGCCGACAGAGCACGAAGCGGAAAATCCAGACATCATCAAGTTTAGTTTGATTGGCCGTCCAAATGTGGGCAAATCCAGTTTAATCAATGCCATTTTGGGTGAAGAGCGTGTGATTGCCAGTCCAATTGCAGGAACAACCCGTGATGCTATTGACACTCATTTTATAGACAGCGAGGGTCAAGAGTACACCATGATTGACACCGCTGGGATGCGCAAGTCAGGCAAGATTTACGAAAATACAGAGAAATATTCGGTCATGCGTTCCATGCGGGCTATCGACCGTTCAGATGTTGTTTTGATGGTGCTGAATGCCGAAGAAGGCATTCGGGAATACGACAAGCGTATTGCTGGTTTTGCCCATGAAGCTGGAAAAGGCATTATCATCGTGGTTAACAAGTGGGACACTATTAAAAAGGATAATCATACCGTTAGCCAATGGGAAGCCGATATTCGTGACCAGTTCCAATTTCTTTCTTATGCGCCGATTATCTTTGTTTCCGCAGAAACCAAGCAACGCCTCAATAAACTACCTGAGATGATTAAGCGTATCAGTGAAAGTCAAAATCGTCGGATACCATCAGCTGTTCTTAACGATGTTATCATGGATGCTATTGCCATCAATCCAACTCCGACAGACAAAGGGAAACGCCTGAAGATTTTTTACGGCACACAAGTTGCGGTTAAACCACCAACCTTTGTCATTTTTGTCAATGAAGAAGAACTGATGCACTTCTCCTATATGCGATTCTTAGAAAATCAAATTCGAGCAGCCTTTGGTTTTGAAGGGACCCCTATTCATTTGATTGCTCGAAAACGTAGTTAAGATTAAAAAAGCGACCTCAGTCGCTTTTTTAGGTTTCTAGACCTTAAAGCCTCGATGAGACTTTCCCAAAATTAGCCTACGAAGTGAGTTGCTTTTTGATATAATAAAAGGATAGATAATGTGCGACCTCTAGTCAGATAGAGGCAACAACGGGGATTGTATGAGAGGATAAACGGTTATGGTAAAACTAATCCCAGGTCGCATTCGTAATCAAGGTATCGCCTTGTACGAAGCAGGTTTGGTTTCGATAATAGCTCAAGGAGATGCAACGGTGACCGCACGTGTGGACAATGTACAGATCAACTATGCTTTGGACGATCAAGACATCGACTGTCAATGTCGCTTTTTTCAAGAAAAATCCTACTGTGAACACTTAGCAGCAGTGGAGTATTTTTTGAAGCATAATCCAGAAGGTCAAGAGTTGCTAAATAGCCTATCACAAGAAAGACAAGAAGCTCAGAAGCGTGTGGAGAGACAATCGTTTGGTAGCTTATTTTTAGATACTCTAACGATGAACGAGAGCCAACAAGAGCACTTTAGCTTGAGTGCTGAAGGGGAACAAAGTTCGTATGCTAATGAGATTTGGTGGACGCTTCGCATCAGACGATTACCAGACCAGCGCAGCTATATTATTCGTGATATTCGAAGTTTTCTAAAACTGGTCAGTCAGGAATCCTACTATCAGATTGGCAAGCAGTATTATGAGCAACTCTCTTTGGGGCAGTTTGATGAAGCTAGTCAAGAGTTGATTGCCTTTTTATGGCGGTTGACACCGGATACTTCTGCGCAAGACTTAGCCTTTTTATTTCCCAATCAAGGGCGTCATTTAGGCATCCCATCCGGTTTCTTTGAAGAGGGTTTGACGCTTCTTAATGATCTTGCGGCATTCCGCTTAGGGATTGGCTCAAAAAGTTATAGCCATATTGCTGTGAGTTATTTGCGTCCAGAGCATGGCTTGGTTCGCTTCGAGGTGCTGGTTCATCAAAAGGCGATAGAGCTTAAAGTCATTGAAAAGCCATTTCTTACCTTTTTTGACCAGAGCTATCTTTTTGAAAATGGCCATTTTTACGATTTGGATCGTAAACAACAAAAACTGCTAACGGCTTTAAAAACACTGCCTCTTGCGGATGACCTTGCTAGACATGTCTTTTTTGAGTTAGATGAACAAGATAAACTAGCTGCTAGCCTATTAGACCTAAAACATTTAGGCCCGGTGGCAGCCCCTAAAGCATTTGACCAAAGGGATTTTAAGGTTTCCTTTTCATTTGATGTCAAGGATGATCGTCTCTTGCTTTTAAACACCAGTTTAGTGATTGAAGGAACAGATTTTATTGTATCATCGCTAATGCAATTAAAAGAGCTACCGCTGGCTATCAATTATCGGGCGAAAGCACAATTGTTGGCAGTTATTGAGGAAGAAGGTTTTGGACATGGCTTGGGTGGGTCAAAGCTGCTAGCTTCACAGACAGACTTGGTAGATTTTTTCCAAAAAACCCTACCAAGATTTCGTCAACTAGGGACAGTAAAGCTTTCGGATGCTTTAAATAGCCGTCAAGTTGTGGAGCATCCGCAGTTAAGAATTGAGCGTCAAGGTGGTCTTTTAGAGGTTTCTTTTGACTTTACCCAATTACAGGAAGAGGATATTAACCAAGCTTTAGACGCTTTATTTGCTAACCAGTCTTATTTTATGGCTCCGTCTGGTCAGGTGGTCGTTTTTGATCAAGAGACTCAAAAAATCAGTAAAACCTTAGAAGAACTGCGTGCAAGGCCTCTATCAGATGGACGTGTTCAACTCGATAGTCTTGCGGCTCTTCAGCTTTCAGAAGCGTTATCGGATTCTAATCAGGTAACGTTTTCACCAGATTTTGCACAACTGGCAAGAGACCTACGTCACCCAGAAGACTTTCCCCTACCAGAGATAAAGCTTAATGCAAGCTTGCGTGATTATCAGCTGAGAGGGATTCAGTGGCTGTTAATGCTAAATCACTACGGTTTTGGTGGTATTTTAGCAGATGATATGGGATTGGGAAAAACCCTACAAACCATTGCTTTTTTATCAGTCGTTTTGACAGAAGACTCCAAAGCCCTTATCTTAGCACCATCGAGTTTAATCTATAATTGGCAGGAGGAGTTTCATAAATTTGCTCCCAACCTGGACGTAGCAGTCTCTTACGGTTTAAAACCTGCTCGTAATCAAATCATCTCAGAAAACCATCAAATCACGATAACCAGTTACAGTTCTTTTCGTCAAGATTTCAAAGAGTATCAAGCGCTATCCTATGATTATCTGATTTTAGACGAAGCACAAGTGATTAAAAATACGCAAACCAAAATTGCTCACTACCTCAGGCAATTTGAGGCTAGGCATTGTTTTGCCTTATCTGGGACTCCGATTGAAAATAAGTTATTGGAGATTTGGTCGATTTTTCAAATGGTTTTGCCAGGCTTGTTACCTAGCCAGAAGGTCTTTTTGCAATGGGATGCCAATCAGGTGTCGCGCTACATCAAGCCCTTTGTCTTAAGGCGTAAAAAAGAAGACGTTTTGCCAGAATTACCAGAGCTCACTGAAGTAACCTACCCGAATGAATTGGCTGATCGCCAAAAAGCCATTTATTTGGCGCAATTAAAGCAAATGCAAAGTCGCCTTCAAGAATCTGATGATGCTGACATTGATCGCCATAAAATCGAAATCCTATCAGGCATTACCCGATTACGACAAATCTGTGATACTCCCAGCCTCTTCATGGATTATGATGGTGACAGTGGTAAGCTGAACAGCTTGCGTCAGCTGCTGTTGCAACTGCAAGAAAATGGGCATCGTGCATTGGTATTTTCACAGTTTCGAGGCATGCTAGATATTGCAGAGCAACTCTTAGCAGAGCTAGGGATGACCAGCTATAAGCTAACGGGCTCTACCCCAGCTAGCCAACGTCAGGAGATGACCAGGGCTTTCAATCTGGGATCGAGAGATGTTTTTCTAGTATCCCTAAAAGCAGGTGGTGTTGGTTTAAATCTAACAGGGGCAGACACGGTTATTTTGATTGACCTATGGTGGAATCCAGCCGTTGAGATGCAAGCTATCAGTCGTGCCCATCGTCTTGGACAAAAGGCTAATGTCGAAGTTTATCGCCTCATCACGCGCGGAACAATAGAAGAAAAGATTTTGGCCTTACAAGAAGATAAGAAACACCTTGTCACAACAGTGTTAGATGGAAAGGAAACTAGATCTAGTTTGACGGTTGATGATATTAAAGCCATTCTTGGAATAGCCAGTGACAGATAATTTTGAAAAAGTCAGTCCTTTAGTTTATAATAGGAATGTTACAGAAAGGAAGTGAGCCTATGAGTTCCAGACGACGTGCGTTTCCCTTAGTTCCTGATGATGAGCCAGTCATAGGACAATCAACGTCAATGCATCTCTATGAGAATGCGGATTTGATTACCAACATCCATGGGACTTACTATGACAAGGATTACGCCGCTGTAACGCCAGAGATAAGCTTTGTTCGTCAAACCAAGAGCGATGAAGCAATCAAAGACGAAACAAAACCTCTGGAAAGAACAGCAGGACGCAGTTATGCCGAAGCAGCGCGTGAGAAAGCTAGAGATGATTTGCGACAAAAGAGACAGTTCTATGTCAATCATGAATTAAAGCGGGCTCAACAGCCGACTAAAGCTCCCAAACGTGATACGCCTACTTCGCTTAAATCACAAGCACAGGGCTTGCACCAGTCTAAGACGACGAAAGCCGAAAAAAATAAACCCTCAGGTCGCCTAGAGGCCTTGGCTCGCGCTGCTCAAAAATTACATCAAGAGTCCTATATTTTAGTGGATCTTCCTAAGGTTTACCACAAACCAGAACCATCCAAGAGTAATAAACCGCAAAAAAACACATTTGACTTTTTAAAACGAAGTCAAGTTTATAACCACAAAGAAAGACAAGAACGTCGTGAACGTCAAGTTGCACAAGAATTGAATTTGACTCGTTTTGACGATTAAAGGAGTAACCATGTCAAAAACCTACCATTTTATCGGAATCAAAGGCTCAGGAATGAGCGCTCTTGCCCTAATGTTGCACCAAATGGGGTATCAGGTGCAAGGTTCTGACGTTGACAAATATTATTTCACCCAACGTGGACTAGAACAAGCCGGCATTCCTATCCTTAGTTTTTCAGAAGACAATATTACTGGTGATGTTGAATTGATTGCTGGAAATGCCTTTAGAGAAGATAATAATATTGAGGTTGCCAAGGCTATTGCTGCAGGTTATCCCTTTAAACGCTACCATGAGTTTCTTGGGCAATTCATGACCCAATTTACCAGTCTAGGTGTCGCTGGAGCCCATGGCAAAACCTCGACAACAGGACTTTTAGCACATGTGATGAAAAACATCACTGATACCTCTTACTTGATTGGTGATGGGACAGGACGCGGGTCAGCTTCTAGTCAGTATTTTGTATTTGAGTCTGATGAGTATGAACGCCATTTCCGACCTTATCACCCTGCCTACTCTATTATCACCAATATCGATTTTGACCATCCAGATTATTTTACGAGTGTTGATGATGTTTTTGCTGCCTTCAATGACTACGCTAAACAGGTCAAAAAAGCCCTCTTTGTCTTTGGTGAAGACCCTTACCTGCGTCGCTTGACCTCTCCAGCCCAAATCTATTATTACGGCTTTGAGGATACCAACGACTTCGTTGCAACAGACATCACTCGTACGGTGACAGGGTCTGATTTCACAGTACTTTATAGGGGAGACTCATTAGGAAGCTTCCATGTTCCTGCTTTTGGTCGCCACAATATTCTCAATGCAACAGCAGTGATTGCCAATCTTTTCATAGAAGGTTTTGATATGGCGCTTGTTGCAGAGCACCTAAAAACGTTCTCGGGCGTCAAGCGCCGTTTTACGGAGAAAAAAATCAATGACACGATTGTGATTGATGATTTTGCACATCATCCAACCGAGATTATAGCTACCTTGGATGCTGCACGCCAAAAGTATCCGTCTAAAGAAATTGTTGCGATTTTCCAGCCTCATACCTTTACTCGTACCATTGCTTTATTGGATGAATTTGCTGCAGCTTTAAATGAAGCTGATGCGGTTTATTTGGCGCAAATTTATGGCTCAGCGCGTGAAGTGGATAAGGGTGATGTTAAAGTTGAGGACTTAGCAGAGCGTATTCATAAGCCAGCTCAAGTTATCACTGTTGACAACGTCTCTCCCTTGCTAAATCATGACAATGCGGTTTACGTGTTTATGGGAGCAGGAGATATTCAATTATACGAGCGTTCTTTTGAAGAACTCTTGGCTAATTTGACTAAAAATAATCAATAATAAAAACCAAAGAGCGTCAAGCTCTTTTTCTATCAGGAGAAGCAACATGGAAATCAGACATGCCCACTTAGAAGACTGGCCAGTGATTACCGCTATTGAGGCAGCCAATTTTTCACCCGAAGAAGCAACCAGTCCTGGGGCTATGAAAGAACATATCAAAATGATTGCCGATACGTTTTTGGTGGCGATTATAAACGATGAGATAGCTGGCTATATTGAAGGCCCGGTTGTTTCCAATCGTTATGTGACCGATGATTTGTTCCATACCGCTCAATCAAATCCTAAAATGGGAGGTTTTATCGCCGTAACCAGTTTGTCGGTAGCGAGCACCTTTAAAGGACAAGGTATTGGGATTGCCCTCATTGCAGCTCTCAAAGACCTAGCAGTTGCCCAGCATAGACAAGGCATTAGTTTGACCTGTCATGATGATTTAATCGCTTATTATGAAATGAATGGATTTTCCAATGAAGGCGAATCAGACTCGGTCCACGGAGGTAGCCTCTGGTACAATATGGTCTGGGAGAATCCGTTTTATCAATATTAAAAATAGGTAACAACCCCTATATCCATTGCTTTTCAAAGGCTTCTAGGATATAATAGCGGTTGATTACTATGTAGGAGGATCAGCTTTGACTGATTTTAAAGACGATAAAAGTTCTTCAAATGCTTCATCGAGTTTTAAAGATCGGATCCTAAGAGAGTTAGAAGAAGCCGCTCAAAAAAGAGCCGAAGAGGAACGTCAAGTTGAAGCCCTAAAACGCCAGAAAGCCTTGGAAGAGAAGGCATTGAGAGCAGGAGCTCTTAGAGAAGCCAAGTCGTTGGAGCAGGGCAGCTCTAACGAAAAGACTCGTCAATTGGCTGAGGAAGCTCATATCCAACAAGAGGAAAAACAGCTTCCGCAAGGAATTGATGATGGTGGTGAGGATAAAGAGACTGTACTTTCTGAAAACCTCAAGGAATCAGATACTTCTCAAGGCAAAGCAACTGATAAATCTGCTAGTGAGTCTCTTGTTAGTAATGTTCAGATAAGTGCTTATTCTAGTTCAATGCCCCATTCTCTTAATCAGACGACTCACTCTATTGCTAAAGAGTCCTCTCAGGCATCTAGCTCGTCAGCAGTTAACGAATCTGAAGCAACGACCTTGTCATCTGAGCACCAGATAGATAGCTCATCAGCAATATCTAGCAGTTCAATAACGCCTACAGCATCATCATCTGCTAAAGATAATGGGCAGTCGGATGCTAATCTTAGCCTAGAAGACCGCAATGAAGCTGTTGTTGCTCAACCAGAAGCCAAGGAAATTACTGATAGGACATCACTGAATATGACTAGACGAAAGAAAAATCATCGCATTGCCGCTAAAATCACAGGTATTTTAGTTACAGTAATCGTAGTAGTTGGCTTGTTAACAGCCTTTCTAGGATACCGTTATGTTTCAAGTGCTTTAGGTCCTGTTGATAGCAACTCGAAACAGTTTGTTACGGTTGAAATCCCAGCCGGCTCAGGAAACAAACTGGTTGGTCAGATTTTAGAGCAAAACGGTCTGATTAAGAACGCTGCGATTTTTAACTATTACACGCGATTTAAAAATGTGTCTGACCTCCAAAGTGGCTATTACAATTTGCAAAAAAGCATGACCGTCAAAGACATTATTGACGTTTTACAGCAAGGTGGTACCTCTGAACCTCAAGAACCAGTATCTGGAAAGATTTTGATTACAGAAGGTTACACGATTGATCAGATTGCTAAAGCTATCACAAGGAATGTCAATACGAAAAAAGCGAGCAAGACCCCTTATTCTGAAAACGACTTTTTAGAGCTGATGAAAGATAAAGATTTCATCGCTCAAATGGTTAAAAAATACCCTAAACTATTAGCCAATATCCCAGCTGCTGATAAGGCTAGGTATCAGTTGGAGGGTTACCTTTTCCCTGCCACCTACAACTACTATGAAGGATCTACCTTGAAAGACTTGGTCGATCAAATGCTATTGACCATGGATACAAACTTGTCGCCTTACTACGATCAGATAGCAGCAAGCGGTCGTTCTGTGAATGAGACCTTAACGCTAGCCTCTCTGGTTGAAAAAGAAGGTTCGACAGATGATGATCGTCGTCAAATTGCCAGTGTCTTTTATAACCGTTTAAATGTTCAGATGCCCCTACAAAGTAATATTGCTGTTTTGTATGCTATGGGTAAACTAGGTCAAGCAACAACACTTAAAGAAGACACCACTATTGACACCAAAATTAAATCCCCTTATAATATCTATGAAAATCTTGGTTTAATGCCTGGTCCAGTAGATAGTCCTAGCTTATCTGCGATTGAGGCAACGATAAACCCTGCAGATACGGCTAACCTGTACTTTGTTGCTGACGTAACAACGGGCAATGTCTATTATGCAGAAGATTACGCGACTCATGAAGCTAATGTTGCTAAATACGTTAATGCCCATTTAACAAGCAGTGACAATTCTAGTGAGTAGCTCACATATGATGTGGTTAAAACTATATCATATTCCTTTCATTACAACTATTTAGAAAAGAGAAAAACATGTCAGAAAAAACCTTTCCAATGACTCAAACCGAAAAAGAACAACTTGAAAAAGAGTTAGAGGAATTAAAACTCGTTCGTCGTCCAGAAATTGTCGAACGCATTAAGATTGCGCGTTCCTACGGAGATTTGTCAGAGAACTCAGAGTATGATGCTGCGAAAGATGAACAAGCTTTTGTTGAAGGAGAAATTTCAACCCTTGAAAATCAACTTCGCAATGCTGAAATCATTGATAGTGATGCAGTTGCTAAAGACGAAGTGGCAATCGGAAAAACCGTTCTTGTTCAAGAAGTTGGAACCACTGAAACAGATACTTACCATATTGTTGGTTCTGCTGGAGCCGATATTTTCTCAGGAAAAATCTCAAATGATAGCCCTATCGGACAAGCCCTTATTGGGAAAAAGAAGGGGGACAAAGTGTCGATTGACTCACCTGGGGGTCGTTATCAGGTTGAGATTGTTAGTGTTGAAAAAACAACTGATAATAAATAATTTCACAGCCAAACAGGTAGCTTAATCAAGCTACCTGTTTTCTATGTTTTCGTTATGAGTACAATCTCTCAAAAATGTGACTTAGCTAAATAAGCTGGGTTCAAGTCCAAGGAGAAGCGGTTATGATTGGTAAATAATGGTATGACAGGAGAAAATAAAAACCCGTAGTTGTTCTTCTCAACTGTTAAGAAGAACAACTACGGGTTATACTGTTTGTTATAACTTAGCGTTTTGGTCGCTGTTTTCCTGCATTACGCTTGGATTTTTGGGGTTGAATAGATTTTGAAACAGCTTCATTAGTTGGTGTAACATCTTTACGGACCGTTGCTGATGACTTAAATGGTTGAGGTGGATTTGTTGCAAATTCAGCTTCAACTTTTTGACGTAGGCGTGGTTTGATGATATAAGTTGTAATCAACTGTTGGGCGATAGCAAAGAAACCACCAACGAACCAATAAAGCGTCACACCAGCCGGTGATGAAAAACCAAAGAAGGCCATCATCAGTGGCATGGTATACATCATGGACTTCATCTGTGCACGCTGTTCTTCAGGAACAGCCATCATTGACAACCATGATTGGAAGAGGTAGAGGACAGCGATGATCGCTGTTAAGAGCAAATCGGGTTTATCTAGAGGGAACCAGAGGAAGTGAGTGCCTTGGATACCATGTGTGTATCGCGCTGCAAAATAAAGAGCAGAGAAGAAGGGCATTTGAATGAGGAGCGGTAAACAGCCGATACCTCCAAACATGCTGACACCGTATTGACGTTGAGCAGCCATAAAGTCAGCTTGAGCAGCTAATTTTTCTTCTTGTGTCGTAGCAGTCTTCATGCGCTCTTGGATTGGACCTAAGTAGGGTTTCAAGAAGGCCATTTTCTCAGACTGGTAGGCAGCTTTTTGCGCTTGATAGAGCCCTAAAGGCAAGATAATCAAGCGGACAATGATGGTCACAGCGACGATTCCCCAGCCAAAACCAAGTCCTAGGTCATTGGCAAAATATTGGATAACTTTTTCCATGGGCTTGCCAAGGGTGTCCCAAATAAATCCAGCTGGTTTACCATTAACAGTATGTACACATCCTGAGAGTAAAAATAGCATTGATAGGGCTATTCCTGAGAGGAGTAATTTTTTAGTTGTTTTTTTCACAATTCTGGTCCTTTAATTTTGTAATACCCACCTATTTTACAGTTTTTTTATGATTTTCTCAATACTTCTGAAGTCTTAATTTTAATTGGATATACGAAAGTCGCTATAATCTTCAAATTGTCCCATTTGTACATCAACATAAGTAACGCGGCTCATGCGTGAGGGTCCCTTGCGGATTTCTTGGATAAAGGCGGCCATTTTACTGGCATTGTTTGATTGGGCAAGAATTTCAACGGTACCATCATCGTTATTCCAAACACGACCGGTGATATCACCAATCTCTTTCGCAAGAGCATAAGTTGAGTAGCGAAATCCCACTCCTTGAACTCGTCCTGAAACAATCATACGTACTTTTTTCATTGGAATACCTCCTAAACTAGCATGAGATTATGTTATAATGTGTCTATGACTATTATAACCTCAAATGGTCGCTAAAGCATTGATAAATCAACGTTTTAGCATGGTGTTTTTAATAATTACCAAGTTTTTACCAAGTCTATAAAGAGTTTAGCGCTTTTTCGAAAATTGTTGCTGACTCTTTTTCTTTTTCTTTGGATAAGTGACTATATATGTTTAGGGTCATACTAATATCAGAATGACCTAATCTGTATTGAAGTTCCTTTGGTTGCATGCCAGCATTGATCATGAGACTAGCGTGTGTATGCCTAAAGGCATGAAAGCGTAATAGCGGGAGGTCTAAGACCTTTAAATATTTTTTTAAACGATAGCTGAGAGCATTGATATTGAGATAGTTATTTTGTCTAGAGAATACAATTCCTGTAGAAATTCCATTAAGCTGTTGACGCTTTTTATAACTAGACAACATTTTAACAGTCTTGTTATCTATGCTGATGGTTCGATTCCCTGACTTTGTCTTTGTGGCAGTTGTCTGATAATTTCTTTGGAGTGTTTTAGAAATAGAGACCGTCTTTTCTATAAAATCAATATCTTGCCATTCTAAAGCCAGACACTCACCAATGCGTAACCCTGTTGATAACAAGAGCATAAATAATGTTTTGTCAGTTAGGTTAGTAAAGTTATTGCTATCCAAACCCTCTAAGAAGTGAAGCAGTTTTTTTACCTCAGGCGGTTCGAAGTGCTTTCGCTTTGGCTGTTCGTACTTGATTTTAGGGATAATGACATCATAAGCGGGATTGTTTTGCAGCAAACCAAGAGAGACACCGAAAGAAAGTATATTTTTGGTTAGACTATACATGTTGCGGTATTCTTTATAGCTATTTGGCTTACCGTTATTGTAATTAGTTGCCCATTGATTGACTACTTTTTGAATACTAGCCCTGCTTATTTTTGATAAAAGTATCTTGCCAAAAGCAGGCAATATGTACTTTTCTATCTGAAAATCGTAAATTCTCTTAGAATTAAATTTTAAACTACTGTAATGCGTGGTTCTCCATATATCCACTAATTCAGAAAAAGTTTTAACGTTACCATAACGAAACTTGGTTTGCCCTGCTCGTTGCCATTCTCTGATTTTATCTCTTTCCCTTTGTTTTAATTCCCTTTTAGTCTTAGCACTAACGGAAGTTGTAACACTCTCACCGGTTATTACATCTATACCAAGATAGACTGTCCCGCGATAGGAGATTTCACCTTTTTTAGTTTTATATTCTCTAATTTTCATGATATATCTTTTCCACCAGCAGGCAAGCCGTAGAGGTTCTAGGTTGGGTTATATCATGCTAGGGCTTACGAGAACGCCCTATTTGCGTTTATTTTGGGTTGGTAGTCTATTTGTATGTATGACTGATAAAATCGCTCAGAGAGCGTTTTATAGCGTTGTCAGAGATAGTTAAGTTTGGTATAATACGTCTTGCCCCTTTGGGATAGAAAGGGGGTGAATGTTCTATGATGTACACAATCTTCACCGTTTTTGTTGCACCTTTGCTGGTATCTATCCTAACAGCATTGTTTGAGTATTGGCTCAACTCACGCAACAAATGACCCTAGGGCATGGTTAGAGATAGCCAAGAGCCAAAAGAAAAACCCTCAACGTTGCGACCGTTGGGGGCTTTTTGTGTTCATGATTAAACACAATCTTCACTGTTTAAGACCATTATAGCCCTAACAAGCCCCAAAAGTCAAGAAATAGTATCATTTTCTGTAACCATAATCAACCATAAACCACAATAAGATTTTAAAATCATAGTATAGTATCAACTATCACCATGTTTAAACCCTGCACAGGCTCAACTCACGCAATAAATAACCCCTAGGGCATAGCTAGAAATAGCTAAGAGCCAAAAAGAAAACCCTCAACGCTGCAACGTTGGGGGCTTTTTTATATGCTAGAACACTTAGTCACGGTGTTAACATCATCAGTATAGCACCCCTTTATTCAGTTGTCAAATAGTTTCATCTTTCGTTTGATGTTCATAGACCGTCCTAGAGTTGCCGAAACCTAGCAAAGTATCGGAATAGGATGGATTTCGGTTTTTACAGTGATTATCAACCTTAGAGAAGTTTTAAGAAGTCCAGTTCTGATAAGATTTCAATTTCTTGACCTGTTGCTAGAAGTTCGAACGCCTTTTTCATTTTGTTACTTTGTCCACTTTGTCCGACAATTCTGAAATCTTGTTCCCCAATTACCAAGTAATTTGTTTTGGTTGTCACATTTCCTTCTGGAATGCCTCCAAGTAGAGCTATTTCCTTTGCAGCTTCTTGTCTGGTGAAATGTTCTAGCTTTCCAGTAAAGACAAATCGAGCCCCATAGACTGGATTAGTCTGATCCATGTTCGCCTGTTCCTCTTCAGTAGGAATGTAGAACTTGTTTTTGGGGCTATATTTATGCCTGATAGAAGTTCTAGTAAAACCATGCTCACCTAGCACACCAAACTTTTTATAGCGAAGTGAGGTCAGAAACGTTTCCAAGTCCGTATTGCCTGTCAGTTCCATCATTTTACAAATAAGCTGACCGCAAACTTTTGCATCAGATAACGCCTCATGGTGTATCAGTTCAAAGTTAAATACATCTGCCAAATGGTTGAGCTGATAGGAAATTTGACCAGGATAAGCAAACTTAGAGACATAATAACTACAAAAATATCTTATGTCATCAAATGTCAGTTGATACTTGATATAGGCATCTTTCAAAGCATTTATATCAAACTGAGCAAAATGGGCTACAACGGGCAAACCGTCAATAAATTAAATGATTTTAGGGCGTAATGTCGGGAAAGTTGGAGCATCTCTCACATGTTCAGGGGTAATTCCGTGGATAAAAGTATTAAAAGGGTCAAATTCTTCTTCAGGATTGATATGGCTATAAAAGAAATCAGTTATCTTCCCATTTTCAAATTTTACTAGCCCAATAGCACATAGGCTTCCCCTAAAATAATTAGCTGTTTCAACATCTAAGGCAACAAATGAATTCATAGTAACACCTCTATTTTTGTGATAGTGATTTTACGATATTTTGAATATTTAGTTTATCTTCCGTCGATAAAAAAAAGAAATTTGTTAGCAACTCCACTTCAACCGCTGGTAATGTCCCAAGTGAAAAGAAAAAATCACTTAGTTTATATTCTGCTTCAGTCAGCAAATTTCTATCAAGTAATTTCTTTTCTAATTCTTTTGCTGAAAATTCTTTAAAATTTGGAATTAAGCTGAGAAGAATACTCTGGCGGAGTTTTTCATAATGGCTATCATCTTTTAAGTTAAAAAAATTTTCTTGCCCGTCTGCAACTTTTAGTTCATAGTGAGCCCGAAAGGCCTTATAATAATCCGTTTCATACTCTTCTGAGTTTGCTAGATTTTTTAATGCTTCTTTTAGGTTATCTTCAAAACCAAGTAAGTACCCAACAGACACCCCAAAATAGTCAGCGAGTGCTTGGGCTTTATCAGGTTTAATTTGTCTTTCTCCGTTTTCCCAGCGTAATATAGTTATTTTTGAAACACCTATTTCCCTAGCTAATTCTTCTTGAGTTAGTTTTTTTTCTTTGCGTAATGCTTTCAACCTATTCATAAATTTCACGACCTTTCGAAATTGATTATAACCGAAAAACAAAAAAGTATCAATAAATGATATAAAAATATTTAAAAAACAGTTGACAAGTATCCAAATCGGATATATAATCTATTTCGTAGTTATCCAAAACGGATACTCAACTCCTCCCGCACCTTTCACACTTTCAATTTATTCATGGGAGGGGATTTATTTCAAGCAAAGGAGGAAACTTATGAGCAAACTCAAAGGCTATAGGGTTATGTTGGGGTTGACCCAGCAAGCAATGGCTGACAAGCTAGAGATTTCTTTACAGTCTTACAACAACAAAGAATTAAAGAAAACGCCATTTAATGACAAAGAGCGCCTAGCGATTAAGTCTATGGTTGCTGAAATCAAGCCAGACATAACCATTGACGAGCTATTTTATTCAGACTAGAAAGGAGCAGATAAACATGAACCTAGTCTATCTTGACGGCAAGAAAGAGCCGTACACAACGCACGACATTATAGCTGATCATGCTGAAATAGATAATGTTTCGGTGAGAAAGTTAATTGACAAGCACAAGGAAGATTTAGAAGTCTTTGGGGTTTTGTCATTTGAAATCCATAAACCCTATAAAGGTTCTGTAGGTGGGCGACCTAGAAAAGTTTACCGCTTAAATGAGCAACAGGCGACGTTACTAGTTACTTATCTAGATAATAGCAAACCAGTTAGGGCATTTAAGCAAAATCTAGTCAAAGCATTCTTTGACATGAGAGACGAACTCACTAAGTTCCAGTTACAACGTGAACTAGAAAAGCCAAAGCGTAGGGCATTGCATGAAGCCATTGAAACATGGCAGGAAGCCCCAAAACAAGCGCACTCAACGGTGACTAACTTGTTGCTGAAGACCGTGACAGGCTTTAACGCTAAGCAATTAAAGACGTTGCGAGGCGGTCGCAATGGTATCGATACCCTAAGCAGCCTTGAATTAGAGACTTACCAAACTTTCGAAGACATGGCTATTGCTATGATTGATTTGGGCTTTACGTATCAGGAAATAAAACTAATGATTAACAAGGGCAAAGAAAAAACGCACCAGTGAATGGTGCGTGAGAGCAACAAAAAAGGCTTATGCAACCGACCAAAGTTCCAAGCCTTTAAACCAAAAAACTAAAACGGATTACAGCAGGCAAGCCGTAGGGGTTTTAGTAACTATATTTGCTTATATTATACCATAAGACCTTTGAAAACTGAATAGAGTACGCAGATTTAAAAAATTTTGATTTAGGGGTTGACTAATTAAGACGACTTAACTATAATAATTATGTCGTCAAAATTAAGGAGGCATAAAATGACCGACAAAAGAGCAGTCGGCAGACCGCCAAAGGGCGAACAATCAAATAATATCAAGATAACTGTAAGAATTAGTGAACAGCTTGATAATAAAGTAAATGATTATGCTGAACGTCACGGGTTAACAAAGCCTGAGACTATCAGAAAAGCCCTTGAAGATTTGTCAGACTAACAAAAAAATAGCATATAATCCGCCATCGCCAAACTTTGGATTATACGCTATCGCTCGCACTGAAAAACAGTACGTAAATATATTATCATGCGTACTCTATTTCAGTCAACACAAAAACAGACAGAAAGGGAGTGCGCTTTTTGTGTACTCAAAAACAGAAGTATGAAAAAATTCTCATTAAATGAAGTTGGCAAACGACTAGAAGAATTGAACGGTTTGACTATCCAAGAAATGTTAGAAGTATTGGGCGCTAATCCTAATAAGGAGCGCACGTTAAAAATAGGTTTGTATAACTGGCGAAAAAAAGGAAAAATTTCTTTTACACGTAAGGATTATCGGTACTATGATTTAAAGTTGACAGATACCACAATGAAAAAAGAACATGGCTTGAATGAGTTGTCACGTTGGAAAATCAGACGTTACGTCCGAATGGCTTACGAGGCTGAGTCAATCTATACGAACCCCGCTGTTAAGGCAAAAGAGCGCAATGACGCTATGACAACAGAAATTAAAGTGTTGAAGCACTTAGAAAATGATTATGCTTGGGAAGTTATCCAAGAGCTAGAATCATATCAGTAAAACAACTAAACCTATAATGATTGAATGATGATAAAAAACAGTACAGATAAAGACAGGTAAAAAAACAAATGGAATTAACAAGGACAACCGAAGAACTAACTGAAATTGCTGACTATATTTTCTCAGTCATGACAGAGCGAGAGAAAGCTGACTATTTTAAAATGACGACTCAGGAGCGAGACTTGCTAATCGACAGTTACCTAGCAAAGAGAGGGTAGAAAATAGCAGTGAGACAAGACGAGACGCTAACAAGGTGACAGTCTTGTCCGATTATCAAAATAGAAAGCGAGTGAAGCGATGATTGAAGAATTGACGTTAAGCCCGTTGGGGTACTTGATTCTGCTTGTTGTTAGTGCTATTTTGGTCTATTTCATCATGACAACACCAAGCAAGGCAGATACGGAAAACACAGTAGAAGACAGTAAAGATGCAGTAGAGCCAGCTTACCTCTCAAGGTATGGGGCAGTGATCCAAATGCAAGGGAGGGATTAGATGACAGAACTTGAACTGAGATTGTTAAGGCTTTTGAAGGTCGGCAAAGAAAACGCCGTACCGTCCCTAGAGCTTGCTACCTTGCTAAAGGTTGATGAACGAAGGCTTAGACATCTTGTTAGAAATTTACGCCTAAAGCATGGCATTGCTATCATCGGAGAGTGTAAAGCAGGGGCAAGGGGGCTTTATATCCCCGCTAATGATACCGAGCGGTTAGAAGGGATTAGAATGCTTGAAAAGCAAGTCAACGAAGAGCGAAAGATTGTTACAGCTTTGTTGAATGCTGATTTGAACCAATACAGGAGGGCGTTAGATGGCGGTATTGAGTGAAGAGACTAGCCGTGAGTTAAAAGCGGAAGTGCTAGAAGCGGTGAAGTCCTATTTAGATGCTAGATCCAAAGTTGAACAAAGGGCGCTAGGCTTGATGACCGCAAAGCAGATTGAGAACGAACTGGAGATTGGCCGCACCACTATACAACGGTGGGAAAGGGCAGGGCTGAAACGCTATCAGCCCCCAGTTGACGCACGCAAAATCTTTTACAAAGTTGATGATATTTTGGAGTTTTTGGGGGTGGATGTATGAGATTTATTGATGTAATGATTGCCCCTGAGTAGGTTAAAGACTTTAAGGGGTTAAAAGGAGTAGAAACACGATTGCTTTATAAGCAGGGATACTGTTTGCTAACTTATTTTGAACCGACTGGCTATTGTTTTGAAACTCTTGGAAAATACGGCATTCAAGTGTCGGTGAGTGAGGTAGATAAACTAGAGCACTATATTGGGAATCATTGGCAACTTGTCCGTGATGTGCCCCCACGGTTATTATCTGGTCAGATTTTGGACTTTGTCAATGCGTTGCAAGTCGCAACTGCGAGAGCTGAACGAATTGGTTGCGGACTAAGTGTAACAGGTATCGTAGATAGCGCCTTGGCTTATGGCATCACAACAAAAGCAGAAGCGACAAGCTTCATCAGACGTTGTTATCGTTCAGGTATTTCCCAAGAAAGGGTTTACCTGTATTTAACAACGGTTCTGAGAACGAATAGCTTGAATCAGTTTTTACTGAATGAAGTCAACCGTTATTATGAGGGGGAGGTGAGTGTTTGGCAATCACTGATGATTTAAAAACATTGGTTGACACCGACTGGAAAGAGGCGGTCTTTGGAAAATCCAAGATGAAAGCCGATTATAAAAAGCAGATTGACCAGTTGGTTCTGTTAGATGAGTTTAACAAGGTTCATTATAAAAATCATGAGACGTTTATTCCTGAAGGTGAGGTGATGTACACGACTGAAATAAGCGATAAAGTTTATAAGTTCATTGCTGCTGATTTAAAGATTATTGAGAATAAGGAAAAGAAAACGTCACGACTGCAAGTCAGCTATAGGACGGGGCTTACCCCTTTTGCCAAGTTGGTGATTGATTATTTATTAGGACGACTAACCTTTTATAATAACAAACTTTATGATGTTAACGATAAGCAAGCGGTTGTGCTAGATGACTATACCATCAAGAAATTATACAACTTCAGAAATGAAGGTGAGTATGTTTTAGAAATTCTTGAAGGTATTCATAAAACCTTAAACATCAAAGCTAAAAGGCGTTTAGAGCCCCACAAGATTCTAGGGCAAGATTTTGTCATCGATTTAAAGAAACATACGATGACTAGGATTTCAGAGGATAACCACAGTTCCTATTTTAAATACTATGATGTTTCATTTAACAAAGCTATTGAGAGCGTGGAAATGGCTGTTAAGTTTCTAAAATATGTGATTGCTGATAAAGACAGTTACCATAACGCACAGCTTCAAGCCTACTATATTGCTCAAGTTGCTAGTGGGCTTCACCCTAAACTGAATTTCTTTATCTCAAAATCTGATGTCAGAACAGGCAAAGGACTACGCCATATTGCTTTATCGGGGTTATTCAATAAGGTAGAAGTAGAGCTTGATAATCTCACTGGCAGTGCTTTTGAAGCGAGTAACGCTTGGGCTATGTTTGCTGGCGGTGAAATGGCTCTTGCAACCGAACAGGGTGATATTATGGGCGATAAGATGGAACGCGTCCTAAAAATTATCGCCACAGAAAAACCCCACCTATCAAGGTTGGTTGGTCAAAACTATGGCTTGATTGATCTAACAAGCGTTTTATGTATTGATACGAACAAAAAAGTTTTGCTATCGGACGAAATGAACGGACGTAAGGTATTGATACAATATCAAGATAGACCTAAAGGAGAAACAGACTTGCAAAGGCATAATATATTCGCCCCCTTTTGGGAGGCATTCACTAACCCCGATAAGTCGCCTAATATTGAGGGCTCTATCGGATTCCTAATCGCTTCAATGGAATACTTCAAGGAGCAAGGTTGTCAATTTGAGTTTAGAGACGTTGAACTTAAGAATGACATTGAACTGAATGACTATCTGCTTTATCTGATTGAAGCACTTGATTTTAATGAATTTATCCTTAAAGATGACGTTATAGAGGCATTGAAATTTAAAGTGTATGGTGCAAACAAAAATAAAATGGGTGATGACATGAAAGCTATTGGCGTCAAATCATTTCAAAAGAAAGTCAATGGCAGGGTGAGACAAGCCTATCGAATTGACAACCATAAAAGGTTCAACTCTGCAAAGCAGGAAATTGAAGAAGAATTGGATAGAAATGTTTCCTTAGAAGATATTTTTGAGAAAATCAACAACGGTAAGTAACGGTCAGCAACTGGTAAGGTACTTTGAACGAGCTTTCCGAAAATCGCTAAACCGCTGATATGATTGGGTTTATAAGTGTTACGGTAAGCAGGTAAGCAAGGTAAGGTACTTTTTCTAGAGGAATATCTGACAAAAGAGGCATATAAGGCATAAAAGGAACTTTTTCCCCTATACCCTTATAGAGAAAGTTGCTTACCTTGCTTACCGCTCTAAAAAGTGGCTACAAACGTTGATGTGACAACGTTTTGCGGTAAGCATCTAGTACCTGACCGGTTGCTGACCGCCCCTTCAAGGTACCTTACCGCTCTAAAAATGAGGAAAAAAATGAAAATCAAGCTATTTCAAGAACAGGAGTTACTCAATGAAACATTATTGGACTCATCAAACGCTATTTCAATCGACAGCACAAGATATTAAAATAGCTATTCTAGGCTTTTTCACGGGAACCTTGTGGGCTTGTGAGGTGGATGTTATCGAAGTTCATGATGTCGGTTACGGGGTTTTTGTGACTTACGAGAGCTACTTTGACAAGTCTGACAGGTTGAAAAAGATAGCTATTGCAGTGGAACTTGACAGAATGTGACGGAGAGGAGAGCAGTGAAGCCACCAATTAGAAATGATACACCAATAAAACATTGTTGCTAATAATAAAATCAATAATATTTCCAAAGGAGACTATACAATGACACGTACAATCAAACAAATCAACAACGATCTAGCTAAAATAAAAAAGACCAACGAAACTAAAATAAAAGAGTTGGAGAAAGATTTATTAACCCTTGAACCAGCTATTGAACAGGTCAAAAATCGGATTATTGAAGCTAAAAAGAATATTGACAAAGAGAGCTACGATAGCGCTAAAAATGAGTTGTGGACGTTAGAAAATACAAAAGAATTACTAACGGATAAATTAACTGAACTGAGACATAATCCGCTAATAAACAAAGAAACGTATCAATCATTATATTATGAAATTGTTGAGGTTGCGGATAAAAAAATTAAAGAGACAACAAAAAAATTGGCGGTGTTTTTCCCAGATTTAGAAACAATAAACAAAGAATACTATGATACCTTGATTTTGGTATCCGAAACACTGGAAATCTTACAAAATGAAATCGGTAAGAACGCTGAAGAATTTAAAAAAGATGCTAATGGTTATATTGATTCTAACTTTTATTCAGGTTTAAGATATCAAGCGAAACACAATCCTGCTCATTTAGTAGAAAATTTTGTGAACCAGTATAAGGAGATGATGGCAAAATGACAGAAGTAAAACACAATCCCTATAAATGGCATGATGACCTTATTGAAGGTGCTGAGAAGAATCGTAATGACAAAGAGAAAGAATCCCGTGCAGGTTGGCAAGCCTACAATGATAAAGTTCAGAAGAAGCTTGACGAACATCAAAAAATCATTGATAAAGCCTCCGAGATTTACCTGGAGGAAGAGCGCCGAAAGCGTGAAGAAGTGTCCGCAAGGGAGCAACAAGAAGCAATCAATCAAATAGAATTGGAGCATGAAAAGAAATTTGGGATTAAGAGCAAGCATTCAAAAGAGATTGATAGTGCTTGGTCATCTTTAGCGAGAGACTTAATTAAAGAATAAGATAGTCAATAATAATATATTATTAAGCCCTAAAAAGCCCCTTATCTGACATATTGAGAAAATGCAAGATTCATTTTTAAGGATTGCATGTAAAGCCTTGGTACGACTGGTCTCACACCTAGTCTTGTGAACCTTACAGAATTTAAGATATGTAAGATTGAGAGTGAATAAAATAACAATCGCTTAGCCTATTATCAATTGGAGAAATAGAATGAATACCCCCCTACCAGACCTGATAGGAACGGTCCCCATCGAGTTGCTTTTGAGAAAAATAAGAAGGTTATTCTTAAGACTAAAAATACGTATGGCATTTGTGGTCAACCAGTTGATAAGAGTTTGAGGTACCCTCATCACTTAGTTCAGTGATTGATCATATTATCCCTGTTAATAAGAACGGTCATCCTTCCGACATCAACAACTTACAGCTTGCTCATTGGCAGTGCAATAGGCAAAAATCGGACAAACTCTATGCTCAAAGGAAGTCGAGTGACACAAAAATAATCGGTAATAGAAACCCGCCGCAAAGTAAAGATTGGTTGCATTATGTTGGCCGTTAAACGGTATCAAGACGTACAAGTATTTAATGGATATTAGAAGATGGGGGGTAACCCCCTCCCTAGGTAGTCTGGCGAGCTTCACGCCGTCACTGTACATTTTTTCTCGCGCCACAAAACGGATAGACACCTATAAGAAAGGTGTCTATTGTGCTGTAATAGTTTTTAAGCGTTAAAATCATTTTAAGGTTTTTCATAGATAACAAAAAAGACCGCCATCGCTGGCAGTCTCCGTGTTAAAAGCTCTGATACTATTATATCACGGAGGACGGCTTCATGGACGCTAAACGACTAATCAAAGAGTTGCAGACAATTCCAAAGCTTATCAGAGACTTAGAAAAGGATAGGAAAGCCCACCTAAGCTTATTTTACAGTACAAATGGTTACCCTGATACAAAAGTGTAGACCAGCAAAACAAACGCACAGGAGCACCGTACAGTGGAATCCCTGGCTAAGTCTGACTATATGCTGAAGTATATAGAGCAGTTACACCAAGAGCGCCAAAGAATGCTTGAGTACGTTTATGCGGTTAAAGATTTGCCTCTTGTTTCAGTGCTGTTTGCCATTATCAATAGCGAGACATTGACTGAGGCGCAAGATAATCTAAAAATCGGGAGAGCAACGTTTTTCAAAGAGAAAAAGAAAGCCATGAATGCGTTAGATGAGGTGTTACATGACCTTAAATAAAGCAGATACTAAGCGTATTCTAAAAGAGTTTCATCGCTGGTAGAATGTTTCAGGTATGCTAGATTTGGAATATACCAATGACTATATGATTGAGATAACGAAACCGCCAAAGCATTTATCAGAGTATAAGGATTGGCGGTCAGAAAGTGGTAAGAAAGTCAACCGAGTTAAGAAGGCTGTTAATGCGATTGACGATAAGCGGTTAAGGCAGCTACTAATCAATCGTTATCTGATCAGACGAATAGCAATTGCAAGTGAATTGATAGCTGAAATGAAGCTTAAAAAATCCCGTTACTATGAATTTCATAATGAGGCGATTGCCTATTTTGCCAAGGTTTACAGGGAATGACCCCTATCTTTTTTATCGGAATTAGTATTGTTTACAAATTAATAATTGAGAGTTAATAACAATGGCAAGAATTTGCTGAAATATTTGGAGTTGGTAAGCCACAGCTAGCTTTTGGAAATGTTTGACGGTGATAAGGAACATGCGTATATACAAAACTAGATGTGTATAGTTTAATCTGCTATAATGATTGTGAAGGGGGTGCTACTATGCCCGTTTTAGAAAAAAATACACAGGTAAATTTTAAGACTAATAGCGAATTACTAGAAAAAGCCAAGGCTGTTATCGCAGCGCAAAACCTTGATATGACAGCTAGCTTTAACTTGTTTTTGGAAAATATTGTAAAAAATAAAGCCCTACCGTTTGAAACAAGCGCTGACAAAGAACGCGAAGAACTTTTAGCGGGGCTACGTTCTGAAATATCCCGAAGTTTTGAAGACTTAGAACAAGGTAGAACATATAACGTTAATGAAGTGAGGTCTAACCTTGGTATCTGATAACAATACCTATAGGCTTATTATCTCCGAAACGGTACAAGAACAGTTAAGAAATATCAAAGATTTTATTACTGATAGCTATTTTTCAGAGCAGGCAGGGGCTAACACGGTTAATAATATCCTTTACGGGTTGGAACGCCTTGAAGTTTTCCCAGAAGCGGGCTTTAATGCTGATGAACGTGTGGGGGAAACCATTTACCCGCCTTACGTTACCCGTTGCATTGTTTTAGGCGATTATTTAGCTTTCTATCACGTTTTAGAAGACAAGAAAGCCGTTTTTATATCGGACATTATCCATAGCAAGCAGGACTACATAAGACTATTTAAGAAAAAATAAGATGCCTATAAAAGGGAATCTATTTGAGAAGTCAAACATGTTTGTCACTTATCCAGCTTTATTTTATTATGACGATACAGGAACGATTTATCTTTGGCTGATGATGACCCTGAATTTTTAAATTTTATTATGGGATTATTTGTGAAAGTGTGATTGCTATGGATAAATTACATCAAACTTTAAGGAAAGAGTATGAGTCTCAAGAAAAGAAATATCTTGAGAAATTCGGTGAACATTCATTGGATAATGTTTCTGTTTGGGAGCCGCAAAGCTATCCTGATGACTGGAAAGACATTCTTCCAAGAGCAACAGATGAATTAAAAGTTGCAGTACAAACGGGTATTCCACTTGAAGAGGATCCAATGGATATTATTTACTAGCACCTCCTCGGTGCTTTTTCTTACGCACCCGTAGGGCGGGAACATGGTATAATAAAAAAAGCGTAGATGGTGCTACGCTAGTTTCTTGCCTGCTGAACTCATTATTTTTTACCAAAAAATTACCAAGTTTTTACCAAGTTTTGTGGGTTTTTATGACTTGGTAAATTGACTAATTTTGTATAATTGCCTTCGAGAAAAGGCTCTATGAACGCATTTGAATAAGGAACTTTGCATGACTATTATAACCTCAAAATCCAATAATCTCATTAAAAAAACGAAGAAATTACGGCAAAAAAAATACCGACAGGATTCCTACCTCATTGAAGGTTGGCATCTTTTTGAAGAGGCTAGAAAATCAGGTGCTCATTTTCGGCATATTTTTGTTTTGCCTGATATGGTTGAGAGAGTACAAGAGAAAGGCGGCCTTGTCCTTGTCTCGCTTGATGTCTTGAAGGAGATTTCGGACACACCAACCCCTCAAGGGATTGTGGCAGAGGTGGTGTTAGAGCCAGTGCCATTGCCGAATTTTTCCCAAGGGCGTTACTTGGTTTTAGAAGATATTCAAGACCCTGGCAATCTAGGAACCATGATTCGAACGGCTGACGCCGCCGGTCTTGATGGTGTCATTTTATCGGATAAGTCAGCTGATTTATATAATCCGAAGACTCTACGTTCCATGCAGGGCAGTCATTTTCATTTGCCTATTTACCGTTCGCCTCTAGCAGAAATTTTTGCGGAGATGAAGGCGGTTAATTTACCCATCTTAGCGACTACCTTGGCAGAACATTCTCTAGATTACAAATCGCTTGGTGACTTCGAGAAATTTGCCCTAGTCATGGGTAACGAAGGTCAAGGGATTAGTCGGCACACAGCCCATGTAGCTGACCAATTGATTCACATCACCATGCCAGGGCAAGCAGAAAGTTTGAACGTAGCTGTTGCAGCAGGTATAGTGCTTTTTAGCTTACTTTAAGTTAATATGGTATAATGTTAGTCTGGAAGAGGTGAATACTATGAAAGACTACCAAAAAGATGCTGAGTTTATGAAGCTAGTTGGGCATCTCATTGAGCACCCACGCTTCCAAAAACTAGATGGCATTGTTCAGCATAAGCATTCGACTCGTATGGAACATTCTATTAATGTGGCTTATACCAGCTATAAGATTGCTCGTAAGCTCGGCTGGGATAAAAAGAGTACCGCACGAGGGGGTCTTCTTCATGACTTTTTTTACTACGACTGGCGGGTAACTAAGTTCAATAAAAGTCATGTTTGGGTACACCCTAGAATTGCTGTTCGCAATGCTAAGAAGTTAACAGCTTTGACTAAAAAAGAAGAGGATATTATCCTCAAACACATGTGGGGAGCTACGTTAGCTTTTCCACGCTACAAAGAGTCCTATATTGTGACCATGGTTGATAAGTATTGGGCGGTTAAGGAAGCGACTATTCCGATGCGTCGTGCCTTACGAAAGCCCATTCGCTTTAGTCGCAAATTTTTAGGAAGCCATAATCATTAATTTAGAAAAGGATGATAATATTATGAACGACAATCTTATTTATACGGAATCACAAGATGGCTTATCAGCCTTCTTTACCAAAATTTACAGTTTAGTTGGTGTTGGTATTGGATTATCAGCATTTGCATCTTGGCTGATGCTCTATCCTTTCCAGCAAAATCTCGTCACTATTATGACCGAGTATTCTTTTGTTTACATGGGAGCCTTTCTAGTAGAGCTCGTCTTGGTCTTTTTAGCCTCTAATGCTGCTCGTAAAAATACCCCTGCTGCTTTACCGCTCTTTTTAACCTATTCAGCCTTGAATGGCTTTACGTTAAGCTTTATTGTTGCGCAATATGCCCAAGCACGAGTGCTTCAAGCCTTTGTGAGTTCAGCTCTTGTTTTCTTTGTTATGGCAGCTGTTGGAGCAACCATCAAAAAAGATTTATCAGGAATGGCTAAAGCGCTTATGGCGGCTTTAATAGGCATTATTGTGGCTAGCCTCATCAATATGTTTATTGGAAGTGGGACGATGAGTTTTGTGATTAGCCTTGTATCGGTCTTTATTTTTTCAGGCTTGATTGCCTATGATAACCAACTGATTAAACGTGTTTACCAACAAACAGGTGGTAATGTTCAAAACGGTTGGGCAATCTCCATGGCTCTTAGTCTTTATTTAGACTTTATTAACTTATTCTTGAGCTTACTTCGTCTTTTTGGGCGTAATGATTAAGATGTCTCTGAGTTATCTCTAGCTCTTTCCAAATCTTAATAAGACATACTTTAGGGGGCTTGGGTCTGTGTCAAACAGAGCCAAGTCCCTTTTTTGCTATGATTAATACGATCATTATAACTAAAAACCCCATCAGACCAAGGGGCTAATAGGGTAGAAAATCGTTATTGATGATAGAAAGTCTTACCTTTGCCAAACGACAGAATATTGTGATTAATCAAACTCATAAAGTGGTGTCGATAGGTAACGTTCACCATTATCCGGTAGGAGGGCTAGTACTGTCTTGCCCTTGCCTAGTTCTTTAGCTTTTTCAATAGCAGCAAATACTGCTGCCCCAGAAGAGATGCCCATCAAGAACCCTTCTTGCCCACCGATTTGTCGACTGGTTTTAAGGGCATCACTTGATGTGACCCGGATGATTTGCTGGTAAGCACTGGTATCTAAAACCTCAGGAATGAATCCTGCAGAGATACCTTGGATTTTATGTGGGGCAGGCGACTCACCAGATAAAACGGCGGATTCGTCAGCTTCTACAGCAATGATTTCAATCTCAGGGTTTGCTTGTCTTAAGACAGAGGAAACACCGGTGATAGTGCCACCTGTACCGACACCTGATACAAAAGCATCAAGTCCTGTTTCGCCGAAAGCGGCTAGAATTTCTTGACTAGTTGTTTCTTCGTGAACTTTAGGGTTGGAAGGATTGGTAAATTGCATGGGCATAAAGGCTTGCCGTTCTTTGGCGATGGTCTTAGCCTTAGCGATGGCTCCTGCCATTCCTTCATTGCCAGGAGTCAAAACTAACTCAGCCCCATAGGCTCGAATCAATTTTTGCCGTTCAATACTCATGCTATCTGGCATCACGATAACCACATGATAGCCTTTGGCAGCTCCAACCCATGATAAGCCGATACCAGTATTCCCAGAAGTGGGTTCGACAATGGTGTCACCTGGTTTGATGATGCCAGCTGTTTCGGCGTCGTTAATCATTTGTAAAGCGATGCGGTCTTTGACAGAAGACCCTGGATTAAAAGATTCAAGTTTGACGTAAACGTCAGCAGCGTCCTGAGGAACAATACGGTTTAACTTGACGATAGGTGTCTGTCCAACGAGTTCAGTGATATCTTGATAAATATTTGCCATCCTATTTCTCCTATTGAAGTGCTTAGTTATTAGTATAAAATGTCTCACCAAACTTGTAAAATAACAATTCCTTATCAAGCGATAAGGAATTGTTATCAATGTTATACAGGTACTTCGATGATTGTAGAATCAATAGCGTGATAGGTCACCTTACCTTGGTAAAAATCAATCAAGGCTTCTTCGACGCTTTTAACGGCATCAGGGTCAGTATAGATATCGGTCGTGATGTTATCTAAAAACTGCGTATTGCATTCGACTAGTTTCTCTTGTGCTAAAAAGTTTGCATAGATTTGGTATTGTGGATAAGTTAAGGTCAGGCGGAGTCCAGCTTGTTCTTTGACGCTAACTATCCCAGTCTGGCTTAAAGCATTAGCGACACTGCCAGCATAAGCGCGGATAAGCCCGCCAGCCCCTAGCTTGATGCCACCGAAATAGCGTGTCACAACAGTGACAACATTGGTCAGTTCCTGTTTTTCAAGCACAGTAAGCATAGGAACACCAGCTGTACCGCTAGGCTCACCGTCATCGCTTGAACGTTTGATTTCGCTATTATCACCAATAATCATTGCACTGCAAGAATGGTTTGCTTTATAATGCTCTTTTTTGATGCTGTTGATAAATTGCCGAGCATCATCCTCGGTTGTGACTCGCTTCAAATGACAAATAAAGCGTGATTTTTTGATATCTTCTTCGGTTATGTTATCACGTTTAATCGTTTTATAATTCATAATAAAATTGTACCACATTTCAACGAAATCTACGAATAGATAAGTGATGACAATCATTAAACATAAGAATGGCTGTTGGTTCGCTGGTTCAGACTTAACTGAAGTTGAAAAAGAAGAAGCGATTAAGCTACCAACGATGCTAATAGAAAATAATCAAAAGAAATGTTTTCGGTGCGCTAGTAAGATACACACGACTTGGCGATTACCTGATGGTACCTCTTATTGTCGAAACTGCCTATTGCTAGGGCGTTTGACAGAAGATGATTACTTGTACTATTTTCCCCCACAAGTGTTTCCAAAAGGTCAAAGCTTACGGTGGCAAGGGACATTAACCAAGTACCAAGCAGAGGTTTCAAATGGTCTGGTGCTAGCCTTTGATCAAAAGAAAGATAGTCTTGTTCATGCTGTAACAGGAGCGGGAAAGACGGAGATGATTTACCAGGTTGTTGCCAAAGTCCTCGACCAAGGAGGACAGGTTTGTCTAGCGAGTCCACGCATTGATGTTTGCTTAGAACTCTATCAGCGCTTATCAACTGATTTCGCTTGTTCAATAGATTTGTTACATGGCGAGTCAGAACCTTACCGTGGCGCACCTCTTGTCATTGCGACGACTCATCAACTATTAAAGTTCTATCATTGCTTTGATCTGATTCTGGTGGACGAAGTGGATGCTTTTCCTTATCTAGATAACGAAACGCTCTACTATGCGGTTAAAACGGCTAAAAAAGAGTCTGGAGTAACCATCTTTATGACCGCAACGTCAACTGAGGCGTTGGACCGTCAGGTCATGAAGGGAGAGTTACAACGCCTGACCCTATCAAGGCGTTTTCATGGCAATCCTTTAATTGTTCCTAGAATGATATGGTTATCGGGTCTAGAGAGAAAGGTAGCGAAAGGGAAAATACCACTTACCTTAAAATACTATCTCAAAAAACAGTTGCAGACAGACTTTCCTTTGTTACTGTTTGTGCCAGACATTGCTTTTGGAATACGATTACGAGATGTACTGCAAAAATGTTTTCCTCAGCTTCGGATAGGTTTTGTAGCCAGCACGAGCGAAAATCGTTTGGATTTGGTTGAACAGTTTAGACAAGGGAAACTGCGGATATTAGTTACCACTACTATTTTGGAAAGAGGGGTTACCTTTCCTAAAGTTGATGTTTTTGTACTCTTAGCCCATCACCGCTTGTTCAATAGTTCCAGTCTGATTCAAATTGGTGGACGAGTCGGAAGGTCTTTAGAGAGGCCGACGGGAGATTTGTTCTTTTTTCATGAAGGTTTGACGAAGTCCATGATAAAAGCGAAACGAGATATTCAAACCATGAATCAAAAAGGAGGTTTTTAATGCAGTGCCCAAACTGTCAAACATTTGTACGGCCTAAATTACGTTTTACGGATATCTTAGTGTTGAAAAAAGATGATACAACCCTCTGTCCATCGTGCTTTGAAAGCTTTGAGCGCATTGACTTGGAACATTGCCCTAATTGCTATAAACCTCAGGAACGTGAGCAGTGTTTAGACTGTATTGCATGGGATAAAAAAGGGCATCACGTGAGGCATCAGAGCCTTTATGCTTATAATCAAGCTATGAAAGATTATTTTTCCCGCTTTAAATTTCAAGGGGATTATCTTTTAGGGCAACAGTTTAAAAAAGAATTAAAAGAGGCACTAGGGAACTACAAGGAATATACAATTGTTCCAATTCCCATTAGTGACGCGCGGAAAGAGCTCAGACGGTTTAACCAAGTAGAGGCTTTGTTAGATGCTGCTCAAGTGCCTTATCAATCTCTACTTGAAAAAGACGATACTTTGGCACAATCGTCTAAAAGTAAAAAAGAGCGCCTACAGACAAAACAGGCATTTCGACTCAAAAAAGATGTTTCACTACCGCAAAAAATTCTGATTGTTGATGATATCTACACAACTGGACAGACGCTCTATCTTGCTACGTTATTATTCCAGCAACATGGTGTCAGAGATGTCAAAAGTTTTAGTTTGGCCAGATAGATGATTTTTAAACTTGCAAATTTTCATGAAAGCGATATAATATAAGTATAGAAAGCGTTTTAGGCGCAAGAAAGAAGGTATCTTATGATTAAATATAGTATCCGTGGTGAAAACATTGAAGTAACAGATGCAATCCGCAATTATGTTGAATCAAAGGTTTCAAAAATTGAAAAATATTTCAATGCAGATCAAGAATTAGATGCACGCGTAAATTTGAAAGTTTACCGTGAAAAAACTGCTAAAGTTGAAGTAACTATTCCTCTTGGTTCGGTGACCCTTCGCGCAGAAGACGTTTCACAAGATATGTACGGTTCTATTGATTTGGTTGTTGATAAGATTGAGCGTCAAATTCGTAAAAACAAAACAAAGATTGCAAAAAAACATCGTGAAAAAGTACCAACTGCACAAGTTTTCACGCCAGAGTTTGAAAAAGAATTAATTGAAGAAGCACAAGCGACACGTATTGTACGCACTAAAAATGTCAGCCTAAAACCGATGGACATTGAAGAAGCTATCTTACAAATGGATCTTTTAGGACACGATTTCTTTATCTTTACAGATTCAGAAGATGGTCAAACCAATGTACTGTACAAACGCGAGGATGGCGAATACGGTCTAATTGAAGCTAAATAATGCCATAATACCCAAGTTCTATCTTGGGTATTATTTTTTTACTCGTTTAATACCAGCTATATAAGTCCCCAATACAAATCAGCATCCTTTTTGCTCAAATGCCTACCTAGGAGGGGCCAAGTTTTTCTGTTTGCTGAATAAGGTCAGGGGAAATTGCTGGATGAGACTAATGGCAACGGTGATGGCAAAAGCGGTAATAAATGACGTCCGCATATGGGTCAGGGCTAGTTCCTGTGAGCCTGTGAGCATGAAGTAAATCCCTCGATAAAAACTCAAACCAGGAATGAGAGGAAAGATACTGGTGGAGAGAAAAATCGTCATAGGTGCCTTTCGTCTAGCAGCTAGTACCTTAGAAGTCAGAGCCGCAAAGAGACTAGGGATGAAAATAGCGACGATGTTCATGCTAAAAGTGTCTTCCAAGATTAAGTAGAGGAGCCAAGAAAGAGCTCCAATCACACCGATATCCACTAAATAACGTTTGGGAACATTGTAAGTGATGGAAAAGGCGATGGTACCAAGACCAGCAGCCAGTGTTTGAGCTAGAATGCTTAACGAGGAGACACGTTCGGTAGAGAAGGTTCCTGTCATCTGGTCAGCGAAAGGAAGGAGCTCGGTCATGCTGGCAACCCCAACTGAAATGGAAATACAAGTCATCAAGGCTGACATCAACAGCGTAAAACCAGTGGTAAAGTTATTGTGGGAGATTTCTCGGATGGCATTCACAAAAAATCCTCCAGGAATCATAATCATCAAAGCACCGAGAATAATGATGCTGCGCGTTTCCCCCAGACCTAGGAAATAAAAGAGATTAACGGTTAAACTGACGATAGAGCTGGCCAAGATAGTTGTCAAAAAAGGGGTGTGAATACGTGATGAAGCCACTTGGATAAAATAACCGGCCAAAAGACCAGCGACAGCAGCTGTAAAGGAGTCGATAGGGGAGCTACCAAGGGCTAGAGAAAACCCTCCTGCTCCAAAGAAATAAGCAGCTAAGATAGAAGGTAAAGGATAGAGCTGGCTAGTATTAATGTCTTTCAGTTTATGAAAAATATAGGCAGCTGTGACCTTGCTTTTCTTAGAAAGGCTCCGAGAGAGGGCATTGACGGCCTCAAGCTTTCCTAAATTGATGACGGTTTCATTGACGTTCACGACTTTAGATTCTTGGTAGCCCAGCTGATTGGTGCCAGAAGCGATAATCCCTTGATTAACCACATAGACTTCAAATTGCTCAATAGCGAGTGCCTCGGCGATATGGTGCATGGTTGTTTCAATCCGAGACACTTCAGCGCCTGATTCCATAAGAATGCGTCCAGCTAGGAGTACAGCATCGATTTCATTTTTTAGGTTGGCAACTGGACGATGTTTCATATGATTTTCTCCTCTAACGGTAAGTCTTTTGCAGTGGTAAGGTTTAGCTACTATTATAAAAGGAGAAAGCGTTTTTGACAATACTGGATTGCAAAAGAGCCAAATGCCACGGAGAATGCCCAGAAATCTTCCAACTTAGACTTAAGGGAGCTAAGTGTGAGGACGAGCACCTTAAGGATTTCTTTGTTGCATCATTATCTTGAGTGACGGTTTTAGAATTCTGTAACAAAATGTTTTGACGAAAGACCAATTTTAGCGTAAAATGGTAAGGAATGATAACATAAGGAGAGTAGGCCTTGGAATTAGAAGTATTTGCTGGTCAAGAAAAGAGTGAACTTTCAATGATTGAAGTTGCTCGTGCTATTTTAGAAGAACGCGGTCGTGACAAGGAGATGTATTTCAGCGACATGGTGAACGAAATCCAAGTCTATCTTGGAAAAACGGATGCTGAGATTCGCGAGTCCCTTCCTTTCTTTTATTCCGATTTAAATAGCGATGGAAGTTTTATCCCGCTTGGAGATAACCGCTGGGGGCTTCGTTCATGGTATGCTATTGATGAAATTGATGAAGAAATCTTAACGTTTGAAGAAGAAGGCGAAGATGCTCTTAAACGGAAGAAAAAACGAGTTAATGCCTTCATGGACGGTGATGAAGATGCCATCGACTACAATGATGATGATCCTGAAGATGACGATTACGCAACGGAAACAGAAGTCATTGAGTACGATGAAGACAATCCAGATGATGAACAATCAGAGGTTGAGTCTTATGATTCAGAGTTAAATGAAATCATCACTGACGACGATGTCGTTGAAGAAGACGTTGACTTAAATGAAGACGATGATGATTTTTCAGACGATGAGGATATTGACGATTAAGCCTGTCTAATGGTTGACAAATGAATGGATTTTATTTATATTAGTTTATGGGCACCTCTTTAGAGGTTGTAAGAAGCTCCCTAGTCCGTTTACTAGGGGGCATTTTTATTTTTAGGATTAGAGC
The DNA here is from genome assembly GCA_029593465.1 of Streptococcus suis. Classification (GTDB taxonomy): domain Bacteria; phylum Bacillota; class Bacilli; order Lactobacillales; family Streptococcaceae; genus Streptococcus; species Streptococcus suis_AH. The sequence goes on from JAKTNK010000004.1 coordinate 115,792, forward strand.
TGGGCATTTATGTCAGTCTCTAGTCACTCAAACGTGTTTTTGAGGTTCCCCTAGTCGAGGAAATGGTTTATCTGACGACGTTAATGTTGGCAACGAGATTGACCTCGTTCTTATTTTTTGGAAAAAACGAAGGAGTTTTTAGGTAAATGACAAAATACATTTTTGTAACTGGTGGTGTGGTTTCTTCCATTGGGAAAGGTATTGTAGCAGCAAGTCTGGGGAGACTGTTGAAAAATCGTGGTCTTAAAGTGACCATTCAAAAGTTTGATCCTTATATCAATATTGACCCAGGAACGATGAGCCCTTATCAGCACGGTGAAGTCTATGTGACCGATGATGGTGCTGAGACAGATCTTGATTTGGGTCATTATGAGCGTTTTATCGACATCAATCTGAACAAGTATTCTAATGTTACCACAGGTAAAATTTATAGCGAAGTCCTTCGAAAAGAACGTAAAGGGGAATACCTAGGCGCGACAGTTCAGGTGATTCCGCATATTACCGATGCTTTGAAAGAAAAAATCAAGCGTGCTGCAACAACGACGGATTCTGATGTTATCATTACAGAGGTTGGTGGAACGGTTGGAGACATTGAAAGCTTACCGTTTCTAGAAGCCTTGCGGCAGATGAAAGCTGATGTCGGTTCTGACAATGTGATGTATATCCACACAACTCTCCTACCTTACCTCAAGGCAGCTGGTGAGATGAAGACAAAACCAACGCAGCATTCGGTTAAAGAGTTACGTGGTCTCGGTATTCAGCCGAATATGTTGGTCATTCGGACGGAGCATCCTGTTGATCAAGGGGTGAAGAATAAATTGGCACAATTCTGTGATGTCAACCCAGAAGCAGTCATTGAGTCCATGGATGTCGAGCATATTTATCAAGTGCCTCTCAATATGCAGGCGCAAGGAATGGATCAGATTGTCTGTGATCATCTCAAAATCGATGCTCCTCAAGCCGATATGTCAGAATGGTCAGCCATGGTGGACAAAGTCTTGAACCTCAAGAAAACCACTAAAATTGCCTTGGTTGGTAAATACGTTGAGCTACCTGATGCCTACTTGTCGGTTGTTGAAGCCCTCAAACATTCTGGTTATGTCAATGACTCTGCTATCGATATTAACTGGGTTAATGCCAATGATGTCACAGCGGATAATGTGGCTGAACTTTTAGGTGATGCCGATGGTATTATTGTTCCAGGTGGTTTTGGTCATCGTGGTACAGAAGGAAAAATTCAGTCCATTCGTTATGCGCGTGAAAATGACGTGCCAATGCTTGGTATTTGCTTGGGAATGCAACTCACCTGTGTCGAGTTTGCCCGCCATGTCTTAAATATGGAAGGAGCTAACTCCACAGAACTTGACCCAGAGACTCCGTATCCAATCATCGACATCATGCGCGATCAAATTGATATTGAGGACATGGGGGGTACGCTGCGTCTAGGGCTCTATCCATGTAAGTTAAAACCTGGCTCTAGAGCTGCAGCAGCTTATGACAATCAAGAGGTGGTGCAACGCCGTCATCGACACCGTTATGAATTTAACACGACATTCCGTGAGGATTTTGAAAAAGCAGGTTTTGTCTTCTCAGGTGTGTCACCAGATAATCGCTTGATGGAGATTGTTGAACTTCCAGATCATAAATTCTTTGTCGCGGCTCAATATCACCCTGAATTACAATCGCGTCCAAACCATGCAGAAGAACTCTACACCGCCTTTATCACAGCAGCGGTCGAAAATCATCGCTAATCATTAGTTAAGAAAGCTGAGCTTGAACTGCTCAGCTTTTCTCTCTCTGTAACGTTTTTTGAATCACCTTTTAGAAATTAGCACAGTTAAATAAGGAGAATAAATCAATGTCGTTAAACTATTTAGAGCTGCCACCAGAAGTGGTCAACGCACTCCATTTGGAGGGGAAAGAAGAGGTAGAGGTCGTGCTTGATCATCAAGGACTACTGTTTAAAAGTGGCTCGCCAATAACGCACTCTCGTCTGTCTAATTGGGGTCTATTGGCTTGCTCGCTACTGTTAACACTACTAGTTTATGGGCTTAGTTTTGTTCAAAGTGGCGCTCAGGTGAACTTAGTTGGTAAAATCAGTATCATGAGTTATCTTGTTATGATAGGTTTTCCTGTAGGGATGCTTATTTTTGTCATAGGACTCATTCGCAATCGAGACTATTTTAGTGATAATCTAACCAAAGGGGTTTTTTGAGGATTTTACCTGTTTTGACAGTTGCTTTGACTCTGATTGTTGGGTTACTGTTGTTGGGAGTGGCTTGGTTGCTTCATCAAGTGTTTCTTGGCGCCTCCTTTGATCATTTGACGGCTAGTATGATTTTTTTAACCTTGTCATTTGCCCTTAATAACCTGCTCCTCCAACTATCTAAAGAAATCAAGGCTAGTTGGCTAGGCCAGCTTTTCACGGTGGTGATTATCAGCGGTGTTTTACTGGCTATGGCTACCAATAGTAACAAGAAGTGGTGGCAAGTTAATTTAAGTTTTTTAGGAACTGAGAATGCCAATGATGCATGGGGATTTAACCTAACGCTGATTTTGTCTGCCTTTATCTTTTTCGCTTTTGTGGATTATCTTTTTGTGGCCCTCAAGCAGCGCTTTCCAAACTCCAAGCGCTTGCTTATCCTGAGGGTACTCTTATCCCTCTTAGCTGTTGATTTGGGCTTGGTGGGCTATTTCCCTAATAATGCCTCATCACATGTCATTCACACGCGTTTTGCAGGCTATCTTGTTTACTTGATTATTGCCTTAATTATCAGCGTGCCTTGGCTCTTGCCAAAAGCGGATAAGGACTTTGCCTTGTCTTCCTATGCCGTAGGCTTAGTTCTGATACTGGTGGAAATCGCCTATCAAGGAATCGGTTACCTATCGCTTACCTCTTTTGAAATTATTGCCTTTTTATTAGCTTTTACCTGGGTTTTTAGATTGCTTAATCGTCTACAGGAACTTATCTCCACTAATCGAAAAGTCTTCACGTTAAAGCTGACATCTGAAAGGACAAACAATTGAGTAGCTTGCAAGTGGAGATTTTGCTTGACTAGAAAGCTGGAAGAATACTATCAATCTTTGTCAGCTGAATATTGTCAAAAAAGTGAAAGAGTGAGAAGCTCTTTTCTTTTTTGACAAATATCAGTACAATAGAGACATGAAAAAAAGAATGGTTTTACTAACTTTATTGACCTTCCTACTTCTTGTTTTTGCAGCAGCTAGTAGCTACTTTTTCTATGTTGCTCAAATAAGGTCTGAAAAAGCCTTTATCAATCACAAGCCAAGAACGCCGGATAACGCTCTTTATCACCGTGAAAAGCAGTTCGAAAAACTCCCCAAAGAAAAACGATACCTGACTCATCAGGGTTTGAAACAAGTTGCCTGGTATGTTCCAGCAGCGAAAGCCTCCTCCAAAACAGTTATTGCTGTTCATGGTTTTGCCAATAGCAAAGCCAATATGAAACCCTATGCAGACCTCTTTCATGAGTTAGGCTATAATGTCCTTATCCCTGACAACATCGCACATGGTGACAGTCAAGGGAAGGTGATTGGATACGGGTGGAAGGATAAAGACAATATTATCCAATGGAGCAAGGCTCTTCTTAATGATAATCCCAAACAAACCATCACTCTTTTTGGTGTTTCCATGGGAGGAGCGACAGTGATGATGGCGAGCGGTGAGAAACTTCCTAAACAAGTCACAGCGATTATCGAAGATTGTGGCTACTCATCCGTCTGGGAGGAATTAGCTCACCAGGCCAAGGAAATGTACGGTCTTCCCGCATTTCCAATCCTATATGGTGTATCAGGCTTATCAAAAGTTGCTGCCGGCTTTACATATGCGGAAGCTAGCTCAGTGAAACAATTGGCTAAAAATCATCTGCCGACGCTCTTTATCCATGGCGATGCGGATACCTTTGTGCCCACCAAAATGGTCTACGCCAATTATGCTGCTAGCCAGGGACCAAAGGAACTTTATCTTGTCAAAGGCGCTAAACACGCTAAGTCTTTTGAGCAAAATCCTGTTGTTTACCAAGAGAAAATTGCATCTTTTTTGAAAAAATATCAAAAATAGTATTGACACCTATCTTAACAACTGTTATAATATTTTTTGTTGTTAAGAACAGCGGAAATGGCGGAATTGGCAGACGCGCAGGACTAAGGATCCTGTGACCGCTTTAGGTCGTGGGGGTTCAAGTCCCCCTTTCCGCATCGTAAACCCAAGTCCTAGGACTTGGGTTTTGTTTTTGATGAATCAACTAGTACTGTTCGGCAGTGAGCTCAGTGACTGAGTACGTGATATTTTTCTCAATTTTAGGATTTAGAAAACGCTTAATTTATAAGAAAACTGGTTTTTTACCCTTAATTGTGCTAGAATATAGAAGGTAAAGGGGCTTGACCCCAAAAATATAGAGGAGGCCTTTATAATGGCAATCGTTTCAGCAGAAAAATTCGTCCAAGCAGCTCGTGACAACGGCTATGCTGTAGGTGGATTTAACACAAACAACCTTGAGTGGACACAAGCTATCTTACGTGCAGCGGAAAGCAAACAAGCTCCAGTTCTTATCCAAACATCAATGGGTGCTGCTAAATACATGGGTGGTTACAAAGTGTGTCAATCACTTATTGCTAACCTTGTAGAGTCAATGGGTATTACTGTACCAGTTGCTATCCACCTTGACCACGGTCACTACGAAGATGCACTTGAATGTATCGAAGTGGGTTACACATCAATCATGTTTGATGGTTCACACCTTCCAATCGAAGAAAACCTTGCAAAAGCGAAAGAAGTTGTTGAATTAGCACATGCTAAAGGTGTTTCAGTTGAAGCAGAAGTTGGTACTATCGGTGGTGAAGAAGATGGAATCATCGGTAGCGGTGAGCTTGCTCCAGTTGAAGATGCCAAAGCGATGGTTGAAACTGGTATCGACTTCTTGGCAGCTGGTATCGGTAACATCCACGGACCTTACCCAGAAAACTGGGCAGGACTTGACCTTGATCATTTGAAGAAATTGACAGATGCTGTACCAGGTTTCCCAATCGTTCTTCATGGTGGTTCAGGTATCCCTGATGAGCAAATTCAAGAAGCGATTAAACTTGGTGTTGCTAAAGTTAACGTTAATACTGAGAGCCAAATCGCCTTCTCTAACGCAACACGTGCCTTTGCTCGTGCCTACGATGCAGATGAAGCAACTTACGATGCTAAAAAACTCTTCGACCCACGTAAATTCTTGGCAGATGGTATTAAGGCTGTTCAAGGTGCTGTTGAAGAACGTATTGACGTATTTGGATCAGCGAACAAAGCTTAATTATTAAAATTTGCGGAACGATATCTTATCGTGAGCAGAGAAAGAGTAATTTTAAAATAGTTAACGTTTAAGGATTTTCTTTGGAAAATCCTTTTTCTGAGTTCATTAATACTTAAGGGAAATCAAAATCTGAAATGTCTGCATGCTCTATGAACAGTTGGTTTCAAATCAGACTAATGCAAGTTATGGATCAATTCTTGTAGTTTATTAATGACGTTTTCAAGAGTTTTAAAAGCTTTATTTTTTAAATCCTATCTTGTGAATACAACACTGTACTTGTTCAATAGTAATCATCTCAGGTGTATACGAGTTATTTTTTGAGAGCATTATTAGATGGATTGAATGCGTCTGTGATAAGGACTTAACACTGTACCTTTTAGAGCTAATTTGATATCTGTGAATCAGTTACACTAAACTGGACATACCCAAGATTTGTAGTGAGGAAATAGAGGAGGTACTAAAATGAGTATTGTACTAGCGTCGCGTTTTAAAGGTCGACGTAAAGAATTGAAGCTATCGCAAAAAGAATTAGCAAAAGGAATTTGTGAACAAAGTCAAATTAGTCGCATTGAACAGGGGAATTACACTCCTGGTGCAGAATTATTGTATTTATTATCTAAACGTATGTCAGTTCCAATGGAATACTTTTTTGATAACAGTATGAATATAAGCCATAATGATTTTTCCCAGTTTAAAAGAATTGTAGAGAGTTTTTTAGAAAAGAGGGATTACAATTCAATTCACTACCTTTACAATCTTGAAAAAAGTAAGCCAAATAATCTAACACTTGAAGATAAGATTTATATGGATTGGGTTAGGGCACTGGTAAAATTTTATTGTTTAGACGAAAAAAAAGAAGCTATCACTCTGTTAAAAGACATGATGATAATACTAACAAACTCAGACATTAATTTTATACGTATTATCAATACGTTATCAAACTTTTATCATGAGATAGGAGATAATCGTTTTTTCGAAGACATTTACAAGGTAATTCAACAACAAATACAGAGCTTTACCTTTAGAACATTGGAAGAGTTGAAACAATTTGTAAAAGTGAAGTACAATATATCACGATATTTATGGCTAGAAGGAAATATTAAACAAGCAGAAAGTGAAGTTAAAAGTGCTATTAAGATTTGTCAAGACAATAGTATCTTTTTTCATCTTGGACATTTATACTGTTTGTTAGGAAATGTTACCGAAGATTTAGCAGGAGGTAGTTCAGCCGTACCCTATTATAAAAATTCCTATTTCTTTTATCGATTTGAAGAAAATATTAATATGGCTGATAAACTTAATGAGTATATTCAAAAATTATTATGTGAAGCACCAGACTCCAAACTTGAGAGAAGTGAGTAATCAGATTAGTATGATAGGGATTTTTGTGAGCGTTTGTAAGATGTGGTTGGGTGCCCCATCTAAATGATATTTTGTATTATAGTTTTTTATCTCAAAATATGCAGATAGTGTTTTTTTAAAAAAAAGCATAAAAGGTATTGTTAAGACAAATTGAAAGTAGTAAAATTTCTATAAATAAAAGGAGGGGCACTGGTTATGAAGTATTTATTTAAAAAGTTTGGCTTAATTTTTGTTTTTATATTAGGGTTAAACCTTTTTAGTCAATCGTTACATCTATATAACGAACAAGGGATAGATCCTGATTACTCTAATAGAATTGTTAAATTATACTAAAGAAAAAGAGGATAAAATAATGGAAGCATTGATGTCATTGGAATTATTACCATCAGAAGAAATTATTGTAGCAGGTGAAAGTGTCTGTAAATGGACTTGCTCTTGGACAACTTGGTAGTTGTGTAAGATTGTGTTAATTTATAAGTGCTCTTTCATTTATTTAAAAACTAAGCGCTTATTAAGCGCTTTTCTTGTATAACGAGATAGAGGAAGTCGTATGGATAATTTAGAGAAAGCTATTAGAAGTTTGAATGTCGATTTTGAAGAAAATGATTATTTTGCCTATTTTAAATTTAAAACTTTAAGTGTTTGTCAAGGATGGAAAGTACATATAAGCGTTCAACTTGGTGATGCTATGAAAGTTTTTGGTCTAGTAGTGCCTAAATTGATAAAATATAATTTGAACTTTAAGGTAATTAAAAATTTAGATGAACTTTCTAAGATTAATTCTCCAAGAGAACAGTCTTCGATGGCAAATAAATTTATTACGATATACCCTGAAAGTGATATAGAGTCTAAAAAAATAATGATTGAACTGATATATTTGTTGAAAGATTTTAATTCTCCAAGAATATTATCCGATTTTCAATGTGGAGATTTTTCTCCTGTTCATTATAGATATGGTGCTTTTAGAAAAGTGCAACAATATAATTCTGAGGAAAATCGCCTAATTTATTTAATACATGATCCTCAAAATAATTTGGTAGAGGATAGACGTTCAAACTTCCCGGTATTACCAAGTGGTATAAAAGATTTGTTTTCAAAGGAAGAGAAAGAGAAGTACTTTAGACCTTTCCATGAGTTACCCAGTAATAGTAAACTAAACAGCTATCAAATTGAAGCAATTTTAAAAAAGAGTAACAGGGGAAATGTCTATCGGGCTATAAGAAAATCGGATGGACAAAGGATGGTTATTAAGCAGATTCGACCATTTATTTTTAGTGATAAAGTTGGGAATAGGAGCTCTGTTGAAGATATAAAAAATGAAGTAAATCTTTTAAAGATATTTTCTAAAAAAGAATACACTGCAAAATTTATTGATGAATTCTATGTATTACAAGATTATTTCGCTGTACAATCTTTTATAGAAGGAGATAATTTTTTTGAAATTGTAAAAAAATACCCAATTAGCGTCAGAGAAGCTGTAGTTAATCAGTTGGTCGATATCGTCGATGATATACACCAATCAGGTTTTAAAATCGTTGATTTATCGCCGACAAACTTTTTGTACTCTGATGGTATTGTCAAGTTGATTGACTTAGAGAATATTGTCCCAATTGAGGAGGAAGCAAGAAGGGTAAAGACACCGTTTATGGTAAATCTGGATAGTGATTTATCTATAAGTATGATACAACAAGATTACTTCAGTCTTTGTATGGTTAGTTTTGCATTATTTACAGGTAATGTTTTGTCATTTGAGAAAGGTGATGACAATATTGGAATTTCTGTGATTGATAAAATTAAAAGTATGTTTTATTTACAATGGGAATTACGGAATCTAACTCAAAAGCAATTTGACTGGTTAATTTATTTACTAGATAAAAGTGAATCCCAATTTACTGAGAGGATTATTCCTCTAAATAATTTTCAAGAAGTTTCAAACCTAAATGATAATAGAGATTTATCAGATAGTGTTGATTTTGATAGTGAGTTTAATCAGATAAAAAAATATATACTGAATCAACATTTGAATGTAAATAGTCGGTTATTACCCACAAGTGAGTTTGGTGAGTTTGTTAGCCCGTTGTCTTTTCAGCATGGTCTATCAGGTTATTTACAAGTAATGACAAATGATTCTAATTCTGATAATAAAATTGTTTTGAAGTGGAATAAGGAAGTTAATTCTCTCATACACAAGAGTTATATGAATGATGATTCGTTATTATTTGGAAGGGCAGGATATTTATGGGTAATAATTGATTTATATAAAAAAACATCTTTTAAATTTTATAAAAATCTTGCTCTTGAGCTATGTAGTCAATTACAAGCCAATTATATGAAAGTGGCTCTTTGGGATTTTAGTTTAGGAAAAACAGGCATACTACTTGCTTTAATAAGGTGTTACAGTGTCACAGGAGATGTTACTCTAAGTGCTTTCATCAGCAAACAAGTAGAAAAAATTGTAGATTTTTTTGTAACTAATATTTCATCAACATCTCTGAGACAGGATGATTATGGTTTTGCTCATGGGTTCTCTGGAGTAGCCTATATGATTTTGTTATATTCAGAAATATTTAATGATACTCGCTATCTATCGATTTTAGATATTTTTGATGAGTTATTGATTGAAGTCATTGAAAATATCCAAACGGACAGTGAATCTACAACTTCTAAGTTAACACTTTCTTGGTGCAGAGGACTATCTGGTATGATTTTATACCTATGTTTAAGAAATACTGAAAAGTATTCCGAAATTATTAGCAAAGCACAGTTTTATGGGTACCTCTAAAAACTACAAGTAGTTGTTAAGTAAGCCCTATTTGTTAGCATTATTTCCAGTCAGCTTCGCTTTCGAAGCTGACTGTTTGCT
>JAKTNK010000040.1 GCA_029593465.1 Streptococcus suis
AGAGGTTATCAAGGCCCAAGTCTCTGAGCGATTTATGCCGTGAAAGCTATTTGACAATAAGCTAGGTCAAGTTAGACTGGTTAAGGCGGTTGGTCAGAACGAAGTTCGACCGAGCGACAAACCAAAGGCTAACGACCTAGGTTACTTGTTGTCAAATAGACCATGGAATAAAGCAAGCGGGTATGATATACTAACGACTGGCAACTAAACCTCTAATCTGCCAAGAAAGGAGGTAGCTTTATGTTAGATTTTCTTGTACTTATCCTAGTCATAAAAGTGGTCGCACCACTTTTACATGCCTATGGCATGAAATGGATTGAGAAACATTTTGGAAAGGATAAATAGTTGTCATTTCTCAAGCACGCTATTTGTCGTGGATAGTGAAAAAAAAGCCCCAAAGGAGTTCCAGTCCTTTGGGGCTTTGCTTTATGCAACGAACTTCTTGTACTTGTCGTTAAATCTATTATAACATAAAAAGTTTTACGGTGTTACCGAGAAGTCATATAAAGGGCGTAAGCCCTTTTGAAACTTGCGAAGCAAGTTTCTTCTTATCTTGATACTAATAGAAATAACAAGATTTTAAAATAGACCTTCTTGATACCACTCAAACCTGCATGGTTGAGCGTTTTTGGGGCAAAAAAAAAGTCTCTTTACGGTATAAAGCTTTCGTGATATAATTTAAGTGTTGAAGTTTAAATTATGAAAGGATATACTCAAGGACTTTTTATATATTTCTTTGTTATAACAGGTAAATTATATCATGGCTGAAAACCAAAATCAAGAGCAAGTTCTTTTAGACCAAACAAAAAGTGGAAAAGATAGAAATTGGCGCAGTCGTAAAATTTTGAGTTTACGGTTAGCTGATATTTTTCAAGAACTAGGTTATCAAAAAAATCTAGTGGAACGTATTAGTTCTTGTGGTGAAACACTTCAATTTATGCGTCAAGAAGATAGTAGCTTAAAATTATATCAGGCTTATTTTTGTAAAAACAAATTATGCCCTATGTGTAATTGGCGCCGGTCGATGAAGTATTCGTATCAAACGTCACGAATTGTCGATGAAGCCATTCAACAGAAACCTAAAGGACGTTTTCTCTTTTTGACCTTGACGATTAAAAATGTACCTGGAAAAAAACTCAATGATACTATTAGCCAACTAACACAAGCTTTTAATCGATTGTTTAAATATAAAAAAGTTCAAAAAAATTTACTTGGTTATTTGCGTTCGGTAGAGGTAACCCATAATGAAGTTCAAGATACCTATCACCCTCATATTCATATTTTGATGATGGTAAAATCTGGGTATTTCAAGGGTAAAGAAAATTACATATCACAAGCAGAGTGGGGGGATATGTGGGCTCAATCCCTTAAAGTAGATTATGTGCCTATGGTTGATATTCGTTCGGTTAAAGAAAGCGGTAAAGGATTAAAAGGGGCTATTCTTGAGACAGCCAAATATCCAACCAAGCCTATTAAGTTAGATATTGATAATAAGCAAGTGATTGATGATTTGTATAACGGTCTTTATCGTAAACGCCAGCTCGGTTATGGCGGAATCTTTAAAGAAATCAAAAAGCAATTACAATTAGATGATGTCGAGAATGGTGATTTAATTCATACCACAGAAAATAATGACGTATCAGAGGGTACAAAAATAGTCGCGATATGGAATGCGACTAAACAAGATTATTTCATAAAATGAGTTGAGGGATTTTTACCTCAACTCATTTATTATACCCTAAATATTTTAAAAAATATAGACTTGTTTTTTTAAAAAAAAGTAGTATGTTTGAATTGAAAATGAAATTCCTCAAAATAAATAAGAGAGGAGGAAAAGTTGTTGTAGAGCAAGCTTAATTGAGTTTTTTATAAGATTAAGGAGTTTATTATGGATAAAAAACTTTTCAAATATGGAGTGTTGAGCGCTGTTTCTTTATCTATGTTAGGAACTGTTATGCCTACATTAACTGTATTAGCTAACGAACAAAGTCGTATAGTTTCCAATCAGGAAATATCTGAAAATACTTTGAATTTTTCTAAGAAAGATATGGATGTTATTACAAATAATGGTCAATATTCTTACGATGAATCTTTGGTGCAAACATCGTTAAAGTTACAACAATTTTTTGGCTATAATGAATATGGCGAAGTTGTTATTAATGCTACAAAAGATGATTTGATAAAAGAGTTGGGTGTTACAGAAGAACAAGCGATGTCTTTGTTGGAAATCTCTGATTCGGGAGTAAGGAAAGATAGTTCCAGAGGTTTTGTTGGAGTTTATATTGTTTTAGGTCCTAAAGTTAGAAAAATGAATGGTTGGGCTGCTGCCGCTTTTGCTGGTGGATATGTTGGTTGGTATGCTAAACAGTTAGCGGCGGCTGGTCCTGTAGGAGCTGGTGTAGCTGCTTTGGTAACTGCTTCAACAGGAGCTGTAGTAAAATGGGCTGTTGAGAATGGTGTCCGTGCTGTCCCTGTCGGTAAAAATATTCCTGGATTTTCTCTTTCTTATAATTTGAGATTGCCTTAAAAAATAGTTATGAAGAATACTGATTTAAAAAATGTTTTATGTTCATTATTGTTATATTTATTTTTAGGTTATTTATCTCAATCAATAAATTTATTTAACTTTAAAATTACGTTAATTGGGACTTTTTTATTCTTAATGGGGAGTCTATGTTATTCTTTTTATATAACTAAAAAGAATAGTATGTTTTTAGTTTACTCAGTAATTTTATTCTTAATTAGTCTTTCGTTTTCACACTGAATTTGATGTTTTAGTCGACCTTAATGGGTCGACTTTTTTGTTCTAAAATAGTTAAGCATTTTTCAAAAAGGTATGTTATTTTCGTGCGCTGATTCGCACGAAAGCTCTCTGCAAGAGTCCTCGAAGAGCGTTTGTGTTTTGATGGCACGTCAAAACTACAAAAACGTTACTTTTTGACAAAAAGTAACAAAAAAGTGATATAATTTTGACTAAAATTATATCACTTCAAGGCGAGCAATAGACCTTGTCGGCTCGCCAGTCAGTCGCTATTCGACTGACCCCTTAAGGAGACATTAGTATGGAAATGAGTATCTCGTTTAGAACAAAAACATCGATGACTAATATTGCTCATAATAATCGTCACTTGACTAATGAGGAATTTAAAGAAGAAGCTCATAGGCATATTGATAGGGAACTCTCAAAAGATAATATTGTTATTAAGCAAGAGGATATTCATGATGTTTATGAGCGGGAATTCGGTTCGGCTTTAAAAAACTATAACGCCAAACAAAAACGTTCTGATAGGCAAATCAAAAATTATTATCATCATGTAGGTCGTAGCAAAACATTAGATAGACAGCGAGAGTTTGTTGTTACTTTCGGTTCCAAAGAGGACTGGGATAAATTGTCAAGGCAAGATAAAATTGAAGCCGGCGAAAAATTGGCTGAGTATATTCGAGATTTTGAGGTTAGACACCCACAATTGAAAGTCTATAATGCTATTGTTCACTTAGACGAGAAAGGTGCACCTCATGCTCATTTTAATATTATTCCTGTGGCTAAAGGTTACAAAAAGGGTCTAGAAAAACAGCCTAGTTTTTCGAAAGCATTGACACAAGAGGGAATAGGTGGTAAAAGTAAATTTCAATTTCAAGACTTTCGCAAACAAGAACTTCTTGTGTTAGAGAAAAAACTCAATGAGTTAGGTTTAGACCGTAAGTTAGTTGGTACTAATGCCATTAAAGATATGCATGAGTATAAAGAAATGGTCTCAGAAGTCGCTGAGAGGCGCCAGGAGCTCGAGAAATTAACGAAAGGGGTAAAAGCACTAGAAGAGGATATTAAGAGCTTAGAGGGGCAAAAAAAGGCCTTAGAGAACGATTTACTTGAAAATAATGTCAAAAAAACGACAAGAGACGTTTTGAACGCATTAGAAACCGATATTTTGTTAGATTTGGGATTGGAGTATACGTTTCGAGATTTTGATTTAGACAAAAATCATATCAAATTTGGGCGTCATAGCCTGTTTGACAAACAAGAATATGCTTTTATTCCAAAGTTGAAATGGGATAAGATTCAAAAACTAATCAATGATAGACCTTTTGTTGTAGCTTACAACAGATTTAAAGACTTAACCGAGAAGTATGTAGCTAAATTCAAGAATGACATTAGACGACTAAATTCCGTTATTTTTGAAAAGGATAGGCAACTAGAACAAAAAGATACGATGCTTTCCGAAAAAGATATACGACTGAATGAGTTGAAAGATGAAGTTCAGGAGATGATTCCTTATTACAACGACAGCTTAATTAACCAAGAAGTTTTGGAAGAATTAGGTTATGAGGGTGGTTTTGATGATGCAGTGGCTGATTTGATTTCTTTGCGTTTTCAAGATATGGAGGGGAATAAATTATCATTTTCAGAAGCCAAAGACTATGTTATTGATTTGGTTAAACGGAAATCAAAGGAATCTGGAATAAAACCACCTTTAAGACATTATGATAGACCAAACAAAAACAGAGATAGAGGTTATCAAGGCCCAAGTCTCTGAGCGATTTATGCCGTGAAAGCTATTTGACAATAAGCTAGGTCAAGTTAGACTGGTTAAGGCGGTTGG
>JAKTNK010000041.1 GCA_029593465.1 Streptococcus suis
ACGACTTCTCAATTATAAAACGGCAACTTTTCTGTTTGGGGTAACCCAAACTGTTTAAGCTATCGAATTCTTGTTTAGCAGTATTCTTGTTGCACTTGACTTGACAATTTGCGGACGGAAAAATTGGAAAACTATCGTGACCAACTACAAACTGCAATGTATAGCACCTTTATCAAACGGCAACAATCAAGTCAGTTGTCATTTCATGAAGCACTAGAGCAAGCCTTTGGTAAAGAAACCACACTACACCCAAATTACAGAAATGAGGATACAGAATGAGTAAAACATGGAATTTTGATCAGCCATTAGATGATGTGAAAACAACATCATCCCATGAAGAACGAGCTAAAATCGCAGCACTCTTCCATAAACAGGAAGAAAAACCAATTGAAGAAGTAGACTATGTGGCTGCTTTTGAACAGAAACAAAAGGAGTCAAAATCTAAAGATGACCAAACGCCTGAATCAAAAGTTAAACAAAGTCAGCCGAAGAAAGTAAATATCACAAGTGACTACAAACAGCACTTGGCAGACACCATTGCACAAAACAACAAGGATATTTCCGCCTGTCAGAAGCAAATTGAAGAACTTCATCAATTGATTGATGAAAAGAAAATCCAAAATAAAAAGTTGCAGGCTATTTCAGTAGCCATTGATGATTTATAAGTCAGGTAGTCCTATGCGGGCTACCTTTTTACAATGTAAGGAGAAGATAATGAAATTCTTTCAAAAGAAAACCCAGAATCAGGATCAATTTAAACGACTGATTCATAGACTATCAGAGATGTCAGATAGTAAGCTAACCAAAGTAGAGCAACTCCTAGATGTGGTCTTTGATTCTAGTTTCAAGTCTAGTGAGAGAGTGGAAATATCTAGGGACATTATAACCGATGAGGAACAAATTCTTGATAAGTCAATCCAAGAAGCGAAAAATAAACTGAATACTGAGCAGTTGGAGAAGCGAATAGAGGAGTTTAAGCAATCGAAGAAACCTAAAAACGGATAATGCACCAAATATGGTGCGTTATCCGTTTTTTATGGTATAATGAAAGCAAATATGAGGAGGTCTTTATCTATGATCGGAGACAATATAAAATCACTACGCCGAACACACGATTTAACACAGCCAGAATTTGCGAAAATGGTTGGGATTTCACGCAATAGCCTGAGTCGCTACGAAAATGGTACCAGCACTGTTTCAACTGAACTCATCGACCGTATTTGTCAGAAATTTAACGTTTCTTATGTCGATATTGTAGGAGAGGACAAGATGTTAACACCTGTCGAAGATTACCATCTGACTTTAAAAGTAGAAGTGATAAAAGAACGTGGAGCAGCCATTTTATCAAAGCTTTATAGATACCAGGATAGTCAAGATATTGTTTTTGATGATGAATCTAATCCTTGGATTTTGATGAGTGATGACTTGGCCGAATTGATCAATACGAAAATTTACCTTGTCGCTACTTTCGATGAAATAGAGCGTTACAATGGCTATTTAGATGGTATAGAGCGGATGTTAGACATGGTGCATCATCGGGTGGTGGCTTAATGAGACTGGAAGAATTTAGTGAGGCTGAGTTTCAGAAGGCCTTGCAGCGAACCATTCGTGCCTTAACCCGAGGAAAGACGATTCCAGATCAACCGAAAGCTATCTTGCTTGGTGGACAAAGCGGAGCAGGTAAGACGACTATTCATCGTATCAAGCAAAAGGAATTTCAAGGTAATATCATTATTATCGATGGTGACAGCTACCGTTCTCAGCATCCCAATTACTTAGCCCTGCAAGAAAAGTATGGCAAGGATAGCGTGGACTATACCAAGGGATTTGCAGGAAAAATGGTAGAACAGTTGGTTGATGAACTCAGTACGCAAGGCTACCATTTGCTGATTGAGGGAACCTTGCGAACTACTCAAGTTCCTCGTCAGACTGCTCAATTATTATCTTCTAAAGGTTACCAAGTTTCCTTAGCAGTGATTGGTACCAAACCAGAGCTTTCTTATCTCAGCACCTTGATTCGTTACGAAGAGCTTTATGCCATCGATCCGACTCAGGCTAGAGCAACACCAAAAGAACACCACGATGGGATTGTTGAGAACTTGGTTGATAACTTGAGGGAGTTAGAAAGTGAAAATCTCTTTGACCAGATTCAAATTTATCAAAGAGATAGAACTTGTATCTATGATTCTGAAACTGCTGAAGGTTCCGCAGCAGAAGTGCTACAAGAATGCCTATTTGGAAAATGGAGCAAGGTAGAGGAGGAGATGGTGAAGGAGAGTGAACTCCTACTTAAGGAATTACTTGAGAAAAATAAATAATTGATTTTAAAGATAATATTTTTTTGGGGGTTAGAATTGCGAGGATTTAATAATAAGATAAAATCTGTTTATCGAGAATTAACAAATACCAAAGAGAAATTCGGTAGTTTTCATAAGACCTTGATTCATTTACATACACCTGTTTCTTATGATTATAAGCTATTTTCGAGCTGGACTTCAACGAAATATAGAAAAAGTACAGAAGATGAATTATTTGATATATTTTTCAAAAATAAGAAAATCAAAGTTGATAAAACAAAATTTTTTGGTAGCTTTGATAAAGTTATCTTTTCTAGCCCAAAAGAGTACATTAGTTTTCTTTTGTTAGCAGAAGCTATCTTAAAAAATGAAATAGAAATAGTTGTAGTAACTGATCATAATACTACCAAAGGTATTAAAAAACTTCAAACAGCAGTTTCAATTATAACGAGAACCTATCCGACTTATAATATACATCCTCATATTTTACATGGAGTAGAAATTAGTGCAGCAGATAAGTTACATATTGTTTGTATATACGATCATGAAAAAGAATCTTGGGTTAATCAATGGTTATGTGAAAATATTATAAGTGAAAAAGATGGAAGTTATCAGCATTCGTTGACTATCATGAAAGATTTTAATAATCAAAACATAATTAACTACATTGCTCATTTCAATAGTTATAATATTTTGAAAAAAGGTTCTCACTTGTCGGGTGCATATAAGAGACAAGTTTTTACAAAAGAAAATACACGATTTATTGGTGTAAAAAATATAAATTCTGTTGAAGGATCGAAAAATCGTTTATTGACAGATTTTAATTGTGAACCAAATTTTTTATTAGATAATGATTCACATGATATTGATTCAGTCGGAAAGAATAATATGTGGATAAAAGGTGGAAAGATTTCTTTTAAAATGTTCCAAGAAGCTTTGCTTGATTACACTGTATCAGTAAGTTTATTTGAACCAAATTTTGAACAAAAGTCTTACATAAAAGGTTTATACATTCAAAGTCGTGGAGGCGATAGAAGTTTTCTTACAGGTGATAAGTTAGAAAAAGATAGAGACTTCTTTTTAACATTCTCACCATCTATGAACTGTTTAATTGGAGGGAGAGGTACAGGGAGAAGTACACTAATAGATATGTTACAATTTGTACTTTCTCAGGATTGCGACAAGCAGAGTAAATTAGAATTCCTATGTAACCATGCAAATGCTTTTGTACTCTATGTTTTAGAGGATGCTGAATATATCATTGAGGTTAGTTTGCCAGATGTCTTGCAGGAAAATAGGGACAATATCTTACAATATTATGGGCAAAATCGTGAGAATAGGTATGGATATCCTTATAACTACAATTCTGACTCTATCAAAGAGTGGACACGCTCTCAATATACGAAAGTATACAAAGTTGAGGGAAAATTTTTCAAATTAGTTGATAAAACTAGAATATTAGAAAAAATGTTTGATAGGAGATATTCTGTTAATGAGTTGGTTAGAACAGCGGATGGAGAAAAAATTACAGAATTTATTTCCGACTTAATGCTAAAAAATAAAAATTTACCGAGACCAAACTATGGTTTAAGAACTCAGACTCTAGAATCATTCGAAGCTAAACTACAGGAACTTGATAAATATAGGAGAGTTCGTAAGGATTCAATACTCAAAATAATTGATGATTTCAATCAAACTCAAGTTGGTAAGTTAAGAATCTGTTATGAGCAAATTGATAGATGGGAAGTACCAGATTTTGAAAGCACTCTTTTCAAAAGTAATTCAACTCTCAATTTCTCATTTGAAAATTATAGAATTAGTAAGCGGGATGTTGCAGATATTCTATACCTTGTTTATCAGGAGTTAGGAATAAAAGGATTTGTTAACGTTATTTTGAAACAAAATATTCCTAATAGGTATTTTATATTACCTAAATTGTCAAATTAAGCTAGACTTTTTCAAGTAACTCAGAAAAACTTGGTAGGGTGTTTGATAATTCAAAGATTTTCTAGGAATCTTATTCCTCTTATCAGCTATAGCTGATAAAAAGTGCTGAGAAATATCGGTAAAATCCATCTGTTTAGGCAATCCGTTTCGT
>JAKTNK010000042.1 GCA_029593465.1 Streptococcus suis
ACCGCTATCTGCGAAATAAGCCTCGTAGTAGTTCAGCTTTCCATTTTTATCTTGGACTTGTGTAACAGTTCCTCGCCTTATTTCACGACAGATAGTCGAACGGTGACGATCCAGGAGCCGAGCAATCTCAGCTGGCTTCTTTCCCATCTTGAGATAAGCACTCATTTCACCACGTTCCGAGGCTGAGTGGTGGACATGTTTATCTGCTTTCTATACTGAGTTGGGGAATTCTAGTATAGCAGAATAACATGTCTTTTTTGTTGCACTTCATTTTACAACGCGGGTAATGTTCTTCACTTATTGAAGATATGAAAAACACCTTATAGAAATGTCATTCCCATCCAAGGACGTCACTTCATTATGTCAGTACAACGATTAAATCGTCACCAACAACATATCTACATAGCATATGATAAACTTCCATTCACCAGTTGGTGGCTAAAACTGAAGAATAAACGGATAAACTCCTGTTCCTGTCACACCATCTAATAATAGCCACTTCAACCTAGTCCCTAGCACAAATGTAGGTAGGTCAATCGACTTTATAATAAAATGCCTCAGGATTTGAAAAGTTAGCTTGCTGTCCTCCCCAGATTCTATCTTTGGTTTTGTCAGAGGCATCGTCAGTTTCCGAACTACCCGCTGGCAAGAACACGATCGCATAGCCAGTAGCCCCAGCGCTAACACCTGCTGTTAGAATATTGTTTTCAATGGTCGCATTATGAATAGAGGTGTTTTCTCCAACAATGCCATTAGCATCAAAAACTAGTATATCCCCCGCACCATTTTGCCAAGTACCGGCAACACTACTATAATCATTGGCTTGTATAGCTGACAAATCCATACCTTTCAATGGCTGAACGGTTTCGTTTGAAGACGAGGTCTCAGCCACTTGTTCTGTTGAGGCTGAGACTGTTGCTTCTGTAGCTACTTCAGAAGATTGTTCTGATGGTGTCTCCGATTTCTCAGATAAGGTCGATTGCTTTTGGGTCACTTTTTTGGACGAGTTTTGAGAGGGAGACTGTCTGCTCTTATCCTCTTTTAGCGAGTGAGACTGACAAGCACTCAATAAACATACTGAACAGAGCAAAGCAATACCTAAACGTTTTTTCATTATCTTTTCCTACTTTCCATTTCCTAAATGACTATGAACAGTCTCGTTGACAAAATCGCCAACTTGTTTTTGATTGTCTGAGATAAGGTCAGACCGATGAGGCAAGCAATTAATCATACAACCGTTGGCATTCTACAAAAGTTCGCCTAGCAAACTCTTTTGTAAAATCATGATAAATACATCTCTCAACCCTCATCTTAATTTAATTATACCTAAAACACCAAAAATATTTAATATCTACTAAGCATTTTTAATGATGAAACAATAATAGAACACTACTTAAACTAATTTCCTAGATAAGACTGACGAAGGACGAGTACTACCACCAAACAAAAAATAATTGGAACAAGTCCAAATCAGGGAGGTACTAGACTAGCGGGATATAAATTATAAGCGCTATCCAAATATGCTATACTGTTTTTAGAGGAAATACATCTTAGTCAAGTTTAAAACAGACGTTGAATTGGTCTTTTACCGTGAAAGGAGGTCAAAGCATATATAGTAAGTGACCAATCAAAGTGGGGACATTAAAACATTTAGAGGTGCTGAATATGACAAAAACTAAAGCCATCATTTTCTTGTCTTTTGTTTCCTTAATAGCTGCTTTTGCCCCAATATCCGAAACAAAGGCGGAAGCTACTAAGCTTGTTGTCCACAACACTGATAATAAGCATGTTGAAGCTATTGAAGTGACGAAGAAACTCCCTATTTCGGATGATGTTGATTGGCCTAATAGCCGTTTTAAAGAAGCCTCTCACACCTTATTCCCAGTAACCTCAAAAACAAGGAAAACTCTTAGTAGCAACCTTGAAAATGAAACTGCTTCTGCCATGTTGAGCACTGATGCTCAATACATGATAAGGACTCAAAACCTACCTCATGGTGCTGGACAAGTGTATTTTTATTGCCAAGTCAGCACAAGCGGTTGGTTCAAGGGTATTCAAAAGATTATCGATGTTGGATATAAATCTGGTCGCTTAGTATTTAATGGTCAGTTACAATATCATCTAGCAGACCCTAATAGAATTCATTATACTTTGAATGGGGAACTATATTCTAATACGACTTATACTGTAACTGGAGGAGAAAGTGCTGGAATCGGAAATGCAGGAAATATGACGGTTTCTGTTTCAGAAACGTCTAACTATGTCAGCAATCTATTACATCATGAGGATATAGTGTATTAAAAAAGCCGAAACTGAAAATCAAAGAGGACGTCCTTTTCTTCAATCTATTTATAAGCAAAAAACCGTTGATAAATCAACGGTTTTCAGCTATATAACATGCCGATTGCAGGGCTCGAACCTGTGACCTACGCGTTACGAGTGCGTTGCTCTACCAACTGAGCTAAATCGGCTTAACATCTCTATTCTAGCACTTTGAAAATGCTTGTCAATACATACTAAATAAAAAGACACTAGCTGCACGTTTGCTAGCATCTTTTTTGAGTTGTAAAATATTCTTCTAAAATAGAATTCTCCTTTCTCATGAATGATTTCATAAGGAGTTTATATTGTCATTATTACAATAATGTTTTTTAAATGATTTATATTATTCTGAATAAGTACTGTCCTCCTTTAATCTTAAGTTAAAAGAATCTGTCTCCATTTTTATAACGTCCAACATTAACCACTAGCATAGACGTTCCTCCATCAATTGGCACACCCTGAGTGACGCGACAATAAAAGGTATTGAGCTCAATGGATAATTCATAAGCTCTTCAAACAGTTAATGACACAAGTCTTTCTCAAATAATATAATGACTTTTTTTACATCGGATTCACCCCTTAGGCTATTTTTTGCAATAGTCTAAGCTGTCTCCGTTCTTATAGCGCCCTTTGTTAAATGCTATCATGAGTATTACCTCCTCATTGAAAACAAGTTACAGAAAACACCGGTAAGTAAAGAGTATTGGCCAATTCTTATACTTAAGGTTTCATTAGTGATCACTATATGACATGTAAATAATAAAGTTATAAACGGTTTGCCTACTGTTTATCCGGAGGGTTAAGTGTCTCCGTTCTTGTACCGTGCGACATGTGGTTTCATCATAAGATTACCTCCTATAAATCTGTTGCTTCTGTCATCCTTTCTTGTACTTTTATTATAATGTATGCGCTTTCTTTTGTCAATAAAAAAACACAAAAACCTATTCTTTTTTATCACTTAACGAAATCCCTCCAAGTCTTTTCAGTGTGCTTGCGTCCAATCTTTGCTACAATAGTATTATGTTAGATTTGAAGAAATACGGTATTCAGATGTGGGATGAGGCAAAAATTGCTTCCTTTCGTCGCACGTTACTAGACTGGTACGATCGTGAAAAGAGGGATTTGCCCTGGCGTCGTACAAACAATCCCTACCACATTTGGGTCAGCGAAATCATGCTACAACAAACTCAGGTAGTCACTGTCATTCCTTACTACAAGCGCTTTTTAGAATGGCTCCCGACGGTAGCCGATTTAGCCAATGCTCCTGAGGAGCAGCTACTCAAAGCCTGGGAAGGCTTAGGCTATTATTCACGCATTCGAAACATGCAGCAGGCTGCTAGGCAGATTATGGAGCAATTCGGTGGGCAATTTCCGACAACCTATCACGATATTTTGTCGCTTAAGGGAATTGGTCCCTATACTGCTGGCGCTATCTCAAGCATTGCCTTTGGACTAGCTGAGCCTGCTGTGGATGGGAATGTCATGCGAGTCATGGCCCGCTTATTTGAGGTTGACTATGATATTGGTGACCCCAAAAATCGCCCCATTTTCCAAGCTATCATGACTATTCTCATTGACCCTGAAAGGCCTGGCGACTTTAACCAAGCCCTGATGGATCTAGGAACAGATATCGAATCGGCTAAAAATCCACGCCCTGATGAGTCTCCGATTCGCTTTTTCAACGCTGCCTATCTCAATGGTACCTATGACAAATACCCTATTAAATTACCAAAGAAAAAACCTCAACCGTTAGCCATCGAAGCTTTTGTCATCCGCAATCCTGAAGGCGAAGTGCGACAAGAAGTCGTGTTGTAAATTGCTAGTTTAGCTACTCTATCCATTTGGAGTAATCCTACCACAGCCTGCTTGACTGGTAACGGTCAT
>JAKTNK010000043.1 GCA_029593465.1 Streptococcus suis
TTCCTTTGAACTGAGTCATCTTCATTCCTCCAAGCTATCTTTTTCAATTATTTTACCTCAAAATGAGCTTATCGGAAACTTTGCAACAGAACCCATAATAGAGCGTGGCGTAAGGTCTACCAGTTGGGCAAGATATTCCTGTGTCCACCCTTTTGCTTCCCGAGCTTTTTTTATCGCTATACCTAACGGCTTAAAATCAAGTTTTCTTTCATCTTGGTACATTTTAATATCACCCTATATCATTGTACATTTCGGGTGATGATATTTGAACGAAGTATGATTTTATGTTTAGTAGTGTATAATTTCGTATTAGTGGAGAGAAAATTGCTATTATTCGTCATTCCGTATATAATAATTATATACTCTTTGCGAAAGGAAGTTGATATTATGGATTACATTTCTGTGAAAGCCGCTTCTGAAAAATGGGGCATATCGGAAAGACGGATACAAAAATTATGTGAGGAAAATCGCATTGACGGAACTGAAAAATTTGGTCGTGCATGGATGATACCAAAAGATGCAGAAAAACCCGTTGATGGACGTATGAAAACAAGGAACAAACAGGAGGAGAATCATGGAATTTAATGAAAAGCTACAACAGCTTAGGACTGGAAAGAACTTAACGCAGGAACAACTTGCGGAGCAATTATATGTATCAAGAACAGCCATTTCAAAATGGGAAAGCGGCAAGGGTTACCCTAACATTGAGTCGCTCAAGTGTATTTCTAAATTCTTTTCTGTGACCATAGATGAACTGCTATCGGGCGAAGAACTGATTACACTTGCCGAAACTGAAAATCGTTCCAACTTGAAAAAAATTTACAGTTTCATTTATGGAATATTAGATATGATGGCAGTTGCGTTTATATTTCTTCCGTTATATGGAAACTCTGTTGGCGGTTATGTTTATGCGGTCAATCTACTATCATTTACAGCCACCACACCATTCAATCTTGCAGTCTACTGGAGTGCTTTTGCCGCCTTGATTGTAATAGGGATTGCTAAAATAATACTTACCCATTTAGATAAAGAAACATGGGGCGGCATTGCTACAAAATGCTCCCTTGGACTCACTGCTTTGGCTATCTGTTTCTTAGCAGCAGCAAGAGAACCATATATAACAGCACTTATGTTTCTGCTGTTTGTCGCAAAAATAGTTGTTTGGATTAAGCAGAACGGAACAAAGTAAAAACGATATAAATCCCTTGAAATAGGCTCTGACACGATAAGTGTCGGAGCTTTTTTCGTGCTGACATCTATTGTGTCGGCATTGTGACGGTAGATTTCTTGGCTTCTATGCAATACTCGTGGATAATAAAATTGTGGTCAGCGAAAACAAGAACAGCAACCCACGGAAAGGAGAATCAAATATGGATTATATCATTGAAACAGAAAATCTTACGAAGCGATACGGAACAGCCACCGTTGTCGATAAGGTAAATCTTCATGTGCCAAAGGGCAAAATTTATGGTTTGCTCGGCAGAAACGGAGCAGGCAAAACCACAGCAATGAAAATGATGTTGCAGCTTGCTCTCCCAACGGAGGGAACGGTACGCTTGTTTGGCACAAACTATAAGGAAAATATCCATACCCTTTATAGCAAAGTAGGCTCTATTATCGAAACACCGGGATTTTACAGTAATTTAACAGGGTATGAGAATTTGCAAATTCTCGCTAAACTGCGAGGGGGAGTATCTAAAAGTGGAGT
Source organism: Streptococcus suis (assembly GCA_029593465.1). Lineage (GTDB taxonomy): Bacteria > Bacillota > Bacilli > Lactobacillales > Streptococcaceae > Streptococcus > Streptococcus suis_AH. The sequence goes on from JAKTNK010000043.1 coordinate 1,709, forward strand.
AGAAAAAGCTCTTGAAGTTGTGGGGCTGCATAAGGAGAGAAGAAAAGTCTTTTCCGATTATTCCCTCGGAATGAAGCAACGGCTTGGTATTGCCGCCGCCATTATGCACGAGCCGGAGCTTTTAATACTTGACGAACCGATTAACGGACTTGACCCCATTGGAATAGTTGAAATACGCTCACTTTTATCTGAACTTAGTCACAATCATGGCATTACCATTTTTATCTCAAGCCATGTTTTAAGCGAGATTGAACAGATAGCAGATATTATCGGCGTTATGCACGAGGGGCATTTAGTAGAGGAAGTGAATATATCCGAGCTTCACAAAAGGAATCGAAAATACATTCAATTTGATTTATCTGACAGTGAGATAGCTGGAAAGATTTTAGAAAGCCACTACCACATGACGGATTTTACAGTGCAGGACGGTACGGTGAGAATTTATGACTTTAGCCAAAGTGTTGGAGAAATCAATCGAGAATTTGCACGAAATGGACTGCTCGTGACAAGGATAGATGATAGTGAGGAAAACTTAGAGGACTACTTTTCTAAACTGATTGGAGGTGGCGGTATTGCTTAATCTTATTTCTTGTGAATTATTAAAACTAAAGCGTTCAAAAATGGTGCTAATTAGTGTGGCAGGGGTATTATCTACCCCACTTTTGATGTTAATAGAAGCCTTGCAAACACATTTTGATAAGCCGGAGATTATCTTTACCTTGTCTGACATATACAGCGACAGTGTACTGTATATCATGCTGCTGGTAAACATTATGATATATGTGGCAATTGCAGCTTACTTGTTTAGCAGAGAGTACACAGAAAGCACACTCAAAACCATATTGCCCATACCCATTTCAAGGACAAAACTATTAATTGGAAAATTTTGCACCCTGCTTCTTTGGATTGTTATGCTCACCCTTGTAACATGGGCAGGTATATTTATCGCTTGTGGGCTATATCACGCTGTCTTTACATTGGAGGGATATAGCTTACTAGTGGCAATAGTATGGCTCCCCAAGTTTTTGTTTGGCAGTATCCTGATGTTTTTAACAGTTTCTCCTTTTGTGTTTGTTGCTATGAAAACAAAAGGATTTGTCGCCCCGATGATTGGCTCTGCCGTGATTGTCATGGGAAGTGCCGCACTTTCAAATCAAGAATGGGGAGCGTTGTATCCGTGGACAGCCACCTATTTCTTGGTGCAGGGTAAACTTCAGAGTACCGGCTATCCTACACTGCTGTCTGTATCTATTATTATTCTTGTATCAGCAGTTGGTTTTCTTATGACCTTTCATCATTTTAAAAAGGAGGATTTGAAATAATGGTACTTGATTTTATAGAAATTTTAAAAGTTATTTTTCTTGGAATTGTTGAGGGTATTACTGAGTGGCTACCTATCAGCAGCACAGGACATATGATTCTTGTGGACGAATTTATCACACTTAATATGAGCGAAGCATTTAAAGAAATGTTTTTTGTTGTTATTCAACTTGGAGCTATACTCGCAGTGGTTGTAATGTTTTGGAACAAGATGTTTCCATTTCAGCTAAAGGATAAATCGCAGCCACTTGTTAAAAAGGATACTTTCTCGTTGTGGTTCAAGGTTGCAGTGGCTTGTATACCGTCAGGTATTATGGGGATTTTATTTGATGATTATTTGGATGCTTACCTCCAAACCCCCATTGTGATTTCAATCATGTTAATCTTTTATGGTTTGTTATTCATTCTCATAGAAAATTGGAATAAAAAGCGTACTCCTACTACTATGGCACTTTCTGACATCAGCTATAAAACAGCAATCTTGATAGGGGCATTTCAAGTGTTATCACTTATACCCGGCACATCACGGTCGGGAGCAACGATTATAGGTGCTTTACTCATAGGAGTTTCACGAGTGGCAGCAGCAGAGTTTACTTTTTTCCTCGCAGTACCTACTATGCTTGGAGCAAGTGCTTTTAAGCTGTTAAAATTCGGGTTTGATTTTACAAGTGCAGAACTGCTCGCTCTTGTTCTCGGTATGGCTGTGGCATTTGCGGTATCTGTCTTAGTAATTAAATTCCTAATGAACTTTATCAAAAAACATGATTTTAAGGTGTTTGGTTGGTATCGAATTGTGCTTGGTATCTTGGTATACTTGTTGTACTTATAACAGTAATGTGATAGAAAAACAATTCCATAAGCAATAATCTGCCGCACGACGGCAAAAGAAAAAAGCCGTCGTACAGCAGACATATTTTCACGCCTATGAAACGGTGGCTTTGATTTTCAGAGCCGCCGTTTCTTTGCGTTTACACAAACCAATGGGTTCTGTTGCAAAGTCTCAAAAAGGTCATTAGTTTTTCAAGATGATTCTTATTTAAGCAGGGATTCCTAATAGTCCTTTGATTTCTGTACAG
>JAKTNK010000044.1 GCA_029593465.1 Streptococcus suis
CCCTTTCCTCGGCTCAAAAGGTCGCCGAGCTGGTGGCGGTTATTGCCACCAGGACTAAGCAACCATTTGGTTGATTCACTCCCTGAAGGTCGGTACGACTTCCATGTAAAGTGTAACGCACTACACTTTACTTCGTAAATGTGCGGTCTGCGACGCTCTATCGCCAAAAAGGCGATTGGGTAAGTCGACAAGTCTATTACTTACCTGTAGCTGTCCGACTTTGTCGGACATTTCTGTTACTCTTTCCAAAAGAATAACGTTTATGCTATTTTGACAAACCTAGCGGTTCATCAAAACGCAAACGCTCTTCCGAGAGACTCTTATGCAGAGGGCAGTTCGTGCAAACCGACACACGAAAAGCACCCTCCGAAAAGGGTGCTGATTATTACCTTCTAATTTAACCTTACTGAACCTTTACACATCGTCCATTCAAAATCAAAACTTACTTCATTCCAACCAAAGACATAGCAAGCATTTTTAAAAAAGCTCCCTTCCCCCGTTCTTTATGAGGCTCCTTCGCTATCATACCAGCAAATTCTATAACTTTTTTAGGAGCTAAAAATCGATTAGTCATAAGATACATAGACAAATCATTACTCAATCCACTTACTGCTCCATACTCATCACTTTGAACAGAATCCTTAGCTTTTAAAAATATAGATTGCAATACATTGTTACAAATGATTTCATCAGATGATAACATTTCATCTATAGACTTCAATAACTCTTCCTTTTTCATTATGGAATAATCACTCCAAATCCTGGTCGAGCTTGCCAAGGACCGTAGTTAACCCATCCATTAACAACTATTCTCCCTACATATGATCTAGCTTCGGCATAATCCATGCTACATCTAGCCCTACCATCTGAACCATTATAACAATACACTGCCGGTGCCACTTTCACTGCTGCAGCTTCAACTTTATTAGAACTAACAACCATACCGACAAGTATCAATGAAGTAAATAACACCACTTTATATAAAGTATTTTTCATAAATAACCTCCTATAAAATTAAAATAAATAATAAGAGCTAAATCAGACTTATCATCTAATCTATTGCCATTATACAATATTTTTTCTTTTTAAAAAATACCTAACAAAACTAAAAATTTAATCATTCCACTCCTATTTTAAAAAATAATTTTGTTTAGTCGCATTCCATACTGCAACTATTTTTGTACCTTGCGATACTTCATCGTTGTCTTCAGAAGTGTGAACCAAGTCTCCATTTTCGACGTCAGACAGTTGCAACCTTTTGCGAATTTCTTTGAACAATCCACCATAACCTAGTTGACGTTTTCGGTACAAACCATTGTACAAGTCATCAACGACCTGAGCATTTTTTAAGTCTAACTCAATCGGCTTTGTCGGATATTTTGCCGTCTCCAGGATCGCCCCTTTCAGACCTTTCCCTCGTTCCTTAACCGCTCGAACATCGACCATTGGCACATAATCCACCTTAAGAGATTGAGACCACATTTGACCCCATTCTTCTTGGCTAATATAATTATCTCCTCGGCCGTTAAAATAATTCGGCTTGACCATCATCAAAACATGAATATGTGGATGGTAGGTATTTTCTTTTTCGTTATGTGTGACTTCGACAGACCGCAAATAGCCAATCAAATTTTTTTGAACCTTGGCACGTTTGAACAATCGATCAAAAGATTTCGTCAGCTGACTAATCGTACCACTCAATTCCTGACCCGGAACATTCTTGACCGTCAAAGTCAGAAAGAGAAAACGCCCTTTTGGTTGTTCCTTTATAGCTTCATCGACTATTTGAGAGGTCTGATAAGAATATTTCATCGACCGTCTCCAGTTGCACATTGGACAGAGTTTATTCTTGCAGAAGTAAGCCTGGTAAAGGCGAAGACTGCCATCTTCTCTACGGATAAAGTGAAGGGTATCTCCACATGTTTGAACTCGATTAACCAAACTATCTCGATACCCTAAAGTACGAAAAATATCAGCCAATTTCAAACTCAAAATCTTCCGACCCTTCCAGTTTCTATCTTTCCCTTTTTTATTTTTATCAATGAGAACTCGCTCTTGATTTTGGTGTTCCATCATGTTATAATCTGAGTACAAAAAAAGAAAATTTTCTAAAAAAACTTGCACTCTCTCCTTTCATAATTTAAACTTAGAACACTTAAATTATAACACGAAAGTTTTGAGCAGTAAACAAGTTTTTTTTGTTGTCATAAATCCAGTTATACCAAGGGTTTAGGGCATGTCAACAGGTCATTTTTTGCCCGTGAGTTAATTCCTACTAGTATCAAGATAAGAAAAAAGCCACCCAAAGGGTGGCTTTTGCGGGCTTTCAGCCCTTTACTGCAACAAAAAATGCTGAGGGTACAATCAGGGATTTTCCTGATAACCAGGAGGCAGCACCTCTACCTGAAGCGAATGACTCGCAACCTTTGAATGACCTGTCACCAGATCAAACTCAGCCTCAGCCTTTAACAAAAATAAAAAGAGGACCAATGGTAGTATGGGGGCTTTACAGCCCGAAGCTGAAGGCAGTCCCGCACCCGTGCCATCTTATGACACCTTTGAGCAAACTGTTGCCAGTCATCCGACGTTATCCTCTCATCAAGCAATACGGGCGGTTTACACCGCAATCCCGATTCTTTAGGAGATGATTCTCCAAGGTCAGCATCGAAGCCCGTTGCAACAAAGTCGCAACCTGATTTTCCTATCATTGCTCAACTCTATATTAGCATTTTTTGATACCTATCTCAATTCATGCTATACTGAATTTACGAAAATGTAGTGCATCAGCACACCGAAGCCCCTAAGGAATGCCAGTTCCCCAGGGGCTTTTTTCTCGATGGTGGAACTCCCACAAACACAGCTTTTTGACACATGACGTCCCACATGGTACAATGATTTTGCGAAGAAAAATAATCTCTCTTATCATGAGAGTAACGGAAAAGCCCCAGCTGGTCAGAGCTGAGGCTTTTTTTGCGTAGCTTGCGACTAACTACGTCCGAGCTGGTGGCACTTAATCATCGTCTTTCTTATCCAGCCATTTAGAAAATAGTGCAAGCACTACCCCAACCGTAATTGGTGCGATGATGTTTAGAAAAATAATCTCCCACATGGAGCAACTCACCTCCTTTCGACAGGCGGTGTTTAGTTGTGCCAGTTGCTATTATATCAAACTCGCTTACTTTATTCCATGGTCTATTTGACAACAAGTAACCTAGGTCGTTAGTCCTTGGGACGTCGCTCGGTCAAACTTCGTTCTGACCAACCGCCCTACCCAGTCTAACTTGACCTAGCTTATTGTCAAATAGCTTTCACGGCATAAATCGCTCAGAAGGCTCCTAAAAGCCATCATAAGCCCTCTAAAACGTTTTTAATTAACCCTTTATACTTTTACTCAAAAACACCCTAAACGAGTGTACAGGGGAAATTAGAGCTGTTTTACAGCATAAACTATTAAATCCCTTTATCAATTACAACGTCGAACAAATCAGACACCCCTTGATCGATAGATTTCAGCTTCTTTTCCAGCTCCCCTAAGGTTTGATACAATCTAAACAAATCATATTCCATCTTAGATAGTTTGGTTGTTATTTTATCTTCAAACTGCGTTGAGTAAGCACTGGCCTCTTTTCTCAAATAAGATTTTATCTTTGCTACACCAGATTCTAAAATCATGTACTTTCCATCAACAATTAAATAATCTTCTTCCCCCAGTTTCTTTCTGTGATACTTTACTAAATCTTTAGAAATACCCAATTCAGTAGCAACTTCTCGCATACTCTTACCCATATCAAATTACCCCCTATATTCAGTGTGGCAAGCATAGCATATGTGTATACATTTACTAGGTAAATTAACCATATACTTAATTCTATTTTACCACATCTTACCAGTCTGGCAAGATTAGCATATGTAGACACATTCCCTAGGAAGTTTACCTATGCTTTAAAATAGATTTTGGGGAAATCCCCAATCCCCTTTCCTCGGCTCAAAAGGTCGCCGAGCTGGTGGCGGTTATTGCCACCAGGACTAAGCAACCATTTGGTTGATTCACTCCCTGAAGGTCGG
>JAKTNK010000045.1 GCA_029593465.1 Streptococcus suis
ACGAAACGGATTTCCTAAATAGATGGATTTTACCGATATTTCTCAGCACTTTTTATCAGCTATAGCCGATAAGAGGAATAAGATTCCTAGAAAGTCTTTGAATTATCAAACACCCTACCAAGTTTTTCTGAGTTACTTGAAAAAGTCTAGCTTAATTTGACAATTTAGGGAACATAAAATTACTATCACTTCTAATTGAAAGAGTTATAATAAACTATAATACTCTACTATCAAATAGTTAGACAACTTTATAAAATCAATTCACCCAAATATGAAACATTTCTTCATCTAATTTTTTCTCAAATTTAGCTCTATTGTCAGTAATGTTATATTCAATTAATTTATTACCAGCCAAAACTAATAATGTATTATCATCAATCTGCTTAATATCTTTTAAATAGTCTGTTTCTACTGATAATCCTAATTGAGATAAATCGATGAAACTGGATGTATGGCTCTCCAAATCAAAAAGACTAAAACCAATTTTTCCTGAATCATTTCTCTCATGTTCTATTGCCAACAAATTTTCATTTAATTCAAAGATATTCACAGGAGCAACTTCAGATAAGTCAAAAAATTCCTTACGTCCTGATTCCATATCATAGTGAAAAACTTGCCCTAAAACCACTCTTTCTTTGGTCGAGTTGATCCGATATCCACTGGTAACAGAGTAGAGTTGCTTCCCTCTCACGACGCTATCATGGAAATAATAGGTAAACTCTGGATGCTCATAGAGAATTTCTTTATTCTCTAACTGTAATTTTTTGTTTTTAAGTGAAAATTGATGTAAATACGTTGGGTAATTATCACTTCCTTCAACATCTGTTCCTAAAAAGTAAATATTATTCCCATCATTAGAAAAGTCTGTGGTCATAACTGAATTTTTAAAAATATATTTATCTACTTCTTTTAAATTTGTATCAAAAGCGGCAATAAAACTATCATCTGTATTAGCCTCAGAAGTAAAATAATAGTCTGGGCTGGTACCCGATGATGTAAAAGCATAATCAGAGGTTTTATAATAGTTAATTTTTCCTGCTTTAAAATCAACTGATATTATTCTACCTACTACTCCTAGAGGTGGCCCTTCTTCAGAGAATAGTAAATAACGATTAGAAATTTCTGCACGCTTAACGACTTGATTAATCTGTCCCTTGACTATCTCCAACTTATCATCAGAAATTTTCTTAAACTTACCATTTTTTAGCTTGTATCCTTCAATATTGTGATATCCTACTACGTAAAAATCTACGTCTGATTGTATAGAAAATTTCTCAGATGCTGGACCAAATAATCTTTGGATTATGAAAAATATCCCAGTCAAAAGCAATAGTGATGCAACTAAAGTTTTGACTAATTTTGAATTACGATTCATAGATTATTTATTCCTATAAACAATAGTAGTCTTAGAATTGGTTACAAACTCTCCAGGGTGTACAGCGATAGCTGATCCTAAATCATTATCACTTTTATTCAAATCAACCCCAGCAGTGTAGTAATATGCTCCCCAAACTAGTTGTGAACAATAGAAACTACCCGTTTGTTTTGTGTTCCAGAAATTCAAATTATATGGTTTTCCGACTTGATTTCCTGCCCATTGACCAGCATTCCAATCCTGTTGCACACTTGTAGCATTCACACCAATCTGCCAGATAGTATATTTACTACTCGTCCATTCACCACTTCTAAAACGAACTTTCTCTGTCACTCCTGGAGCTTCTGCAACAACATATGGTCTTTGAGGAGCAACAATAGCTGCGTGCCAAGTATTAATTCTACGTGTTCCTATCCCTTGATCTGTCACACAAATTAATCCATCTCGCCAACTCCAACCACCTAAACGAGCTCTAAAATAGTTTTTCTTATCAAATTTAACAGGCTCAGATAAACCATATTCAAGATATTCTTGTTCTTTACTCTCCATATTATCCAAAATACTTTGTTGTTCTGGAGTCAGTTGAATATCATTACCGACAGACTGATTGGCCTCGATGTATAAATCCGTGCTTTCCTCTGCTTTAATAGTTGTTGTATTAATTGCAGCCACTAGACATAAAAGAGTTAAACCACCCAATACTTTAGATTTTTTCATAAATATTCTCCTTTTTTCTATTATCTATTCTAAAAAACAACAATCTTCTAACTATCTATTCGACTTTATGAACCACCCCCGGATCTATTCCAATACTTTTCGGTTTAACAGTTATTGAACTTCCTATAATAACTACCATCCCCAATATAACAAAGCAAAATTTTGAGATTTTTTTCATAATTGAAACCCCTTTCTTTTTTCAACTTAAGAATATCACTTTAAAGATTCTTTGTCCAACTTTTTTAATGCTTTAATTCATTTTTTTTTTTTTAATATATTTTAGTCATTGTATTTTAAAGTTGTTTTATTGGCTTTTGAAAAGAGACTGAGACAAAACTCCTCAATCCACCAAAAAAAAAAACAGAATTCCATGTATTGTGAGGTACTCTACTTTTTAATTTTGAATCAATCTCTTTATTGTACTTTAGGAGATTATTGGTCATGAGTACCAATCCCATGTCAATTGTCACCTGACGTTTACCTTTTAGGTTTCATACAAACAAGCCTTTATCTCCCCAAAGACTGGCTCCACATCAATTTTACGTTGTGCGAAAATCTGTCTACCTTCGGGAAAAAAGCGCTTGGCATTCTTTAGCTTTTAAGTGTTGATAACGTTCGTTGATATAAAGTCACTTTTAAGGGGCTAATCCAGATTCATCAGCGAAGTAAACCTTTGTAATGCATACCAGTTTTTCTTCTAGAGACTTCAAAAATTGTTTTTTATATAGTTCTCAATAACTAAAGACATCTTTTTATTATCAAATATATCATACATTGATTTAGCATATAAGAAGTATTCTTTTACTTCTTCCTTCTCTGAAAAAACTTCACTCACATTACCTAATAAACAATATAAATCTGCTAATAAATAATTATGGTTAAATGTTTTACAAATATCTATAGTTTCTATAATTTCTGAGATTGCATCGTCTGTCCTATTCTCTAACCATAGGTAACGACAATGATTATATCTGACTTTTATTAATAATTCTAGATTATCAATATTACTAATATTTGATGTACTAATTTTAGAAATAATAATATCATATAATTTTTCGCTATTTGATTTATCACCATTAAGTAAGTAGAAATTACTTAAGCTATTCACAAACTTAAAATAATCACTTTCATGTTGTGATATGTTACTAATGACAGATTCTAATTTCTTAATAGCTATATCTTTTTTATTATCTTGATAAAAGAGAATAATGGATTCAATCCATGACAAGTATAATTGATCAGAAAGAGGGAGTTTTTGTTTTTTCTCAATTTCTAATTCATATAGATACTTTAATGATTCGTAGTCCCTATCAACTAATAATTTATTAGAGAGCGTCTTAAAATTCTGAATTATACTATCCTCTTTTACAATACTCTCATCAAAAAAATAATTCATAGGAACATTCAATTTCAGTGACAATCTATATAGTAATTCCGCTCCCGGATTATATTTCCCTTTTTCAATTCTACTAATTTGTCCTTGTTCACAAATTCCTTCGGCAAGGTCTGCCTGGGATAAACCTAATTCTAATCTTCTACTTCTTAAACGGCTTGCTAACACTGTCATTTGGTTTCTCCTAATTATATAATCATAAAATATATTATCACTATTTTAAATCTTATTCAACAAAATATAACTATATGAATTATTACTTAGTTTACTCTATAAATTTTATATAACCTAAATTGTCAAATTAAGCTAGACTTTTTCAAGTAACTCAGAAAAACTTGGTAGGGTGTTTGATAATTCAAAGACTTTCTAGGAATCTTATTCCTCTTATCAGCTATAGCTGATAAAAAGTGCTGAGAAATATCGGTAAAATCCATCTGTTTAGGCAATCCGTTTCGT
>JAKTNK010000046.1 GCA_029593465.1 Streptococcus suis
AGCAATCTCTTTCAACAAATTTCGATATTTATATTTTGTATGTCTAGCAACTTTAGACCAAAGATGATGATTAGCAAATAAACCTGTTAACATAATCTCATCAGTCGGCTTCATATCCATTGGAATAAAATTTAGAGAAGTAAAAGATGATAAACTTTCGTTCATGATGTTATACCAATTACTAGCTTTATCTCTTCTCAACTGAACTTCCAATCGCCACCATGTTTTAATTTCTTTTGGGACAATTTTTCTTTTTTTCGTCTGTTCCAATTTTTTATTATACATGCGAACCTGTCGTTCACTCGACCGACTTCCCCAATATGCCGTTTCAAGTTCTCCACCCGCTCCATAAATTGGTTTAAACGAAACAGGGTCAACAATTCGATATTGTCGAACAAAGTCATCAGGCAAATCTAAAATATCACACGCAACATCCGCACGTGAAAAATGTGGACTATCAAAAATGCGATGAATAAAATGTTTCAAATCTTCCGACAAAAATTGACCAATCTTAGTCGGATTGAAATCGATTCGACCTTTCTCTTTATCATACTTAACTTTTTCTGCATAAGCAATATTTTCACCATACTTATCCAGCAAGACCCAACCTTGTCCACGTTGTTCCGCAAAACCTTGACTTTCAAAAATTTGCCAAACCTGTTCAAAATCTAAATCTATAACTTGAAAATCATCTCGAACCCAACGATATTTTTTCAATTTTCCAACCACCGTGATTCGGTCGATTGACCAGTGCAATTTAAAAGAGGTGGTCAAACTTTGCACACTTAACCGCCTGTTAGAAAGGGCGGCCAATTTTTCCCACTCATTTATGAGTAGATTTTCTTCATCAGATTTGTGTCTTTTGTGTGGCCACAAATCTTGAATTTCATTCTCAATCATGTTATAATCTATTCAACAAATATTTGTATATACATTATCGAAAAGCCGAGTCCCCGCTCGAGCTTTTCTTTTTTTGTTGCCTTTCTATTTTTTCTTTCTGTAAATATCTGCCCGATGCCCCACATGAAGATTAGTTAAAACAAAATTACCGTCATCAACTTTAGCGATAATACGATAATTTGAAACTCTAAATCGTACATAACCCGATAAATGACCTGTAAGATATTTACCTGGAGAACGTGGAAAATCAACATCTACAAGATGTTTATCAATCCAATTCATAATTTGTTTTCTTACCCCTTTGTCGATTTTATTTAAATCCTCAAAGAAAGTCTCAGCATATTCAATTTCATACTTAGCCATAACGTCTCATAGCCTCTTCATGACTATAGGTTTTCTTCCCAGAATCTAACCATCTCTGATAAGCCTTATCAGCCATCGCAATATCATACATATCTTCCAGTTTTTCTAAAACCGCATCACGAATAAAATCTGTCTTAGTAATTTGATGTCCTGCTGCATATTCTTCAATCAAATCAACCAAATCATTATCAAAACGCACTGCAATAGGAGTTGTAGATGTAGCCATAAGTTAAACCTCTCTTTTGTTTACTTCGTAAACAGTATAGCCTAATTTCCTTGAAAAATCAAGTCCGCTTACTTTATTCCAATTTCCTCTTGTCAGCAAGTAACCTAGGTCGTTAGTCTTTGGTTTGTCGCTCGGTCGAACTTCGTTCTGACCAACCGCCTTTACCAGTCTAACTTGACCTAGCTTACTGACAAGAGTTTTCTCGGCATAAATCGCTCAGAGACTTGGACCTGAATATCTATCTCTTTCGTTTTCAAACTCTCGACTTCTATAGTTTGCCACATTTCTTTTAGACATCTCCTCAGCACGTTTCAAACGTTCTTCAAAACTGAGTTTTTCAACTTCTTTTTTGGCATTATCTATCACTTCATCTAGTCGAGAATTAAAACCTCTAGCTTGTAATGAAAATTGATTTTTAGCTCGTTGTAAACTTTCTTTATGAGCCTGAGTCAATCCTCTTGGTACAAAGTCTTTTATCAAACCTAGAACTTCTTTTACTTTTCCTAGCGCATTCATCAAACTGACGTCTTGAAAAACGAGCTTGACTTTTTTGAAAAGTTCTTCGTAAGAATTTGCTTTTTCTGATAAACCTCTATTTCTTAAAATCAAATCATCAATTCCATTGTAACCAATTTCTTTCGCAAAAGCTAAATCCATTTCAATACCTGATAAATCTAACTGAGGTAAATCTTTTTTTATATTTTCAATTTCCTCTTGAATGTCAATTTTCATTGTATTAATAATATCAGCTTTAATATTCCCTAACTGATTCAATTCTTCTTTTTGTTGTTCTGTTTGACGATGAGTTTGAAAGAACTCCTTAACAATTTCCTCTCTCCTCTCTTTGGCTTCTTCAATACCAGTTTGTATCCAGTCTAATTCATCTTTTTTATCTTCTATTTCTTGTTTTAAATCATCAAGTTCTTTCTGCAAGTTTTTGTATTCATGCATGTCTTTTATGTTATTTGTTCCAACAAGTTTACGAACAACTCCAACTCGTTTAAAGACCTGTTCAATATTTTTTATTTCTTTGTCTCTAAATTCTTTTAACAAATATCTACCTGTTTGAGTGTATCCTTCGTTCGCTAGAGCCTTTTTAAAGCTCGGTTTGAGCTTCAACCCATTCTTATACCCACTAGCAACTGGAACGACGTTAAAATGCAAATGAGGGCTTCCTGCTTCGTCTAAATGCACTACTGCATTATAAACATAAAGATTAGAATGTCTTTTTTCAAAATCTAAGAGATAATCTCGTAATAATTTTCCTGCGACTTCTCGATTGTTTTCAGGCATACTATCCCAATCTTCTTTTGAGCCAATAGATACAATGAATTCTCGTTGCAAATCTAGAGTCTTTGATTTTTTTACATGATGATAAAAATCATCAATCTTTCTATCTGATCGTTTTTGATTTGCGTTGTAATCTTTTAAAGCTTGTCCGAAAATATCATCATAAACTTCTTTTAAGTTTTCTTGTCGGATATAAATATTTTGATTTATTTTTGTTTGGTCTATATGTCGATGTGCTGGTTCTAAAAATTCTTCTTCTGTTAATTTTCGGTTATTATGTTTGAGGCTCGTCATTTTCGAACTCGTCTTAAATGAAATACTTAACTCCATAATTCCTCCTCGTGGTGTCATTCGAACAACGAATGACTTAGCGAACGCTTCGCATTGTTCGCCTGAATGGTATAATTTCTTGCAAGAAATTATACCATGTTTTTGTTTCTTTTTCCAAAAAAGAAACGTTTATGCTGTTTTGACAAACCAAAAGGTTCATCAAAACGCAAACGCTCCTCCGAGGGACTCTTGCAGAGAGCAAATTCGTGCGAACCAACGCACGAAAAAAGCACCCTCCGAAAAGGGTGCAGATTGTCCAAGTAGGACAATCTAGTCAGACCGCTCCGCTATTGTCTGACTCATCTTCTGTTACATCGAGACCAGTCAACCAACTATCTAATTCGTCTTTCAAATCTTTAGCATTTTCACTAAAACTTGCTTTTAAATGTTGAGTCAGTTCATCATCGTTAGCAATCTCTTTCAACAAATTTCGATATTTATATTTTGTATGTCTAGCAACTTTAGACCAAAGATGATGATTAGCAAATAAACCTGTTAACAT
>JAKTNK010000047.1 GCA_029593465.1 Streptococcus suis
AGAATTTTGTATGTTTTCAATATTAACTACAAAACGTCCAGTACTATCTTCTGAATACATATAATTAAAAATATATTCCAATTGATTACCCCATTCCTCAACTTGATACTTTTCAGATTGAGTCAGAGTAACACTAGGTTGCATATCTTCTGCATTAACTTTAGAAAAACCAAATGATCCTAAAAATAATAAGCTTAATAAAACAGACAAAATAGCAACTTTTTTCATAACGTACCACCTTTCTAAATACGTTAAATAAAAAATGGAAGTGATAATATGTTATTCCTAAAATTAAAACAAATTCTTAATACTCTATTCTTTATATTGTTTAACATCATAGGCATAATAACTTGCTTTTACTTTATACAAGGTAAAAATACAATAATTTCAAAAACAGATTTTCAAATTTTTATGACTATATCTATCGTATTAACTATCGCAAAAGAAATCTATGACCACTACTATATCAAAAAATCCTCAGCTAAAAAATAATACTTTATCCAATAAAAAACAAGTCTATATTTTTAAAAATGTTTAGAGTATAATAAAAGAGTTGAGGTGAAAAATTCCCCAACTCATTTTAGGTAGTAATTTTGTTTAGTCGCGTTCCATATCGCGACTATTTTTGTACCTTCAGAAAGATCATTTGTATCACTTGTATGGATTAAATCGCCATTCTCTATGTCATCGAGTTCTAGCTGCTTCTTGATAACTTTAAATAAACCACCAAAACCTAACTGGCGTTTACGATATAACCCTTGATACAAATCATCAACCACCTGTTTATCTGTTACATCTAAATCCATGGGTTTAACAGGGTATTTAGCCGTCTCAACAATAGCTTTTTCAATGCCATAATAAGATTGTTTCACGCCTCGAATATCGACAATAGGAAAGTAATCAACCTTCAACGATTGAAACCACATTTCGCCCCATTCTTTTTGTGAAATATAATTATTCCCAGCACCACTAAAATAACTACCCTTAACCATCAATAACACATGAATATGAGGGTGATAGGTGTTTTCTCGTTGATTATGAGTTACTTCGACAGAACGTAAATAGCCTAATAAATTTTTCTTGACTTTTGCTCGTCTAAACAAACGGTCAAATGATTGCGTTAAAGATGTTAAAGTCGCATTCAAATCATCACCCTTAACATTTCGAACTGTCAAGGTTAAAAACAAAAACCGTGCTTTAGGTTCTTGTTTAATCGCTTCATCGACAATTCTAGAGGTTTGATAAGAATACTTCATTGACCGTCTCCAGTTGCACATTGGACATAACTTGTTTTTACAAAAATAAGCTTGATAGAGTTTTAAAGAACCATCTTTTTGTTCAATAAATTTTAAAACTTCACCACATGATAATAAACGTTCAACTAAACTTCGTCGATATCCCAACTCTTTAAAAATATCAGCTAACTTAAGACTCATGATCTTACGTCCTCGCCAATTACGGTCTTTACCTCTTACATTAACATCTTCTAGAACCATTTGGCTAGGTTTAACGTCATTTAATAAACTTTGGTCTTGATTGACTTGTTTTGTCATGCTATAATTTACCTGTAATTACAAAAGCATATATAAAAATACCTTTGCCTTTTTTCTCTTTCTATAATTTTTTCTGAACAACTAAATTATAAGAGTCCTGTTGAAAAAAGTCAAGGGCGTTTTTTTTATCAAAAAACCAATAGTATCAAGGGTTTAAGGGCTATCAATAGTGTTATTTTTACGTGAGAGTTATTTCTAAAAGTATCAAGATAAGAAGAAACTTCAAAAATTTCTACGAAATTTTCTCGTTTCTACTTCGCAAGTCAGCAAAGAACGCCTAAGGCGTTTTTTGCTGACTAAAAGACATGGTCAGAAGCTCACCCCTGCCGACCTACGCCACCTAAGGTGGCTGGTCGGGGGTGCTCTTCTTCCCTGTCTTGGCAAAGAATTTTTGAATTTTAGTTTTTTTATTGTTATACTTAAAATGCTTAAAGGTTGAGGAACCTTAACACATAATAAAACACCCTTGGCTGCAACCTTGGGTGTTTTTTTGTGCTTGCTCAAGGCACTCAGGCTATTTTTTTAATTTGTCGCTTTGTTCTTGTTGCTTTCTGATTAGCCAGTCAGATAAAACATTAGATAGCACATTGACTACCAATGGCAAAAGAACAAGGGTGAGGAACCCATACCACATAATACTCACCTCCTAACTAAGTTCGCTAGCGGTAAGTTTGCGACAACTCTATTGTAACATGATTATTTTAGATTTTTAACTACCATAACCAAAACAGATTTAACTCCTTGATCTTTATTCCAATTTCCTTTTATCTTTATTCCAATTTCCTTTTGACAGCAAGTAACCAGGGGCTTTTTTATCCAAATTTGGGCAAGGTGAAAATCAGCTCTTTCCTCCTTGCCAAATTTCGAGGATAAAGCGCCCCTGCTTGCCGTCAAAAGTTTTCTCGGCATAAACAACTGTCCTTAACTTTAAATCCTCTCTACGGGGCTTATAGGCCCTTTTAAGGCATCTTAAAGGTTAGTTGGGTAAAATAACCTTACTCCTAAAACTTTTCTTTTTCATAAATCTCCGAACTCTCTATCTTCTCGATAGGAAGTTTTTTTTGTGTTTGTGGCTACAAATGCTAATCTTGCCAAGGGAAAATAAATCAAATGAAGTGGTCAGCAATACTAACTCACTTTACCTCAGTTCATCTTTTCGTAATGCTAAAAATAACTAAAAAGAGCATAAGGGAAACTGTCCCCACGTTCCGTGTGGAGTTGACAATATCAACACTTCCATTATCGGTAATTTTCTCGGATACACCTACTTACACACACTGTGTGGGTGTTAAGCACACTAAGATAACACACTCATGACCGCTGTAACAACCACAAATACCACACAACTAAAAAAGACCAATCTAAAAGATCAGTCTTTTTTCCAATAAATTTTAATTCCCCTAAAATCTATTAACTAGGTAAATAACTTTTTCATCGTTTAAAGAAATTTAACCAGATATAACAACCCAGAAAAACACCCTACAAAAGGGTGTTATAAATAACATTACCACTTCAAAATATTATACTATTAAGAAACTGTATTAGCCCCGCAAAAAGCTAAATAGCCAGCTGCAATAGCTACAGTTATTTTAGGATGAGCTGCTGCAGCAGAACCAGCTCTTATAGCAATAAATAGCTTAGATGCTGCGGACCAAAAATCTTTGCGCTTTACATCTCTTACAATAGCATCTATACTAGGTTTTGAAATCTTATAAGTATCACGCAAACAACGTTCAAACCAAGAAGAACTTCTATCTCGATAGAAAACATCGCCATTAACATAAGCTACGAACGCTGCAATATGATAACGTTCTTCATCAGAATATGGAGAATTTTGTATGTTTTCAATATTAACTACAAAACGTCCAGTACTATCTTCTGAATACATATAATTAAAAATATATTCCAATTGATTACCCCA
>JAKTNK010000048.1 GCA_029593465.1 Streptococcus suis
TCAAAATGGGTCAATCGAGAATATCGTCAACTGTTTACTAAAAATCAGTTTCATCAAGCAATGAAACACGCCAAAGTAAACAATTTAAGTACCATTACTTATGAGCAAGTATTGTCTATTTTTAATAGTTATCTATTATTTAACGGGAGGAAATAATAAATGGCTAAAATGAGAATATCACCGGAATTGAAAAAACTGATCGAAAAATACCGCTGCGTAAAAGATACGGAAGGAATGTCTCCTGCTAAGGTATATAAGCTGGTGGGAGAAAATGAAAACCTATATTTAAAAATGACGGACAGCCGGTATAAAGGGACCACCTATGATGTGGAACGGGAAAAGGACATGATGCTATGGCTGGAAGGAAAGCTGCCTGTTCCAAAGGTCCTGCACTTTGAACGGCATGATGGCTGGAGCAATCTGCTCATGAGTGAGGCCGATGGCGTCCTTTGCTCGGAAGAGTATGAAGATGAACAAAGCCCTGAAAAGATTATCGAGCTGTATGCGGAGTGCATCAGGCTCTTTCACTCCATCGACATATCGGATTGTCCCTATACGAATAGCTTAGACAGCCGCTTAGCCGAATTGGATTACTTACTGAATAACGATCTGGCCGATGTGGATTGCGAAAACTGGGAAGAAGACACTCCATTTAAAGATCCGCGCGAGCTGTATGATTTTTTAAAGACGGAAAAGCCCGAAGAGGAACTTGTCTTTTCCCACGGCGACCTGGGAGACAGCAACATCTTTGTGAAAGATGGCAAAGTAAGTGGCTTTATTGATCTTGGGAGAAGCGGCAGGGCGGACAAGTGGTATGACATTGCCTTCTGCGTCCGGTCGATCAGGGAGGATATCGGGGAAGAACAGTATGTCGAGCTATTTTTTGACTTACTGGGGATCAAGCCTGATTGGGAGAAAATAAAATATTATATTTTACTGGATGAATTGTTTTAGTACCTAGATTTAGATGTCTAAAAAGCTTTAACTACAAGCTTTTTAGACATCTAATCTTTTCTGAAGTACATCCGCAACTGTCCATACTCTGATGTTTTATATCTTTTCTAAAAGTTCGCTAGATAGGGGTCCCGAGCGCCTACGAGGAATTTGTATCGATAAGGGGTACAAATTCCCACTAAGCGCTCGGGACCCCTTGTAGGAAAATGTCCTAAGTGTGGCAACAATATTGTATTAAAAAAATCGTTTTATGGTTGTTCAAATTATCCTGAATGTACCTTCACTTTAGCTGAACATTTTAGAAAGAAAAAACTCACCAAAACAAATGTAAAAGAATTACTAGAGGGAAAAGAAACCCTGGTAAAAGGAATCAAAAACAAAGAGAAAAAGCCCTACAATGCCGTTGTAAAAATTGGGGAAAAGGGATATATTGATTTTATCTCTTTTTCAAAATAAACATAAAAGCCCTTTAAAGAGGGCTTTTATATATTAATCACAAATCACTTATCACAAATCACAAGTGATTAATCACAAATCACTTGTGATTTGTGATTCTTAATGATACAATATTACTATACAAAAAAAGAATGGGGCGTAGTTATGGAGAAGGAAGAACTCAAAATACTTGAAGAATTAAGACGTATTTTAAGCAATAAAAATGAAGCAATTGTTATCTTGAATAATTACTTTAAAGGTGGTGTTGGAAAGTCAAAATTATCGACTATGTTTGCTTACTTGACAGACAAATTGAATTTAAAAGTTTTAATGATCGATAAGGACTTACAAGCAACATTGACAAAAGACTTAGCAAAAACTTTTGAGGTAGAATTGCCACGTGTCAATTTTTATGAAGGCTTGAAAAATGGAAACTTGGCTTCTTCTATTGTTCATTTGACTGATAATTTAGACTTGATCCCTGGCACGTTTGATTTGATGTTACTGCCAAAATTAACTCGCTCATGGACTTTTGAAAATGAAAGTAGATTGCTTGCTACTCTTTTAGCACCTTTAAAAAGTGACTATGATCTCATTATTATTGATACTGTACCAACGCCAAGCGTTTATACAAATAATGCAATCGTGGCGAGTGATTACGTTATGATCCCTTTACAAGCAGAAGAAGAAAGTACAAACAACATTCAAAACTATATTTCCTATTTGATTGATTTACAAGAACAATTTAACCCTGGACTAGATATGATCGGTTTTGTTCCTTATTTAGTTGATACGGACAGCGCAACGATAAAATCAAACCTGGAAGAACTGTACAAGCAACATAAAGAAGATAACTTGGTTTTCCAAAATATTATCAAGCGAAGTAATAAAGTAAGTACCTGGTCTAAAAACGGAATTACAGAACACAAAGGCTATGACAAAAAAGTTTTATCCATGTATGAGAACGTATTTTTTGAAATGCTTGAGCGAATTATTCAATTAGAAAACGAAAAGGAATAGAATCACAAATCACAAGTGATTAATCACAAATCACTTGTGATTTGTGATTGTTGATGATAAAATAAGAATAAGAAGAAATAGAAAGAAGTGAGTGATTGTGGGAAATTTAGGCGCACAAAAAGCAAAACGAAATGATACACCAATCAGTGCAAAAAAAGATATAATGGGAGATAAGACGGTTCGTGTTCGTGCTGACTTACACCATATTATAAAAATTGAAACAGCAAAAAATGGCGGAAACGTAAAAGAAGTTATGGATCAAGCCTTAGAAGAATATATACGGAAATATTTACCTGATAAACTTTAAAAAGGAGTGAAAATGAAATGGCAGTTACGTATGAAAAAACATTTGAAATAGAGATCATTAACGAATTATCGGCAAGCGTTTATAATCGAGTATTAAACTATGTTTTGAACCATGAACTAGATACTAAAAATACTCGTTTACTAGAAGTGAATCTTTTAAATCAATTAGAAGTGGCACAAGAAGTTGATTTATTTCAACAACCATTTGAAGAATTACAAGCTATTCATGAGTATTGGCGGTCAATGAATCAATATTCAAAACAAATTTTGACAAAAGAGAAAGTGGCTTAACATGGCGAATATTACTGACTTCACCGAAAAGCAATTTGAAGATCGTTTAGAAAAGAATGTTGAACGACTAACTAAAAATGGTTCTGTTGCAAAGTCTCAAAAAGGTCATTAGTTTTTCAAGATGATTCTTATTTAAGCAGGGATTCCTAATAGTCCTTTGATTTCTGTACAG
>JAKTNK010000049.1 GCA_029593465.1 Streptococcus suis
AGTATCAACCTCTGAGTCCTTGTCAGTGAGCCTCTCATTGAACCAAGCAGCGAGCTCAGATTCAGTCTCAGCTTCAGTGGCACAATCTCAAAGTCTATCTGCATCAAGTTCAGAATCTGATTCTATGTCAGCTTCAGAATCAGAATCATTAGCAAACACAGCTAAAACACGTCGCACAAGGGAAGTTACCTCAGCGGGTACTACTGACTCAGGAGAAGTGACAAGCTATACCGATTCATCGGGTAAAGTTTGGGAGGGTGTAGATACAGCAGCAGCTTATAACGATAAGATGACTACTCCCTATCAAAATGTACAAATTGAGAAAACAACAAGACGTAATGACTCAGGTCAATTGGAAACAGACTGGGTTGTAACATTCTTACCAGACACTTACATTCATAACAATGGATGGAAAGATGCCCCTAATAATGCGTCCTTAGTTTTAGCTGTTACCAAAGATTTACAATTGTTAGGACCGGTAACGTATTCTGGTCGTTCTGCAGGCGGAGTTACGGCTGAAGGTTCAGCTAATTCATTTAGTGAATTAGCAAATAGCTTAGCTGGAACTCTAAATGGGGTTACTGTAAATAACGTTTATGGTGCAGATCATGACCAAGAAGCTACTGGAGAAACCTTTATTTTAGATAATAAAGGTGCATTCAGAGGTGGTTCTAGAACGAACATATATGCTAGAGCCACCTATTGGGCTTACCCTGGATCTGAAATGAAAAAAGATGGGCAGGGTGCCTTTAGTACCAGTGCATGGACAAACACTATAGATGAGGGCGGAGTGTACGATCCCTTCCAATTAGATTCTACATTCGGTTTGAAGGCTAATGGACGTTCAACACATACAATCAGTTTTACAACTGTTCAAACCCAAGATGCCGAAGCTGGTGGAGCTGATCGTGGTTTCTCCGGAGTGACAGCAGGAGTAGGTTCATATCAAGGATCGAGATATATATTTGATGGTTTAATTGAGGGATATGAGTATGTTCCTGAAAATCAAGCCTCACTATCTAATTCTATGTCTGAGTCGCTAGCCGAGAACAGTGTGTCAAATTCATTGTCAACGCGCACAAGTCTAAGGAATTCGGTTTCTAATAGCAATTCACAAAGCCTATCTGAAAGTAAGTCGACAAGTACTTCGAAATCTGAACGATTTGAGTCATTAAGAGCTTCAGTATCGAACTCCAACTCAGAATCGGTTAGCACATCAAACAAAGAGTCGGTTTCAAACTCAAACTCACAATCAGTGAGCACATCAAACAAAGAGTCAGTATCGAACTCAAACTCACAATCAGTGAGCACATCAAACAAAGAGTCAGTATCTAACTCAAACTCACAATCAGTGAGCACATCAAACAAAGAGTCAGTATCTAACTCAAACTCACAATCAGTGAGCACATCAAACAAAGAGTCAGTCTCAAACTCTAACTCACAATCAGTGAGCACGTCAAACAAAGAGTCAGTATCTAACTCAAACTCACAATCAGTGAGCACGTCAAACAAAGAGTCAGTGTCGAACTCAAACTCACAATCAGTGAGCACATCAAATAAAGAGTCAGTATCGAACTCAAACTCACAATCAGTGAGCACATCAAATAAAGAGTCAGTATCGAACTCAAACTCACAATCAGTGAGCACGTCAAACAAAGAGTCGGTATCGAACTCCAACTCACAATCAGTGAGTGTGTCTAACTCAGAGTCAGCCTCCAACGCAGCAGCGAATGGAGACCAAGAGTCGGTATCGAACTCCAACTCACAATCAGTGAGCACATCAAACAAAGAGTCAGTCTCAAACTCAAACTCACAATCAGTGAGCACGTCAAACAAAGAGTCAGTCTCAAACTCAAACTCACAATCAGTGAGCACATCAAACAAAGAGTCGGTATCGAACTCAAACTCACAATCAGTGAGTGTGTCTAACTCAGAGTCAGCCTCCAACGCAGCAGCGAATGGAGACCAAGAGTCAGTATCGAACTCCAACTCACAATCAGTGAGCACATCAAACAAAGAGTCGGTCTCAAACTCCAACTCACAATCAGTGAGCACGTCAAACAAAGAGTCAGTGTCGAACTCCAACTCACAATCAGTGAGCACATCAAACAAAGAGTCGGTGTCGAACTCTAACTCAGTAAGTGCTTCAAACTCTGAATCAGTATCAAACTCAGAGTTAGTAAGTGCCTCTAACTCAGTTGTAGTTTCAGAATCAGTGTCAAACTCAGAGTCAGTAAGTGCATCTAACTCAGTTGTAGTTTCAGAATCAGCATCAAACTCAGAGTCAGTAAGTGCGTCTAACTCAGTTGTAGTTTCAGAATCAGCATCAAACTCAGAGTCAGTAAGTGCCTCTAACTCAGTTGTAGTTTCAGAATCAGTATCAACTTCAGACTCAGTAAGTGCTTCAAACTCTGAATCAGTATCAAATTCAGACTCAGTAAGTGCATCAAACTCTGAATCAGTATCAAACTCAGACTCAGTAAGTGCTTCAAACTCTGAATCAGTATCAAATTCAGATTCAGTAAGTGCATCAAACTCTGAATCAGTATCAAACTCAGACTCAGTAAGTGCATCAAACTCTGAATCAGTATCAAACTCAGACTCAGTAAGTGCCTCAAACTCTGAATCAGTATCAACTTCAGATTCAGTAAGTGCTTCAAACTCTGAATCAGTATCAACTTCAGACTCAGTAAGTGCTTCAAACTCTGAATCAGTATCAAACTCAGATTCAGTAAGTGCATCAAACTCAGTTGTAGTTTCAGAATCAGCATCAAACTCAGAGTCAGTAAGTGCTTCAAACTCTGAATCAGTATCAAACTCAGACTCAGTAAGTGCATCAAACTCTGAATCAGTATCAAACTCAGAGTCAGTAAGCGCATCAAACTCTGAATCAGTATCAAACTCAGACTCAGTAAGTGCATCAAACTCTGAATCAGTATCAACTTCAGACTCAGTAAGTGCTTCAAACTCTGAATCAGTATCAAATTCAGACTCAGTAAGTGCCTCAAACTCTGAATCAGTATCAACTTCAGACTCAGTAAGTGCCTCAAACTCTGAATCAGTATCAAACTCAGAGTCAGTAAGTGCATCAAACTCTGAATCAGTATCAA
>JAKTNK010000005.1:0-44981 GCA_029593465.1 Streptococcus suis
CCATCCGAGGATTATATAAGAAAACCCGAAAAGAAGGCACTCTCTTCGGGTTTTCGGTCTGTACTGAAATCAAGGTATTATTGGGAATCCCAGATTAAATCATAGATACCGTAAGGGATTTTATTCTTTATTTAAAACTTTGCAACAGAACCTTGGCATTCATACGCCCTAGTTCATTAATTTCATAGGACTGACCATACCAATTCATAAACGTTTGATACTGAGACCGTAAAATATCAGAAACTTTAGTATCCCCAAAAAATTCCTCAATTTTTCGTTTGCGTTTTTCATACTTCTTTATCGTTTGCTTTTGTAAGGGTTGAGGTAAAATCTCAACACTTAACCAAGCGTCAAATAATTCAACTAAACTCATATCGGGTTTCACTTGATAATCTAGTTGACTAT
Source organism: Streptococcus suis (assembly GCA_029593465.1). GTDB lineage: Bacteria > Bacillota > Bacilli > Lactobacillales > Streptococcaceae > Streptococcus > Streptococcus suis_AH. The sequence continues at coordinate 406 of JAKTNK010000005.1, forward strand.
CTAACCTGACTTCCATTTCTTTAGCTTCCTTATCCGCATCTTTTTTACGAGTAAAATGATTGATGTACCTATTATCTGGATTCCCACTACCGTTTAAGTCAACTGTTTGTCCTTCAAAATAATCATCCACGGCATCTATGATAGCTTCTGGTAACTCTAGAAATTTTCTACCATAATTGTAACTATCGCAAATATCGCTATAATAATTTGTTATGAGCGTTACTGACATCTTCTTTACCTACTTCCTAAACTAAAAAAGGAAGACAACTATCTTCCCTGACTATTACAAACTAACATGACCCATAAAACCATTAGAAATGCGATTAATGCCCAAAAAACCGATTTTTTTACCATGACATAACTTTCAAATTTCACTTTATCTATCACTCTCTATCACCTCAAAAAATAGAAAAAGCCATGGCTAATTACCACGACTTTTAATTAGTTACTTTAAATCTCTTTTTTGTGTCAACTATTCTTCTGATAATTCTTTTTCTAACAAAAATTTCAACTGATAAAGATTTTCTAGCGTTGTCGGTAAATAATTCTTTTCAATCCCAATAACCATCTTACTATTTAATTTACCGTAGTTATGATAGGCTAAATTTCTAAAACCTTTTAACTGTGGCAAATTCAACAAATCAGAATATTTTTCTTTAAAAGCTTCTGATAATTTTCCTTGACTAGCTTGTTCACCTATCTGACCTAAATGAACTGCTAACGTTGCAATAACCATGTCGTCGTCTAAAGGAATACCATACTTTATCGCTTTGGGAATAACTCCTTTAGCCTCTTCCGCATGTTTTATCATTTCTTTTACATAGACTAAATCAGTTTCTAAACTATGCGACCTCATATACCACCTGTTTCTCTTCTTCAAATCGATGACTAATGGATTGTAATAACGGTGAATCAGGATGCTTTATATCTTCTATATATAAAGCATCCACACCTTCTGGAAATAATTCTTGTAAACTGTAATATACTCCAAATAAATCTGGAGAGGAGACCGTTTCTTTAAAGTCATAAACCAAATCAATATCACTCTTATTATCAGCTTCTCCTCGAGCATAAGAACCAAAAAGGTAGACAGCTGATAATTCATACTTATCCGCAATCGGTTTTATCATAGACTTTATATCTTCAATAGTATATACCATACTGTTTACCTCACTTTATACCTCTATTATAACACAATGCGCTTACTGCTCAATCTTTTCAATAATATCCGTAAGTAAAGCAATCACATCTGATTTATAAACCAATTTTACTTTCTTATCTAACGGAAAAACCAACTGTTTGTAAGGGTGGCTATCTATCAGTTGTTTAACGAGACCATGAGAGAATTTATCATTAAGTCCAAACTCCCGCAAATCCCTATAAGAAATAACATCTTTTCGTGAAATTCCTGCTGCCACTTCTTGACGATTCATTAAGTCATTTATCGTACAACCATAATAATTTGAAATGGCTAAAAGCATTTCAAGGCTTGGTGTACGACTACCATTTTCATATCTAGCATAGGTAGTGAGTGTCACATCTAAATAAGTTGCTAGGACGGTTTTATCAATACCCCTATCAATCCGTAACTGTCTGATATTTTCTGCGATAATTGCTTTCATTTTTTCTCTTTATTATATCCTATGATTTTGATCACAGATTAAAGATAACAAAAATAATGTTTTAGAAATCGCTATTTTCTAACGAAATATCAAAAGATACACTAGCTCAGCTATCTGTTCGAACTGCTTGTTCAGTTGGGCTTCTCCCAGCCTTATCATAATCAACTCGCTCCATTATAAGATATGTTACATATATACTCTCAAAACTTCTACTATAAAATCGAACGAAAGATAGGTATTAAGCAAAATATGACATACAATGGGGACTATTAGTGTTTTGGAGTAGGTATAAGCCATCGCAAATCCAAGACCACTAAGAAAAAAATAAACCACATGAATCAGACTAAAAGGATAAGCATAAGTATGCATGAGGCTAAATAGTAAGGCTGAAACAGATAACTTCATTATCAGTGGGCACTTATCCATTAAAGCCATCAGATACCCCCTAAACAGTAATTCCTCGAACAAAGGACCTAAGATAAGCATATGAAGTAGAATCAACTCATCATAATAGACGCCTGTACTGTTAACTAGAAGATTGGCCCATGCTTGTCCATTGGCCGACAAAGGTAAGAGTCCCTCTATAAAGATCACTAAGGCATTCCAAATTAATCCCAAGACCAAAGCAAAAGCAACTCTATAAGATAATGGCTTTACTTGCCACAACCTAAGACCATAACGTCTTTTTAAATAAAATAAGATCATGGAACTTAGGAAGATTAAGAGCAAAGTCTGCAACCAAAAGTAATGATCATCATAATATGACCCATTGTAAGCCATCAGAGAGGCTAGACCAATACCTCTATCATAAAGGATAAAGAAACCCAAAAAGATAAGACTATCAAACAACCTCTTCTTCCAACTCTTTAGAAATACCATATCTTCCATAAAAGCTACCAAGTTATTTTTGTGTTGAATCAACTGAAATATCCCGAGGAAACATCATATAATCATGCCAAGGGACCTGAATTCCTCCAAGAACCTGCTCCAATTCTGCAATAGTTAGCTCTTTCACTTCAATTTTTTCTTTCATATTTTTCTCCTTATTATTTTATAGTTGTGATCACATTTTAACCATAACAAAAATAGTAGTTTAAAAATATCTATTTCCTAAACTGTCATCGAAACGTCCTAAATGGTAACAAATCGGATAAAAAACTCATAAAAATATCCTCCAAACTTAATTTGAGAGATATAAAGCCATCAACACTTCAAATTCAAAATGGATTTCGAGACTAAAATCAGTGGGGGCCCAATAATGATTCTATTTTACAACGAATCCCACATCGTTACAAGGTTGTTCAGGAATAATATAATAACCACAAACTCTGTTCGATAATTCTTAATTCTGTAAAAATCGAGAATAGTGTAATTCCACTAGTGACTGAAAGGTTTCTTAATGACTAAATTCCATTTTGAAAGCATGATAGGTGCTCTCAGCTACGGCCTTGTCATAAGGGCAACCCGCTTGACTGAGGGAGCGGATGATTCCGAAGGCCTCCAACCTGTCATCCATTAGCTGATTATCAAACTCCTCTCCAAACACTTCTTGATTTTTCTAGCACCCTATCTGGACTGACGACTCTCAAGAAAAATGCGCTTGATCATCTCTTCAAGCTATACTTCAGATACTGGCTCTACAGCTTTGTAGCAATAGCTCGATTGTGGCATATTCAGCAACGACACATAGCTGAAAGGCTATATTTACCCTTGTTAGCAGTGATGACTTCTCTTTTCGTGCCATAATCACCGCCGCTTGCTTTAGGATATCAAGTTTCATTTCGAGTTCTTTATTGCGCTTTCTAAGGTTAGTCAGTCCATGCTGTTCATCTATCAGATTATCAACGGCTTTACATGACCCTGTTGTTTTTGCCTGACGAATCCACTTATCGAAGGTTGAAGGAGCTGGGTCATATGCTTTGATAAGCTCCCTTCGTTTCATGTTAGCCTTGTGAAGGTCAAGGATTTGTTGCTTAAAGTCATCGGTGAAGTGGCGATGTCTTTTTCTAGACATACTTTTCGCCTATTTCTCTTTAGTGTAGAATACTTTATAAAATCTGTCTAGATTAGTGTAACCGATTCAATTGTATAAATAAAGTCAATCTTCCTTCAATCCCTTAAGTTGTTATTTGAACAAATGATAAAGCTAATGGTGTAAAACATGACTAAGACAAACCATTCAAAAAATATCAACGTGGTATCATTTTGTGTTAGGATACCCATCATAAGTAGCACTATTAGTAGGAGCAAAAAAAGAAAAGTCCTCTTGCAATAGTCCTAAAGCGGTACATACATTTTGATAAAGAGTGTACTTCTTTATTTTTTAAGTAAAAAATAAAGTGAAAGACAGCCGCACTAATAGTACTAAATATCACTAGAGAAATAATTTTAGCCATAGATATACCAAGTAAATACGCTGGCCATTCGAGTAACAACTCTGAAAGTATTATTGCGGTTAAAACTCTCATATGATTTCCCATAACTTATCACCTTAGCATTTCTTAATGAGTTCTAAGTAAGGCCCACATTCCTGTACAATATTGGGAACCATAGATACCACCTGCAATAGCTCCAGGTGCACTGCCAATAATGCCTCCAATAGTTGTATCACCCAACGTACAAATTGCCAAAGCTTTTCCAGCTTCACCAGCTGAGATTTTGTTTCCACCTTCAATATTTGAAAGCACCATTTCATCCATCACTTCACATTGTTCTAATGTTTTTGTATTCATCTGAATACCTCCTTGTTTTATGTTGCGTGTCGCGACTACAAAGTCATTATAGCAGCTGCTTAAAAAAGAGTGTCCAAAATCCTAAACGGTTGTTTAACTTTCCTAAATGGTAACACATCAACTATCATACTCCGCTACCAAAACTTCATTATCATGCCATAGTTTCGCCATCTAACCCTTAAACCATCACTTCCAAGCTAACACCCTCTTTATTTCAAGTTTTTCGTTTCTAAAGAATAAAAATCAAGAAAACGAATTCATCGTCTCCTTGATTTTCTGGTATTCTCCTATTTATGAACGAAGATATGGCACTCAACCTAGTTCATAGTATTTAGTTACTACCTACCTAGCTGATATAACTAGTCCGATTTGGATATAATAGGAATATAACACTATTTGTTAATAGCATTGTTATTGGTACGATATCCTCTCCTAAGATAAAAAGAGGGACAACGACTAGAACTGACGCAACTATCCCTATAAGGAAAAGTTTCTTTTGTTGTTTAAAAAAACCATAGTTTGCTTGATAACATTTTAACATGACATGAGCCCATACAACAACTAATATCTGCAATATTGTTAGTAACAAGAAATAGACTGTAAACGAACTCTCTTTGACACGAACTGTTTTAAAAAATAAGTAAAAGACTGTCAAGTCAATTGCCAAGCACAATCCAAATCCAAATCTAAGAAGACGTTTTAGTTTATCCATATTTTTCTCCATAACTATTATGACAACTCATGTGCTTTTCAAATAGGTATATATAAAACTTAAACTAATGGCTAGCGTTATCCACCATTTCAAATCAATAGGTAAAAACGAGAATATGATAAAACTCATAATAAGTGACAGAACAATGTAGATGATACCAAGAAGTTTATGTTGCATTGTGTGTAATCTGCGTGTGCGGTTGAAGTCCATTATAAGAGACTTCCTAACATTGTTTACTAGAAATGACAGCTGAAAAGACACTCTATTTCTTGACGCAATACCCTACATCTGTCATCACAAAGATAGGAGCGGACTAAATAGTTGCGAAATTAGGTTTTTGATTAACAATAACCATTTGAACTTGTGCATCATTTCATTTTTATTATCTGGAAGAGGGTTTGGAGATAATGACAACTTATTATTGATAAGATACTAGGTAAGGAGCTGGAGTAAGATTTTAAGAACAATGTAGATGATACCGAGAATAAAAAGTTTTTTCTTATTATTCTTAAACATCAACAGTCAGACCTTTAGCTTAAGAAAGCAACCTTGTTTTGGCTAACAATCAGTTTATCGTTCTTTAAAGACATAATAGAGTGATGTGCAAAAACCAATCAAACAAATGACAATCGTGCCCAAAAAATCATGGAAAAAATCCTGTCTGGTCAAGCCAAACCATAAACACCGACTAATCAGTAGCGTCATCGTACCGGTGACAGGAAAGTATAGCTTTTTTATCATATTCTAATCCTTTCTGTAATCTCATCACCTCAACAGCCTTCGCCATTGGTTTAAGAGCTATTTCAAGAGCGCATTTCTAACCACTTTTATTTCCGCTTTCATTTTATAAAACCCATCATCCTGTGTCAAATTATGAGCTACTCTGTCTAATATTTTTGCAAGGCGATACAAAGAAGGAAATACACTAGTAGCCCTTCCAAAGCCTCGCAAGTTTCTTATTCTTCAGATGCTGTCACTCTTATCGTCCTCAACTTATGTTATAATAACAGCATTGCCGTATGGATAGCTATCAAATGATGACGATTTTGAGCAGCCTATCCTAAATCACTCCTTGCGTAAATCACAGAAAGGAATACCGTGTCACGCGCCCTTCAAGCCTCTGCTCATTTATTCACCTGCCCTGTCTGTCAAGCTCCTTTTGAAGCCCTCGACAAGCGTTTTGTCTGCCCTAAGGGGCATTCCTTTGACATGGCAAAACAAGGCTATATCAACCTGCTGCTTCATTCAAAAAAAGACAAACATTACGATAAAGCATCCTTTGAACGCCGTCATCACATTCTTGAAGCTGGCTTTTACAACCATATTTTAGAAGCTATCCAGACGCTGCTTGCGGACAATCCTGCTCAGACAACCCTGCTAGATGTGGCTTGTGGCGAAGGTTACTATTCCCGTCAACTAGCCCACAATCCTCGCCACTCTATCCTGGCCTTTGACCTCTCCAAAGAGTCCATCCAGCTAGCGGCTAAAAAAGATTCACTCCAGCGCATCGCTTGGTTTGTTGGAGACTTAGCAAAGCTACCTCTGGCATCGCAAAGTGTCGATGTCATCCTAGATATCTACTCACCCGCCAATTACCAAGAATTTAAACGCGTTCTCAAACCCGGAGGCAAACTCATCAAAGTCGTCACCGCTAGCCAGCACCTCGCTGAATTGCGACAGGCTGCTCAGGCGCAACTTGCCAACAAAACCTACTCTAACCAAGCCATCCGTGACCATTTTAGCCAAGCTTTTCCACAGTTTAAGCACATCCATACCAGTCAAACCTATCCTGCCAACCCAGAGGAACTCCTAACCTTTGCCCAAATGACACCACTCTTTTTTCATGTCAATTTGGAACAACTCGAGTGGCAATCTCTACACGAAATCACTATCGCCGCGGATATTTTTGTGGCAAGCATACCAAAAACCACTACCAGCTAGCGTAGTGGTTTTAATCTGCGAAGATGCGTTTAAAAAGATCATAGAGCACCTCTTTTTGCTCCTTAGTTAAACTATAATGATGATGCTTCAAGATAGCATAGGCACCACCAACGGCAAAAGAGAGTCTTAACCGAGCCATTTCAGAGACATTTTTAGAAATGGTTTCCTGATAGAGTTGGAAGGTTTTTTCCAGGGTCTCATCCTGATTGCTAAAAAGTGCCTTATTCTCACGATAAACTTGGCTGATTGTTTCTTCCAGTTCATCAATAATCATCGAGATATTTTCTTCTTGGATAGGATTTTCCAAAAGAAACTGCCGAATAGGAGCTAGCGCCTCTTCTTGCAGTTGTTCCACAAGGTCATCGATATCCCTGTAATAGCGGTAAAAGGTTGACTTATTGATAAGGGCTTCGCGACACAAGTTTTCGACATAAATTTTTTCAATGGGCTTATTCTGACGCAGGCTGATAAAGGCTTGTCTGATAGCTTTTTTCGTTTTGATGACACGCTTGTCCATGGTATCCTCCTTAATAGTTCTATTTTATACTTATTTGAAAAATAAACAACGATTTTGACACGGTCGTTGGATAAGCAACGCTTTTACAAAAATTGCTGATTGCAAGGACGGCAAAAGCCTCTTATAATACTCTTTATTGTTTTATGATTGTAAAGGAGAAGCTATGTCTTATCAAAAAATGATTTTTAACAAGCTGACATTGGTCGCTGTTGTGATTTCAGTGATGTATCAAATAGCCATGATTGGGATATACATTGGCGGCTACAAGTACACCGCTGATCGGCCAGAAGACAACAAGATTATCTACGTCAATCAAGACGGAGATAAGGGCAAGGACATCACCAAGGCCATGAAAGAGTCCTTGGACTTCGCCAGCCAAGATGTCACCAGTCTCAAAAAAGCCAAATCGCTGTTACGTAACCATGAGGCTGCCTTGGTTATCAATATCCCAGAACATTACGCTGAGGATTTGGCACAAGGAAAAGCCGTCACACTCAATTACTTCTACAACAGTGCCGGTGATACCATTAGCCGCCAAACTGGTACAACCATCGCCAACAAACTGACCAACAAACTCAATCTCACGGTGTCTAGTCAAAAAATGCAAGCTATCATGGTCAAAGCCATGATGGAAGTGGCCAAACCTCAAATCGAAACCGACATCAAAGCAGCTGTGGGAATGGACCTCAGTAAACTCGATGCTGTCCAAGAAACCGTCACTGCAAAATACCAAGAACGCTTTACAGAGATTGCTAAAAAAGCTGTCAATCTCAACAGTGTTTCTGAAAACAGCAAAGACATCAACCCTAAACCAACCGCTAAGATGAACCTCATCATGACCCCGATGATTGCGCCTGTTTCTTCATACATCGGTGCCATGATTTCATCCATCATTCTCTATAGTTTTGTCTTTAAAAGGGCCGTTCGTTCAGCTGTTTCTCGCAAATGGCTTGGTTGGCTTGCTCTCGAAGCGGACTACCTCATCATCTCACTGGCAACTGGTCTCGCTGGGGCTCTCATGCTCTCTTGGATTAACCATTTCAGCCAAAGCACAACCCTCACAGTATTTGGTATCCTCACTTTAAATACTTTTGTGAGTTTCCAAATAATTTTAGCCATCTACATGCTGCTAGGTGCTGTTGCCTTCCTGGTTACCTTGCCACTCACCCTAGCACAAGTGGTGACTTCTGGAACCATGATTCCAGAATACCTCATGGCACCAGCCCTTAAAGCCATCCGCCCTTACTTACCCGTATCCTCTTCTTGGCAACTCATTCAAAACGCTATCTTCCAAACCAGCTCTGATGGTAATCCTCTGATGCAATTGGCTATGATTGGGGGCATATCTCTAATCATCATTTTAGTTGCTCTTCCTATTCGTTACCATAAAAACGCTAAGCCAAGACCTGATATTGATATCTTGAGCCTGCTCTGATGATTATCAGCCAGCTATCGAAAAAGATAGCTGGTTTTTTCATGCTATTTTTAAAAGAAAGGATTTCCCCCTAAATAGGTGATTTATGTTACTATGGAAGTAAGCAGTCTATGCTTACCATTTTAATCGTATGAGGAGCCTCTATGCGCAAATTTTTACAAACCATTCTTTATGAAGCATCCTTCTATGTTGAAATCGTCATTTCAGTCATCCTGGTGATTGTCTTAATGACCTTGACAACACGCCTTGTGATAGACATTAGTGGCTTATTTTCACCGAGTCAGACCATTGAGATGTACCTGCAAAACTTCCTAAACCAGGCCATGAGTATCGCCATTGGGGTCGAGTTAATTAAAATGTTGACCAAACATACCTCTAGTACCATCATCGAAGTCCTACTCTTTGCTCTCGCTCGTCAGCTCGTTGTTTCTCATGGCAGTGCCCTAGATACCCTACTGACCGTCATTAGTCTGGCAATCCTTTTTGGATCCCGTAAGTTCCTACTCAGCAACTTCGATGACCCCAATAGTATCATCGTTCGGGGTAGCCAAACCGTTAAAATGGCTAACATTTTAGCCCGTGTTAACATCCCGTCTCAAAACCGAGAATTGATGCGTGACTTTATGGTGCGGCGGCTTAAAGAAGAAGACAAAACCGTTGCCATCGGTGCCTTTATTCATATCAAGGATTTGGCACTGCGCATTGATAGCATGAGTGATGGGGTGATTACACGTGTTGAAATCATTAAATCACACTACTAAATTTCTGAAAAACAGCTGTATTTTTCATGGTTTTTTCTGAAAATATAGGTTATTCTTTATGAAAAGTTATAACGCTTACAGCCTTTTACAAAATTAACTTGAAACATTTGAAAAAAAACTCACAAAAGAGTATGATAGTATCTGATATTTAAGATTAACAGGAGTATTAACATGACACACATTCAATTTGATTATTCAAAGGTTCTTGATCAATTTGTCGGACCACATGAACTAGACTACATGCAGGCACAGGTCACCCTTGCTGATAGCATGCTTCGTCAAGGGACTGGACCTGGTTCTGATTTCTTAGGTTGGTTGGACCTTCCAGAAAACTACGACAAGGAAGAATTTGCCCGTATTCAAAAGGCCGCTAAAAAAATCCAAGCTGAGTCAGAAGTCCTTGTAGTGATTGGTATTGGTGGTTCTTACCTTGGTGCCAAAGCTGCCATTGACTTTTTGAACAACCACTTTGCTAACTTACAAACAGCTGAAGAACGCAAAGCCCCACAAATCCTTTATGCTGGAAACTCTATCTCATCAACCTACCTTGCTGATTTAGTCGAGTACGTTCAAGATAAAGACTTCTCTGTTAACGTGATTTCAAAATCAGGAACAACAACAGAGCCTGCGATTGCCTTCCGCGTTTTCAAAGAACTCTTGGTGAAAAAATACGGTCAAGAAGAAGCCAACAAACGCATCTACGCTACAACTGATAAGGTCAAAGGGGCTGTCAAAGTTGAAGCAGACGCCAACAACTGGGAAACCTTTGTGGTTCCAGATAACGTCGGAGGACGTTTCTCCGTCTTGACGGCTGTAGGACTTCTCCCAATCGCCGCTTCAGGCGCTGACATCACTGCTCTCATGGAAGGGGCTAATGCTGCTCGTAAAGACCTATCATCTGATAAACTTTCTGAAAACATTGCTTATCAATACGCTGCTATTCGTAACGTGCTTTACCGCAAGGGCTACATCACTGAAATCTTAGCCAACTACGAACCATCACTCCAATACTTCGGCGAATGGTGGAAACAGTTAGCTGGTGAGTCAGAAGGCAAAGACCAAAAAGGCATTTACCCAACCTCTGCTAACTTCTCAACAGACCTTCACTCACTAGGACAATTCATCCAAGAAGGCTACCGCAATATCTTTGAAACGGTGATTCGTGTTGACAAACCACGTAAAAACATCCTCATCCCAGAAATGGCTGAAGACCTCGATGGTCTCGGTTACCTTCAAGGAAAAGACGTTGACTTCGTCAACAAAAAGGCAACTGACGGTGTGCTTCTAGCCCACACAGACGGTGGCGTGCCAAACATGTTTGTCACATTGCCAGAACAAGATGCCTTCACCCTTGGTTACACGATTTACTTCTTCGAATTGGCTATCGGTCTTTCAGGTTACCTCAACAGTGTTAACCCATTTGACCAACCAGGTGTTGAAGCCTACAAGAAAAACATGTTTGCCCTTCTCGGAAAACCAGGCTTTGAAGAACTTAGTGCCGAACTTAACGCTCGCCTCTAAGAAGCTGAGAAACAATATTTCATTAACTCATGCCTATTGAGACCTCTTTCGAGGTCTTTTTAGCTCAGTTATTTTAAATTTAGTGACGATTTGGTATAATAAGACCATTAACATTCAAGGAGATAGATATGACTGCTCAAAAAATGACAGCCCAAGAAATTATTGCCTACATCGGTAATGCTGAGAAAAAAACCAACGTAAAAGTAACCTATGCCGGTAAAGTAGCTGCCGATATCCCAAGCTCAGTTATCCAACTTGGCAATGTCCTTTTTGGTGACTGGAAAGATATCGAGCCTCTTCTAGCAGGCATGACGGAAAATGTTGACTACGTTGTCGAACAAGATGGCCGTAACTCTGCCGTGCCATTACTGGACAAACGCCATCTTAATGCTCGTATCGAGCCAGGAGCCATTATCCGTGATCAAGTGACTATCGAAGATAATGCAGTCGTGATGATGGGAGCTGTTATCAATATCGGTGCTGAAATCGGTTCAGGAACCATGATTGATATGGGAGCTATTCTTGGTGGACGTGCTACGGTTGGTAAAAATAGTCATATCGGTGCTGGTGCTGTTCTAGCTGGCGTCATCGAACCAGCTTCCGCTGAACCAGTACGAGTTGGCGATAACGTTCTCGTTGGTGCCAATGCCGTTGTTATTGAAGGCGTTCAAATTGGTAACGGTGCTGTCGTTGCCGCTGGCGCTATTGTCACACAAGATGTTCCTGAAAATGTTGTTGTCGCAGGGGTTCCTGCTCGCATTATCAAAGAAATTGATGCCAAAACCCAACAAAAAACAGCCCTAGAAGATGCTCTTCGTAACCTCTAAACAGAACCAAAGCTGAGCAATGCTCAGCTTTTCTGACAATATAGAAAGTATTCCTATGACTTTAGATGTGATCAAAATCAGACGCGACCTACACAAAATTCCTGAAATCGGCTTAGAAGAATTTAAAACCCAAGCCTATCTCCTAAAAACCATTGAAGGATTGACCAAAGACAAGCCCTTCGTCAAACAAAAAACTTGGCGAACCGGCATCTTGGTCTTTGTTGAAGGCTATGACGCTCACAAAACCATCGGTTGGCGAACCGATATTGATGGACTCCCTATCACAGAGGAGACCAAACTAGACTTCGCTAGCGAGCATGAGGGGCGCATGCATGCTTGCGGACACGATATGCATATGACGCTAGCCTTGGGATTACTGGAACAGCTCATCCAAGTTCAACCCAAAGAAAATCTGCTCTTTCTCTTTCAACCAGCTGAGGAAAACCTAGCTGGAGGGATGCTGATGTATGAAGATGGTGCTTTTGGGGAATGGGAACCAGACGAATTTTACGGTCTTCATGTCCGTCCTGACTTGAAAGTTGGCGATATCGCCACAAATACGGGAACCCTCTTTGCTGGGACTTGCGAAGTCAAAATAACCTTCAAAGGCAAAGGAGGGCATGCTGCCTTCCCTCATCAATCAAACGATGCTCTCGTAGCAGCAGCTTATTTTATCACACAAGTCCAAACCGTTATCAGTCGCAACGTTGACCCTATTGAAGGTGGTGTCGTGACGTTTGGAGCTATGCAAGCTGGAACCACTAATAACGTCATCTCTGAAACTGCCTTTCTTCACGGAACGATCCGAGCATTGACACAAGACATGAGCTTACACATCCAAAATCGTGTCAAAACCATCGCTGAGGGGGTCGCAGCTAGCTTTGATATGTCTGTTGAGGTCATTCTTAATCCAAGCGGTTATCTTCCCGTCGAAAATAACCCACTTTTAGCAAAAGACCTCATGACATTCTTCCAAAATCAAGCTGAGGTCAATCTCATCGATTGTCCTCCAGCAATGACTGGTGAAGATTTCGGCTATCTCTTACACAAAATCCCCGGCGTTATGTTCTGGCTGGGCATTGATACCCCTTACCCTCTACATCATTCTAAGATGAGTCCGAACGAAGCTGCATTACCATTTGGTGTGAAACACATTGCAGCCTTTTTGAGGGCCAAAAGTTACTAACTGCCATAAAAAGTGAGTAACAAGATTTTAAGCTAAAAATAGCTTAGAACGGCGTCATTAAAAACGTTGGTTCTAAGCTATTTTTGATTGTTCACAGGTCAATCCAAAGGCTGAAGGCATCGCTTTTTCAGAAAATAACCATAAAACATCGAAACAGCATACTCTGCAACACTTTTCTAGCTAGTGAGTACTAAGGCACTTTCTCTACTTCTTGCTAACTTGCGAAATTAATAGTTCGGTTCTTAGACAATCATTTTAAGCACAAAATTAGTCATCTGCTCCGGACTCTCGATTTTGCCACGTTCAATCCACATTTGACAGACACCAAAGAGAGCATTGACGAGATAGGTAACTCCATACTCTTTTTCAATATCAGTCATTTGACGTTTTTGAAAACGACTTTGAACCCCTTGTGAAAAACCCACTTCAACTTCCTCAGCGAAAAGACGCTTGAACTTGATTTTGAGGAATTCTTGAATATCACGTGTTTCCTTAGTTGATAATAAAGAGGCAAATAAGGGATCGCGGTTAAGAAACTCAAACGTTTCTAAAATCGCTCCCTTTTTATTATGGCTGTGTTTGTCAAAAATATACTCTAGTTGATTAAAAAGCATGCTCTGATAGCGATCAATCATTTCATACTTATCTTTATAGTGGGTGTAAAATCCACTACGACTGATATGGGCAGCTCTGGCTAGCTCAGTTGTTGTGATCTGATCAAAAGATTCTTTTGTTAACAGATCTGCCATGGCAGCTAAGAGTGATTGTTTCGTTCGTTCTTTACGATTGTCAGCTGTCATTATATTCTCCTTTAGACATTTTTAAACACTGTGTCCAAAAATAAGTTTTTTATCTTGTAATCTAAAACTATAATTGTATAATGTATTGTATCAAAAAAATTGGACAATGTGTATAAAAAGGAGACGGAATGTTAGCAGAATTAAAAGCCTTGTTTAAAAAGCCTATGCTTTGGATCACAATGATCGGAATCGCCTTGGTACCAGCCATTTACAATGTCATTTTTCTAGGTTCTATGTGGGATCCTTATGGAAGGGTTGAGAACTTACCTGTGGCTGTCGTTAATCAAGATAAGACTGCTAGCTATCGTGGTAAAACAATGACCATTGGTCGTGACATCGTAGACAGCATGTCTAAAGACAAATCTTTAGATTATCATTTTGTTTCTAAAACTAAGGCAGAAAAAGGGCTAAAAGATGGTGACTATTATATGGTTATTACGCTTCCAGAGGATTTATCCAAACATGCTGCTAGCCTTTTGACTGAAAATCCTAAGAAGTTAACGATTCGTTATCAGACGTCAAAAGGGCGTAGTTTTGTAGCATCCAAAATGGGACAATCCGTCGCTAAGCAATTGAAGACCAGTGTGTCAAAAAGTGTGACCACTTCTTATATGACTTCCCTTTTTAAACAATTAACCACCTTAAAATCTGGTTTAGGAGATGCTTCGACAGCAAGTGCCCAACTTGATAATGGTGCTAGTACTTTACAAACAGGTAGTCAAACCATCAGTGACAAACTCTTTCAATTAGCGGCTGGATCTCATCAACTCTCGACAGGTGTTAATAAGCTCTCAACTGGATTAAACACTTACACGAGCGGGGTCTCAAGTCTAAATAATGGCTTAGGAAATCTCTCAACAGGTCTAACAACTTATACAAATGGGGTTTCAAGCCTAAATAGTGGCTTGGGAAATCTCTCAACAGGTTTAACAAGCTATACAAGTGGTGTCAACCAAATAGCAACAGGCACCAAGCAGCTTAATGATCAATCAGCTCAATTAGTAGCTGCGACCAACCAACTATCAGCAGGAGCAAAGTCATCTCAGGCATTGGTTACAGGTACTGAAGCGATCAGTACAGGACTCTCTAACTTGTCAGCAAACACAGCTAATCTTGAAAAAGGCTTAGCTGATTTGTCAACAGCTGTAGCTAAGTTAACAACTCACGGCACAAGCACTCAACCTACTGTTATTAGCGATATGTTAAAAGCGATTAGTAGCGATTTGACAGCTATGACAGCGGCTGCTCAAACTATTATTGATCAAAGTCAAACAGCAGCCACAGGCACAACTACTACAACCGATGCTTCAGCGACCCTAGCCGCTGTCCAAGCAACAGCAGCTTATCAAACACTTCAAGCTGACCAAAAAGCTGAAATAGTCGCTGCAATTCAAAATAATCCTGCTAGCACAACCACAACAGGGACTGCTAATGCTACAGTAGCGAATAATATCACTCAAGCACAAGCGATTTTGACCTCTGCTGCTAATCTTCAAACTAATATTGCAAATATCCAAGCAGAAATGACTAATGCCAACGCTCTAGCTAGCCAAACTAGCCAATTAAGCACGAACCTCAATAGCCTCTCACAAGGTATGGCAGCAGTCAATACAGCCTTAAACCAAAAATTAATCCCTGCTAGCAAACAAGTGGTGGCTGGCACCAATCAACTGAACACCTCTTTAAGCACAGGGGCAAGCCAATTAGCTAGCGGTGTTGTCAACTATACTAGTGCTGTTAGTCAGTTAGCGAACGGGGCCGATAAACTTAACGCTAATAACCAAGCTCTCTTGTCAGGTATGATGCAAGCCACCAATGGTGCAGCTCAATTAGTGGCTAATAATCCTAACCTGTTGTCCGGTGTCAATCAATTAAATCATGGTGCAAGCAAATTGGTAGCTAACAACACTAGCCTCTTGTCAGGTACTAGTCAGTTAAGCAATGCCACTGGTCAATTAGCGACCGGATCAACTCAATTAGCCAACGGCAGTGAGGCTTTAACCTCTGGTCTCTCACAATTAGCAGATGGCTCTAGCCAGCTAGCAGTGGCTATGGCTAAAGCCAAAGACAAACTATCAATTCTTTCAACAAGTCAATCGAATGCCAATGACTTGACAAGCCCTGTTAATCTCAAACATAGCGATAAAGATAAGGTCAAAAATAACGGTATTGGGATGGCACCTTATATGATGTCAGCTGCCTTGATGATAATGGCTCTCTCAACCAACACCTTATTCCGTCAATCTTTATCAGGTAAAGTCGCTAAAAACTTCAAGGAATGGAGCATTCAAAAACTCCCTGTCCATGGAACAATTGCCATTTTAGGAGCAACCATTCTCTACGGAGCTGTTCACTTAATAGGTCTTCGTGCCAATTTTGAATGGCGCACTTATCTCTTTACCCTTTTGGCTAGTGTGACCTTCATGACCTTAATTACAGCCCTGGTGGCTTGGCACGATCGCTTTGGAGCCTTCATTGCTCTAGTACTTTTGGTCTTGCAATTAGGATCAAGTGCAGGAACCTATCCTATTCAATTATCTAATCAATTCTTCCGTTATATACACCCTTATCTACCGATGTCTTATGCTGTTTCTGGTTTTCGTCAAACCATCTCTATGTCAGGTCACATTAGTAGTCAGGTAGGCATCCTCTTACTCTACTTAGCAGGCGGAGTACTCTTTACCGCTATTGTAGTCACTCCTAAACTAAAACGTTTGAAACAAAACGATTGCTAAGTCAGTAAAAGAGAGAGTCCCTCAACGGTGACTCTCTCTTTTAGCTTCTAGTTAATATCTTGTTTCATTTGATAGGGTGATTAACTTCTCTCTAGCTAAGAGGAGCACTCAACACTTAACTAATCACAAAACAATCATCTCAAAGACTACAGTTGCCAACGCCATACTCAATCCACGCCAACAAACGGATTTCTGTCGATATTTTCTTAAAGTCACCTCATTCGCACGAATCCATAAATGCTTCTTTCTCTATGCGATAGTTTATATCCTTTTTCATTCTGAAGGTGTATAAACAACTAGTTCTCAGGTTTATCACTTCAAAAAATTAACTCGGAAACTACAATAAAAAGCTTAGTTGCTATTCAACTAAGCTTTTTCCTGTTATCTCCTATAAAGCTGCGCGTAAACGAGCCAGTTGGTTTTCCACATTACGGATATTGCGTGGTAAAAAAGCACGAATATCGTCTTCTTTGTAACCAACTTGAAGGCGTTTATCGTCAATCAAGATAGGGCTCTTCAAAATACGTGGATTTTCTTGAATCAAATCAATCACCTGACTAAGACTAAGTTCCTCAATATCACAGTTCAAAGCCTTGGCATAACGGTTTTTTGAAGAGACAATGCTTTCAATTCCGTTTTCTGTTTTAGCTAAAATCGCCAAGATTTCTTCCTTTGTAAGTGTTTCTTTTCCTAAATTCTGTTCTTTATAAGGGAGCTTGTGCGCATTGAGCCAGGTTTTTGCTTTTTTACAGCTCGTGCAACTTGAGATGGTATAAATTTTAATCATGTACATTCTCTCTTTCTATCCCATGATGGTATCATTATAGCATGAACCTTCTGGCAAAGATATAGGTCTTACGACCTATTTTTGATTTGTCAAGAATTTACTGTAAAAATCTGAAAAAGAACCAAAAATAACTTTGGTTCTTCTTCATTGATTCTAAAAACGGCTGTCATCATCGGCTAAGTTGAAGTCTTACTTTAGAGAACTACTCTTCAATCTCAATACTACTATCCAAATCTAAAACCAGTTCATCTGATTCGGCTACGGCCTCTTCCGGTGCAACTGCTGCTTCCGTCTCTGGTGCATCAATCAAGCCAAAATGTGCTCGTACCTTTTGGTCAATTTCATCAAAAATAGCTGGGTTTTCCGCCAAGAATTTCTTCGCATTTTCCGAACCTTGACCAATCTTCTCACCATTATAAGAGAACCAGGCCCCCGCTTTTTGAACAATATCAAGGTCACTCGCAATTTTAACCAGCTCTCCTGTACGCGAAACGCCTTCGCCGTACATGATATCCACAAAAGCTTCCTTAAATGGTGGCGCAACCTTGTTTTTAACCACCTTGATTTTTGTCTCTTTACCGATATTTTGATCTTTCTTATCACCGGTTCCCTTAATTTGAGTGTTACCACGAACTTCCAAACGAACGGAAGAATAAAATTTTAGGGCACGGCCACCAGGCGTGGTCTCTGGGTTCCCAAACATAACCCCAACTTTTTCACGCAACTGGTTAATGAAAATGGCTATCGTCTTGGTTTTATTGATTGAGGCTGATAGCTTGCGCATCGCTTGGCTCATCATCCGCGCCTGCAAACCGACGTGGCTATCACCAATCTCACCATCAATTTCAGCACGTGGCACAAGGGCTGCAACAGAGTCAACAACAACCAAGTCAACCGCTCCTGAATCGATGAGTTTTCCTGCGATTTCCAAGCCTTGTTCACCTGAATCAGGTTGCGACAAAAGCAACTCATCAATATTAACACCTAGCGCTTGGGCGTAAGCTGGATCCAAAGCATGCTCAGCATCGATAAAAGCGGCAATACCTCCTTCTTTCTGAGCCTGAGCGACAGCATGAAGGGCAACGGTCGTTTTACCAGAACTTTCTGGCCCATAAATCTCAATGATACGACCTTTAGGATAGCCACCCGCTCCTAAGGCAATGTCTAGCGCCAAGGAACCAGAACTCATGACTTGGACCTTTTGCTCAGCACGCTCACCAAGCTTCATGATGGCACCCTTACCGAAATCTTTTTCAATGGTTTTTAGGGCATCATCAAGTGCTTTTTGACGCTCATCACCAAATTTTTTTGAAATCTCATTTAATTTTTTTTGTTTTTTAGCCAAAATCGTCTCCTATAGTCTTGCATCAGACCAACTGCTTCTAATAGATACAATCAGTCCTAAAATCGTGTCACCTAGTATTTCCACAGCTTATCCACAGAAACACCTAAAGTATCTCAACCCTTTCATTATACCAAATTAAGCGGATATAATCATGCTCATAAAGCTTGTCGAATCATATTTAAAGCATGAAGAACGGCAATGTAGCGAATATCTGATCGACTCCGCCCACCAATAGCTACCTGTTTAGCCTGAACCCCATCAGACGTGGCTAAGCCAATAAAGACGGTACCCACAGGGTGATTTTCCAACTCATCTGGGCCAGCCACACCTGTCAAGGAAACAGCAATATCTGCTCCCACCTTTTCCCGCGCAGCCTGAGCCATTGCTTTAGCGGTGAACTCACTCACAACCCCGTGGGAGGTTAAATCTGTCTCTGAAATTCCCAACATGGCTGCCTTTTGCCCTAAACTATAGGTCACAAAACCGCCAGCAAAAATCTCAGATGCCCCTTGAAAATCAGCAATCATCGACTGAAAAAGACCTGCTGTTAAACTTTCTGCCGCCGTAATGGACTTACCAGAAGCCTTCAACAAATCAACCGTAACCTTAGCTAAGGAATTATCCTCACCATAGCCATACAAATGCTCTTTCAAAGGGACATTATCCAAACCCTGTGTCGCTAAGATTTGCGCCTCTAGGGCGTCTAGCTTAGTATCAGCCCTTATCTGGTCTTTAGCTTTGGTGGATAATCTTAAGGTAACCTCACCAGTTTTAGCATAGGGGGCAACTGTCGGATCGGTTTGTTCCTGAATAATATCTGCTAGTACCGTTGCCAACTGGCTTTCGCCAATGCCAAAAAAACGAAGGACGCGTGAGTAAAGCTGCTCACCGCTAGTGGATAAAAGGGGCATTAAACCCTCTTGTACCATTGGCTTCAACTCACTAGGTGGACCAGGTAAAACGACATACGTCACCCCATCAACCATCACCAAACCGCCTACAGCCAGACCTGTTACATTTTGAATTGGGGTTGACCCAGCTACGATTTGAGCCTGACGTTCATTATTTGGTGTGCGACTGTACTTGGGTCTGGTGGCAAAAAAACGGTCCAATTTCTGACGAGCTTGGTCATCAAAAACCAAGTCTCGTCCTAAATAGTGAGCTAACGTTTGCTTGGTCAAATCGTCTTCAGTAGGACCTAAGCCACCACATAAGATAACGAAATCACTGCGCTGGCTTGCCAAATCAATAACCGATAACAAGCGCTCTTCATTATCACCAACAGCTGTTTGATAGTAAACATCAATGCCGATTTCTGCCATTTTTTCAGACAAGTATTGGGCATTTGTGTTCACAATCTGCCCGGTTAAAATCTCTGTTCCGACTGCAATTAGTTCTGCTTTCATTTACCCACCTACTTTACTATTCGAAAAGGTGCTGAGCTTGTAGCACCTTTTTAACACTTTCTTTTATATAACCAAATTGAAGATAGATTATTTAAAGTCGCAAGCATTCTCATGATCATTGACCAGGCCAGCTGCTTGTAAGAAGGATTGAACGGTAACAGGTCCAACAAACTTAAACCCGGCTTTTTTCAAGGCTTTTGACACTTCTTCTGATAAAGGTGTTTTAGCAACCAGTTGTCGGTAATCTGGCACATCATGAACCTTGGTTTGCTCATCCACAAAAGACCAAAGATACTGGTCAAAAGAGCCATGCTGGGTCTGAAGCTGACGAAAAGCTTGCGCATTTGCCCTTGTCGCATAAAGCTTCAATCGATGCCGGATAATAGCCGGATTGTCTAATAGCTTATCGAGCTCAGCATCAGTCATTTGAGCAACTTTCTCAATCTCATAATCATAAAAGGCATCTCTAAATGCCTGACGTTTCGTCAATACCGTTTCCCAAGAGAGGCCTGCTTGATAGGTTTCCATACAAAGCAACTCAAATAAGGCTTGGTCATCATGAAGAGGCTTCCCCCACTCCTCGTCATGATAGGCAAGGTATAAGGGATTCTCCTCCTTAACCCAAGAACAACGTTTCATATGAAACCTCCCTGTGTTTTAAATGTTCGTAATCGTTGAACGACAATTTATCGAGTCACCTTCTTTTATGACTTCATCAGCATTTTAAGGGCTGATTTAATGTATTGTTCCGTGGTTTCAGTCGTCCCTTGGAAAAAGGCCTTGATTTTCTTAAGTTCGCTGGCCTTATAACCCAATGCCACTAAAGCCTCCATAGCTTCGTCAAGAGGTTCATTTGCCAGAGGACTGGAACCTTTTGGAGATGGACCACTTTCTGAAGGGGCATCCACAAATTTACCAGCTAAATCTAAAATCATTTGCTGGGCGGTTTTCTTGCCAATTTTAGGGAACTTCATCAGATACTTAATATCACTACTATCAATCGCTGTAAACAAGCCCTCGTTATCGTCAACAGCAATAATTGCTAGGGCCGTCATAGGACCAATTCCCGAAACTGAGATTAGTTTTAAAAAGACCTCTTTTTCATCAGCGCTATGAAAACCAAAGAGCAGCTGTGCATCTTCTCTGACAACGTGGTGTAAGTAAATCTGAACATCTTGATTGACACTGTTTGAAAATGAATAGGGATTCGCTACATAAATCATGTAGCCAAGCCCCCCTGCCTCAACTACAATAAACGTTGCCGTAATTTTGGTTAACCTGCCTTTGATATAATCGTACATGAATCCTCCTCGTCTTTTCTTATAACTGATTGACATTCTGTTGACAACATTGTCAATCTAATATTTGCCCAAATCTCTTAAGCTGGTATGGTTTTCTTGAATGCGCCTGAACATCCTCTCCATATCAGATGACGAAAAGGTGATTAAAACAGGACGTCCATGTGGGCAATTATAAGGATTTTGACATTGTGACAACTGATGAAGCAAATGACGTGCTGAATAATCGTCTAGCACATGGTTAGCCTTTATCGAGCGTTTACAACTCATCATAATCGCCAATTCTGCTCGATATTTCTTAATAGAGACATCATTGGTTAACAAGAGCATGTCACACATCTCATAAACGCCAGACTCAATCTCTTCCTCTGTCATCCAAATCGGATGTTCTCGCAAAATGAAGGTATTATCGCCATAATCTTCTAGGTAAATACCCACTTGATTGAGGAGCGGCATCTTCTCTTGTAAATTCAAAAAGTCTGCTCCTGAAAACGCAAACAAGTAAGGAACCAACAGTTGCTGTAAAGAACTGTCAATCTCACCGATGGCCTCTCGGTAGTATTCGTATTTGACACGCTCTTGCGCCGCATGCTGGTCAATAATGTAGAGCCCGCCCTTACCTTGGGCAAAGAGATAGGTCCCGTGCATCTGCCCAAAATAGTCTAATTCAGGAAACGTTGACGTTTCCTCATTTTCCAAGCGTTCAAGCATACGATTGATTTTCGGCTTGTTTTGAAAATCAAGTCCACCATGACCATCGCTCTCAAAAAGACTTTGGTCACGATTCGCAAACTTAATATTAGGAGTGTCATTGACAAGATCGTCACTGTTATTGACAGTGTTGTCAATAATGTTGACAACGTCTGTACTATCTAACTGTGGAGATTCTTCCAAGACAGATTCGTTTGAGTCCATCTTGTCATCACCCATCTCATAGTAAGCACTTGATTGTTTTAAGGGGAGGGTCGTCTGAAGGGGCTTCTCTTTTTTATGTGTTGCTGTCTTAGCCAAATTTTCCAAAGCATCTGGAATGAGTTCCTGCTCACGCAGCGCCTCCTTGATGGCACTTGTTATGAGCTTCATCAGTTCACCTTCTTTTGAAATACGAACTTCTTGCTTGGTCGGATGGACATTAACATCAGCCAGATATGGGTCTATCCGAATATCTAGAACAGCAACGGGAAAACGTCCGACCATCAACTTGGAGCCATACCCATCCAAAATCGCACGGTTAAGCAAGAAATTTTTGATGTAACGGCCATTAATGAGTAAGGTAATGTAGTTACGGTTGGCACGCGTTAACTCTGGCAGGCTGACGTAGCCTGCGACCTCAAAGTCCAAATCAGCTGTCGAAATCTCGACCATCTTCTTAGCCATATTAAGGCCATAGATACCTGCGATGGCTTGCCGTAAATCACCAGTTCCTGCTGTTTTCGTGATTTCCCTACCATCGCTTAAGAGGGTAAAAGCAACATCTGGATGGGCCAAACTGAGACGATTGATAACATCTACAATGTGGGCCAACTCCGACTGTAAACTTTTGAGGTATTTAAGGCGGGCAGGGGTATTGTAGAACAAGTCTTCTACTGTTATTTGGGTGCCTCTAGGGCGCGAAATCGTCTCAATGCTTTCGATGTTGCCACCTTTCGCAACCAAGACTGTACCACTCGGTTCATCAGAACTGGCCGTTTCTATTGTGAGGTAACTAATAGAGGCTATCGACGGTAGGGCTTCCCCTCGAAACCCCAGCGTTCTGATACGAAAGAGATCTGCTTGCGTTTTGATTTTACTCGTTGCATGACGGCGTAAACTGAGTTGCACATCATCACGACTCATTCCGATTCCATTATCGGTAATTACTATTTTTTTGAGACCAGACTCTTCGATACTAATTGTAATTTGACTGGCTTGTGCATCTAGGGCATTTTCTACTAATTCTTTTACCACGCTGGCTGGTCTTTCAATCACTTCACCAGCTGCAATTTGATTGGCAAGAATTTCTGGTAATTCAATTATCAAACTCATACTTACCTCGCTTTACATTGCTTTCTATTATAACACAAAAAGGACTTGTAACGAGTCTTGAAAAAGCCTATGACGCATAGCATAGACTTTGTTACAGTAGTTTTTTTAAGTCAAATAAGGTGGACATAGCTTCCATTGGCGTCAGATTGAGGATATCTAAAGCCTCCAATCGCTGAATAATCTCCGACTGATTATCCTCAGCAAAAAGCGATAGTTGTCCGACTGAGGGTTCCGCAACTTCAGCACTAGAAAGAGTATGGGGCTGCTCGGTTCTTAACTGGACCGAATGACTCTCTAAATCCTGTAAAATAGCATCCGCTCTTGATAGCACCGTATCTGGTAATCCTGCAATCTTAGCCACATGAATCCCATAGGACTTGTCGGCAGGACCTTCTGAAATCTTGTGCAGAAAAGTCACTTCGCCATTTTCTTCTAAGGTTGACACATGAACGTTGACAAGGTTTGTCAATTCTTTTGACAGCTCTGTCAATTCATGATAGTGGGTTGCAAACATGGTCTTGGCCTTTATCTCCTGGTGAATGTACTCAATAATGGACTGAGCCAAGGCCATACCATCATAAGTGGCAGTCCCACGCCCCAATTCATCGAAAAGAATCAAAGAATCCCTGCTCGCTCGCTTGATGGCTTGATTAGCTTCCATCATCTCTACCATGAAAGTTGATTGTCCCGAAATCAAATCATCGGCTGCACCAATTCGAGTAAATATAGCGTCAAAAATAGGGAGATTGACCTCCTTGGCAGCAACATAGCCTCCTATCTGAGCCATCACGACGGATAAGGCTAACTGACGCATATACGTCGATTTACCACTCATATTGGGGCCAGTGATTAGTTGAATGGTCGTCTCTGGCGCAAAATCAATGCTGTTAGGAATGTAAACTTGAGCACCCATGACCTTTTCAACCACTGCGTGACGACCTTCGACTATCCTAATCTGATGCTCTGCATTAAAGCTTGGTCTAACATAATGGTTGGATTCAGCCACAACTGCTAAACTTTGGAGGACATCAATCTTAGCTAAAAGCTTGGCCAGCTTTTGTAGGCGATTAATATAGGTTTCAACGCGCGCCCTAATACGCATGAAAATATCGTACTCTAACTGAGAGGACTGCTCACGCGCCTCCAGCATATCCCCTTCAATTTTAGCTAGTTCAGCCGTACCAAAACGCTCTGAATTTTTCAAGGTGGCTTTTCGGAAAAAATAATCCGGTACCATAGCCAAATTAGAATTGGTCACGTGGAAATAATAGCCATCTTTTTTATTGTAATCAATCTTGAGATTGCTAATACCAGACGCTTGACGCTCTTTAGCCTCGATATCTGCAATCCAAGCTCGTCCTTCCTTCATGACCTGGCGGTAGTGATCCAGCTTTTCATCAAAACCAGTTCGAATAATGCCACCTTCAGAAACCGTAGCCGGTGCATCAGGATCAATGGCTTGTCGAATCAAACTTTCCAACTCTGGAATACTGTCAATCTGATTGTCAATCTTGTCAATCACTGCCGACCCAAAATTGGCTAAAATAGCCTTTATCACCGGAACCCTTGTCAAAGTATGACCCAACTGTAGCAGGTCCTTGGGGGTCGCTTTACCAAAGGAGACACGACTGGCTAAACGCTCAATATCATAGATACCTTTCAAACTGTCTGTTAAATCACTGCGATTGATGAAATCATCTAGAAAGACTTGAATAATCTCTTGACGCTCCTCAATAACCTCTAAACGAATCAAGGGGCGGTCAATCCACTGCCGTAACAAACGCATCCCCATGGCAGTCTTGGTATCATCTAACAGCCAGAACAAGCTGCCATGCTTCTTACCTGTGCGAGCATTTTCCAACAAATCCAAACTTGACTTTGTGGCATAGGTCATCTGCAAGTAATCCTTGACTTCGTAATGGACGACACTTTGCAGGTGCTTTAACTCTCGCATTTGCGTGCGATGGACGTATGACAGCAACTTTAAGGCACTACTGCGCTCCAACCCATCGACAGCTTGAACCAAATCATCTTCTTCAAACAAATTATCCTCAAAAGATAGGATTAAATTCATTTGTTTCTGAAAGAGGGTCGTTTGCTCCTCAGAAAGTTCAAATCCAATAACCAATTCTTTAGCTCTAAGGTTTTGAATTTCACTTTTGACGCTTAAAAAGTCCGTCAAGACCGTCACCATGAACTCACCTGTTGATAAATCCATATAAGCTAAGCCGTAATCACTGCCATCGAAATCCAGAGCTACCAAAAAGTTATTAGCACTGTCTGGCTTACTGGAATCAACAGCTGTCCCTGGTGTGATGACTTGAACAACGTCACGCTTAACGACTCCGACAGCTTGCTTGGGATCCTCCATTTGCTCAGCAATAGCGACTTTATGACCCATCTCCACCAACAGGTCAATATACTGTTGGGCAGAATGATAAGGAACACCAGCCATAGGAATTGGATTTTCAGCATTTTTATTCCGACTGGTCAGGCTAATCTCCAATAACTGGGCTGCCTTGACAGCATCTTCATAGAAGAGCTCATAAAAATCCCCCATGCGAAATAACAAAAAAGCATCTGGGTAGTTGGCTTTAATATCCAGATACTGCTGCATACCCGGTGAAATAGCTTCTTTTCCCATGATTAACCCTTTGATAACTGTGCTTCAATATCGTTTTGAAGGCTTTGTGCGACCACTTCGTCTCGACAAATCACCAAAAGCGTGTCTGCTCCCGCAACGGTACCCAAAATATCACTGCGTTGCTCTTGATCAATCAGATTGGCTAAGACATCTGCTTCACCCAAATTGGTAGCCAAAACCAGCATAAACTGGGCTCTTGAAACCTTATTGACAAAAGCACTGATGCGTTTGCCAAACTGTTCCCTATCATGCGTCGTCAAATTATAGTAGAGCTTGCCGTCATCACCACGTAGTTTGACAAGACCAAGCTCGCGTAAATCTCGTGATAAGGTTGCTTGTGTCACAAAAATAGACTGACTTTCCAAATGACGTTTTATCGCCTCTTGTGTCCCAATACGATGCCTCTCAATAAGACGTTTAATTTCTTCCTGACGTTGTTTTTTATTCATTCTTCATGTATCCTTTTTAATCAGACTTCCTAAAAATTATAACAAAAAACCGCTCTATTTTCAGCAGCTAGCAAATTTCCATGGATTAAACAGTAGAAAGTCTCTCAAGCTTTTGTCAAAATATGTTAAAATAGGTACAACAACAAAATACAGGAGGCATCATGACTGATAAACAATTAATCGCTTCTGAATTAGCCAAGGTTTTGACTGATTTAGATCAAGAAGCCATTGAACACTTGCTTGAAAAACCTAAAAATGCTAGTATGGGTGACCTCGCCTTCCCTGCCTTTTCGCTAGCCAAAACCTTGCGTAAAGCACCAAATGTGATTGCCGCTGAGGTGGCTGAACAAGTCGATACTTCTGCCTTTGAAAAAGTACAAGCGGTAGGCCCTTATGTCAACTTTTTCTTGGACAAATCAACCATTTCACATCAAGTCTTGACCGAAGTGATTGCCCAAGGTAGCCATTATGCAGATCAAAATCTGGGTCACGGACGTCACATTGCCTTTGACATGTCTAGCCCTAACATCGCTAAACCTTTCTCCATCGGACACCTGCGTTCAACGGTTATTGCCGATAGTCTAGCCAATATCGTGGAAAAACTAGGGTATCAGCCTGTTCGCATCAACCACCTCGGAGACTGGGGAAAACAATTCGGAATGCTCATTGTTGCCTATCAAAAATGGGGTGACAAGGCAGCCGTCGAAGCAAATCCCATTGCCGAACTCTTAAAATTGTATGTCCGTATCAATGCTGAAGCCGAGGAAGACCCTCGTCTTGATGAGGAAGCACGGGAATGGTTCCGTAAACTAGAAGCAGGTGATGAGGAGGCCGTTGCCCTTTGGCAATGGTTCCGCGACGAAAGTTTGGTCGAATTCAACCGCCTTTACAAGGAACTTGACGTTGACTTTGATTCTTACAATGGTGAGGCCTTTTACAATGATAAAATGGACGAAGTCGTTGACCTGTTAGATGAAAAAGGACTCTTACAAGAGTCACAAGGAGCTAAGGTTGTTAACCTTGAAAAATATGGTATCGACCACCCAGCTCTCATCAAAAAGTCAGATGGGGCAACACTTTACATCACCCGTGACTTGGCTGCAGCCCTTTACCGTAAGCGTACTTACGACTTTGCTAAGTCTATCTACGTGGTTGGTAACGAACAATCTGCTCACTTTAAACAGCTTAAGGCTGTGCTCAAAGAAATGGGCTATGACTGGTCAGACGACATGGAACACGTTGCCTTCGGTTTGGTAACCAAGGAAGGAAAAAAATTATCAACGCGTAAGGGTAACGTCATCCTGCTTGAGCCAACCATTGCTGAAGCCGTTAGCCGTGCTAAATCACAAATCGAAGCCAAGAATCCCGACCTTCCAAACAAAGAAGCTGTTGCACATGCTGTTGGGGTTGGGGCTATCAAGTTTTATGACCTCAAAACAGATCGGATGAATGGTTATGATTTTGATCTTGATACCATGGTATCCTTTGAGGGGGAAACAGGACCTTATGTGCAATACGCTCATGCTCGCATCCAGTCAATCCTGCGTAAAGCAGATTTCAAACCAGACACCAATGCCTCATACAGCCTCTCTGATACCGAAAGTTGGGAAATCATCAAGCTCATTCAAGACTTCCCACGTATCATCAGACGTGCAGCAGACAACTATGAGCCATCAATCATTGCTAAATTCGCTATCAACCTTGCGCAAAGTTTTAACAAATATTACGCACACACACGTATTCTTGACGACAACCCAGAACGCGACAGTCGCCTAGCCCTCTCATACGCAACCGCAACTGTTCTAAAAGAAGCTCTACGCCTCCTTGGCGTTGAAGCACCCAATGAAATGTAATAAAATCACCACGTCTTTCAACAGACGTGGTTTTTGCATTATGGCAAAAATCTGACATAAATCAAGGCAACTATGATAGCTAATACTGCAAAAATTAAGGTAAATCCAAAAACAATCAATGGCTTTTGATAAGGGTACTTAGCCATTTCAATCCTGACCTCTAAATCATCTAGGGTTCTTCCTTGACTAAAAGCGAGAATTTGACGATAGGTTTTCAAGTCGTAATTGTCTTTGATTTTTTCAACCTGAAGAGCATAATAAATGCCCAAAATAGCCAGTGGTATGTAAACCAACAATCCCCACCACCAATCCAAATAATAAAATGCGGGAAATACTGTTAATACAAGTGTCAACATTATCCACAGCATTATTTTACCATAGTAATCCATAGCATTAACATCTTGTTGTTTAACTATTTGTTTCATTTTCTCAAGATCTCCTTCTATCAATTGATCCAAGGAAATCTTAAAACATTGACTTAGCATGATCAGCGACTGCACATCAGGATAAGATTTTTCAGTCTCCCAGTTGGAGATTGTTTGTCTGCTCACATAGATTTTCTCCGACAAATCTTCTTGAGACATGTTTAAATTTTGCCGATAGCTTCTAATATTTTTTCCAACGTTCATCATTCCCCTCCTTCCTCAAAAGACTAAAATTGGTGACTCCCTTGGTCACACTTAGCTTAGCTCTTACCTATCGTTTATTATATCAAAGTTTTTCAACATCAACTCAAAAATATGGTGTCAAAAGTCTTTGTCACCAAGATAACACAAGAAACATTGACAAGGTTCTCAACCTATCCTCTCCTTTTTCATAGACATCAGTATATACTCAAATCTCTAATCACATCATCTGCCTTTTGATAATGAAAGTGCTATAATGACGTCAGAAATAGGAGGTACTGATATGTCACATTATCAAAAAATCTATGAAACGTCAGCTGTTAATACTGGTGGACGTAATGGCATTAGCTATATTGAAAACAGTAATTTTCAAGTCACAATCTCAAGTCCTAAAGAACTTGGTGGCAACGGCAATGGTACGAATCCTGAACAATTATTTGCCCTTGGTTATTCAGCTTGTTTTAATAGTGCCTTGGAAGTTATTCTTGGACTGGAAGGCATAAAGGCTAAGTCACTGATTACTCAACACACACAGCTTCTCAAGGCAGATGGATCTGATTTCAAGCTTGCTGTTGAGATTGAGGTTGCAGTCGATGGTAAATCGGCAGAAGAAGCCCAAAAACTTGGCGAAAAAGCGCATGAAGTGTGTCCTTACTCCAAAGCAACACGTGGCAATATCGACGTGACAATCATTGGGGTTGACTATGATGCCAGCAAAGAAGCTATGTGAATTTGTTTTAGCAAAAATCAGGTTGACAGTTGTGTCAACCTGATTTTTAGATGTCTTTATCGTAATTTTTTCGCCGTATCTTGAAATCCGATGAAACCACTTCATCAATATTAAGAATGGAAATGAACGCATCTGGGTCTAACTGGGCTAGGATAGCTTTGACATCACGCACCTCATTAGGGTTTAAGACAACATACAAGACATCAAAATCCCGACCAGTGTAAGCACCCTTACCTTGCAAATAGGTCACGCCTCGATTGATTCCCTCTAAAATCGCTGAGGCTGCCTTATCTGACTCTTTAGTGATAATCAGCATTCCTCGAACCATATAGCCACCATTTTGAACCACGGTCAACACCTGACTAAAGACAAAACTAGTCACTAAGGTATATAGCATGTGTTTGAAATCGATGTAAACAAGGGAAGATGTCAGTACCAAGACATCAATCATGAGTAAGGTTTGCCCTAACTTCATGCCCATTTTTTCTTCTAAAACACGACCAATGATATCTGTGCCACCTGTGGTCGCGCCATAACGAAAGACAAGCCCACTACCAGCACCAGCAAAAATACCTGCCACAAGAGCAACCAGCATCATGTCATCCTGCAACCCTAAATTGATAGGCATCCGTTGCCAAAGCCAAATAAACACAGACATGGTCACGGTACCGTAAATGGTCAACAAAAGAGATTTCTTTCCAAAAACCCTTGCCCCTAGCACAAAAAGAGGTAGGTTAATCACTAATGATGATACCGCTGGATCGATACCAAATAAAGCGTGTAAAATCAGAGTTATTCCTGAAACACCGCCTTCAGCTAAATGATTAGCCATGTTAAAATTAACGAAACCAAAGGTGTAAAGGGCAACACCTAACGTTATCCAAATCAGATGAATGCTATCTGACAGACGCCAACTAACTTTCACGATTTCCTCCTACTATCTCTAAAAATCCTAATCATCTTTAAAGCGGCCAATGATTTGAACGTTTTCCGATATGGACACAAAGGCTCTGGGATCTGCTTTACGCATTAGCTGTTTAAACTCAGCGTATTCTTCTCGTGTGATAATAGCGATAAGAACGGCCTTATTCTCATTTTGGTAGGTGCCTTTGGCCGCATGATTGACTAAGGTTACGCCGCGGTGCAACTTGTTATGAATCATGGTAATCACACGATCTGGGCAGGCTGTAACAATCATGGCCTGCAGCTTCTTTTGCTTCGTGTAAATGGCATCCGTCACTCGACTAGATACAAAAATCGTCACCATGGAGTAAAGGGCGTATTGCCAGCCAAATAAAAGACCTGCAAAAACCATGATTAAACCATTGATAACTAGGGAAATACTCCCTACATTTTTGCCCGTTTTTTGACGAATGGTCAAGGACAAAATATCCGTCCCTCCACTCGAAATCCTTGAGCGCAGACCAAAACCAACTCCAAGTCCCATAAAGAGACCGCCAAAAATCGCATTGATTAAGGGATCTGTTGTCAATGTCAGTTGCGGCATCAAGTAAATAAAGAGCGAACTCATCGACACAGCAATAAAGGTAAAGACGGTAAACTTATGACCAATCTTAAACCATGCTAAGATGAGTAGTGGAATATTGATGGCATAGTAAGTCAGTGAAATCGGTATTGCATTCCCCGACAACCGTTCTGTTAGGGCTGACATAACCTGAGCGAGACCTGTCGCACCACTGGAGTAAACATGACCGGGCTGGAAAAAGAAATTAACAGCAATGCTAGATAACATACCATAAAGCAGAGAGGCCGAAACTTTCTCTGCGTATTTTTCTCTCGAAATACTTTTCAAGGTATGCAGTAGGCCAAATCGTTTGGCGACAAGGTTAATCCTATATCTGGCTTTTTTTAGAAGAGGGGCTTTTTTAATCATTGACCTGTAATGCTAACTCATCAAGTTGTTTGGCTGCAACCAAGCTCGGTGCTTGAGTCATCGGATCAGAGGCTTTGTTGTTTTTAGGAAAGGCAATCACTTCACGAATGTTATCTTTACCAGCTAAAAGCATCACAAAACGATCCAGCCCGATGGCTAATCCTCCATGTGGAGGGAAACCGTAATCCATGGCTTCAAGTAAGAATCCAAATTGTTCTTTAGCAGATTCTGGTGTGAAACCAAGAGCTTCAAACATCTGCTCTTGCATAGCTTTTTGATTGATACGAAGACTACCACCACCAAGCTCATAGCCATTTAGCACAATATCATAAGCAACCGCTTTAACCTTGGCTAAATCTCCCTGCAACTCATGCGCTGAGTCTTGAGTCGGTAAGGTGAAGGGATGGTGGGCTGATGTGTAGCGTCCTTCTTCTTCTGACCACTCAAACATTGGCCAATCGACAACCCAGAGGAAGTTAAATTGCGACTGATCAATCATATCGCATTCTTTCGCAAGGCGTGTCCGAAGTGCTCCCAAAGTATTATTAGCCACATCCAAAGTATCCGCCACAAATAAGACTAAGTCATTATTGACCAACTGTAACGCTTCTGTCAGCTGCGCCTCCACGTCTGTGAGGAACTTGGCAACTGGACCAGCAAGACTACCATCTGTCACTTTAACCCAAGCAAGGCCTTTGGCACCAAACTGTTTTGCAAAATCCGTTAATTTGTCAATGTCTTTTCGGGAGTACTGATCCGCATGATTTTTGACCACAATGGCTTTGACAGCAGGTGCTTCTGAGAATACTTTAAAGTCAACACCCTTGACAAGCTCTGTCAAGTCTTGTAAAAGCATGTCAAAACGAGTATCTGGTTTGTCTGAGCCGTAGTGGTTCATGGCATCGTCATAAGACATGCGAGGGAAAGGTAGGGCCACCTCAATTCCCTTGGTTTCTTTCATCACACGAGCAATCATGCCTTCCACAATGTCTTGAATCTCTTTCTCATTAAGGAAGGAGGTTTCCAAATCGACCTGTGTAAACTCTGGTTGACGGTCTCCGCGCAAATCTTCATCACGGAAACACTTGACGATTTGATAGTAGCGGTCAAAGCCAGCATTCATCAACAATTGTTTAGTAATCTGAGGGCTTTGAGGCAGAGCGTAGAAATGCCCCTGACTGACACGACTTGGCACTAAATAGTCACGCGCCCCCTCAGGAGTTGATTTGGTCAACATTGGTGTTTCCACATCAATAAACTCAAGCTCATCAAGATAGTTCCGTATGGAGTGAGTTACTTTAGCCCTTAATTTAAAGGTTTCTAACATCTCTGGACGGCGTAGGTCAAGGTAACGGTAACGCATACGGGTGTCATCGTTGGCTTCAATACCATCCTTGATTTCAAAAGGGGTTGTTTTGGCGGTGTTTAAGACCTGCAATTGTTCTACCTTTAACTCAACTGCCCCTGTCGGCAACTGGTCATTAGCTTGTTCACGCGCAGCCACTGTACCTGTCACCTCGATGACATATTCGTTCCGTAGGCTCTCAGCAGTTGCCATTACCTCACTGGACACTTCTTCAGGGTTAATGACCAACTGCATAATCCCTTCACGGTCACGCAAATCAATAAAAATCAAGCCACCCAAATCTCGACGACGGCTCACCCAACCCTTGAGGGTGAGGTGACATCCAATGTGTTCACGGCGAACACGACCAGCATACATACTACGTTCAGACATTTTATTCTCCATGTATCAGTATTTCATACGCTTGTGCGTACATCATTCCTTATCATTATAGCAAAAAGAACTTAAAAACCCCATCCTTTTAGATGGCGTTTTAGCAAAATTAAGCCTTATACCGGTACTTTCCTATCATCGCTAGAAATACGGTTTACTCTTTTCGATGGAGTTGCCACACTGAGAGTGAACCTGTAAACAGCAGCCAACATAATAAGATGAACACATCACGAATGGCTACAGGGGAATCCTGATAGACCGACAATCTCATCAGATTTCCAGCAGGAACGAAGGGAAGAAAGCTATACAGCCTCAGTAAAAAGGATGGTATGCGAGCAGCTGGAAACATTATCGGTGAAAATAGCAAGCCTAGCATGAGGAGTAATTGAGTGATTAAAGACATGGCACTTGGTGAAGTAGAATAAGCGATGGCAAACCCTAGTGAGAGCATGGTCAAAAGGATTAACCAAATAATCCCCAAACTCGAAAGAGATAGTTGCGGTAAAAACTGAAATTTGACAAAGACGGTCGCCAAAGATAAAATGACCCCAAAAAAGGAAACCATAGCCCAAATAAGGAGCTCTGAAAAGAAGATGAAACTTCTGTTGACAGGTAAGGTTTTCATGTAGGTGACAAGCCCATCTTGCTTTGCGCTGCTGATGGTTTGTGCAGCGATTGTACAGCCTATGGCTATCATTCCTAAGGTGACTGAACCTGCAGCCAGATACAGTTGTGCTTCTAAGGTTTTAGGTTCCACAATTAAGGAGTAGCCATAAACCAAGGCCATAGTCATAAACAATTGAACAATGCTACAAAGGATTATCAGTGATTTATTTCTGACATAGCTCCAAATGAATAAACCACGTATTTGTTGATATTTATGTGTCATTTGATAGGTCCTCATAGTAATCCGTTAGCCCCCGTGTAGAGAGGTGATACTGACTGATCGTCTGTGATATAATCGCCTCTTGCAACCATGTCATCAATAAGGGTAATTCAGACGTTTCAAGGCTTGCTGAAACATCCAAATGATCACTGATGGTATAAGCTAAAGGAAAATTCATCATTGTTTTGGGGTCATATACCGTGAAACGAACGAAGTGACCTGCCAGGTGTGTCAGCGATTTGACATTTCCACTGGCTTTGACTTCTCCATGTTCCAACATATAATACCTATCGGCGTATTTTTCGACTTCCAAAAGATTGTGTGTCACAATGACAATAATATGCCCTTTTGACGCCAACTGTCTCAGATACCCCCACAGGCGAGTTCGTCTAATGGGGTCAACATCATTTGTCGGTTCATCTAGTAAGATAATGTTAGGAGCACCAACAACGGCCATGCCAAACGACGTCAGGCGTTTAAGACCACCTGATAGCTTTTCACCTTTTTGATTTTCCCACTGCTCAATCGCTAATGCCTTTAAAATATCATCGACTTCATTTTTTAAAGTCGTTCCCTCTAGCCCTCTGATGATGCCAATCGAACTGATTGCTTGCCTGACCGTTACACCTTTTAAGGGAGCGTGCATCTGTGGCATCATTGAAGTATACTGCCTAGCCAGCTTTGGAGAGGTCGTAAAGGAATGTTGCAAATAGGAAATATCTCCCTTGTCTGATCCAGTTATTCCGATGATTTGATTCAACAAAGTCGTTTTGCCTGCACCATTATGGCCTACAAGAGCTGTGATTTCACCTTCATTGAATTGACAATTTAACACTTTGTTTGCCAAATGCTTCCCTTTGGCATAGCTTTTCGAGAGATTCGTCACTGTTAAACAATTCTTCATACTCTATCCCTTCTTATCATCATGATTTATAATGATTAAAAATTTCCCATTCAGAAATAGTACCCTTTCCACAAGTTGGGCACTCATCTTCATATCTAGGCCATGGTTTATGACAAAATGAAGCACCTGTTTCATAATTAATCTCAAATTGTGTACTTAAACTCATTGGTTCCGTATATTTCGTTAAAAGTCTTACTGCTTCATCAACTATAGCACTGCATAACTGAAAAATTGCAGGTGCATAAGCTATTGTTGGAGGATCAAATTGAATTTTCTGAAAGCCAATAAATTGATCTACAAAGTTAGGAGACGTCTTTGTATAGTGGATATTGAGACAGTCAAAGCACCCTGTTTTTTGGGGGATAACACTATAAACTCGACCTCTGCTTATTTGTGATCCTCCAAAAACACAAGGTATACCTGCTTTAATAATGGCCTCATTCACTATTCTTTGTGCTACAAAAGGTGGTTCGTCTATTGCACAGATGACTAAATCAACACCATCAAGTAGATCTATCACTTCAGGTACAGAGGTAATTTTTTTAGTAATAGCAGTTATATTAACAGTTGAATTCATCTTTCGAAACTCTCGTAAAGCTACTTCTGTCTTGAATTTCCCTATATCATTTTCTTTATATAGTAGTTGCCTGCCTGAATTTGAACTGTCAACCTTATCATAATCTACAATTGTTATTTGTTTCGGACCTATACCAGCTAGTAAACTTAAAATATTAGATCCTCCTCCCCCTAGGCCCAATAATAAAATAGAACTTTCATTTAGTTTTCTTTGTACAGCTATACTCTCATCATAACTATTGAGGTAACGTCTAAAATAATTAACATTCGACATGTACCTTTCATCCACCAGAGCAACTTCTTGATACTCTTCTATAACTCCTTCACTGTCTAATAGGTCCAATGCGAACATAATGTCGTCATGTGTTAGTTCAGGATAGATTGTCTGCAAATCAGCTTCAATTAAAGATAATTCTCTACCATCTAATCTTGTTACAAAATCCCATAGCTGACCTGTTGGATCTTCAAATTCTCTTGTAATATTCATTTGAGCACCAATTCTAAATCTATTCTTATCTAGTTTATATACTGGGTAGATATCTTTTATCCGTGGTCTACTGTATCCTTTCATCTAAGTTCCCCCCTCTTGTAAGATAAAAAGTAGGCTGATTTCGCAACCTACTTTTATAAAATTAAACAATGACCCAAGAAACTTCGGCTGTTTCCATAGGTTTACGAACAATTACTTCTCGCATAATAATTATCTCCTCCCTAAATTAATAAAGCTATTTTATCAAGTTTTTCCGATTGATAGAATATTATGTCAAAACTAACCGTTTTTAAGTAAAATTTGGTATAATGTTATTATTTTTTAGGAGGAGGTTAGTAATGATTCGTATCGCTTTATGTGATGATGACAAAACCGTTGGCTCAATGGTTGAAGATGTCCTCGATAACTTCGCAAACCGTTCCTATTTTTCATTAGACGTCTATGAACATCCCCGTAAATTGTATGACAACACACTAACAGATTATCAATTGTTTCTGTTAGATATCGAAATGGGAGAAACATCTGGTATCCAACTAGCAGAGCATATCAGGAGTCAGCATGCTGATGCCATCATCATTTTTTTAACAAGCCATCGTGACTAC
The DNA here is from genome assembly GCA_029593465.1 of Streptococcus suis. Taxonomy (GTDB): domain Bacteria; phylum Bacillota; class Bacilli; order Lactobacillales; family Streptococcaceae; genus Streptococcus; species Streptococcus suis_AH. Next base: position 37,448 of record JAKTNK010000005.1, read on the forward strand.
ATGGATCAGATTTTTCACGTACAGACCTTTGATTACCTGCTAAAACCCCTGGATAGGGAAAAATTTTATCGCTGTCTCAACCGTAGCTTGACCATTTTGGAAAACACCAATCGGTATTTCACTTTTTCCTACAATCATGCCCACTATAGACTACCTCTTAAGGAAATTATTTTTTTCGAAAAAAACGGGCGAAACGTTCATATCCATACCTCGTATGAAACCTACACAGCTCTCTTATCAACTAAAGAAATTCTTGCTCAAGTCTCGCAACCGTTCATTCAAATTCATCATTCTTACATCGTTAATGTCACCTATTTCTATAAATTGGAAAAACAGGTACTAACCCTACTTCAGGAATCACAATTTATCAATCTTCCTGTTAGTCGAAAATTTAAACGACACTTACAAGATACTATTCTAATGACGTTAAAAAATTGCAATGGTTATTAAAAGCTTATTTCATCTCTATGCAGCTCTCATCAACATCTTAGTGATTAACTATTTGTTTTCAAGAGCAACGACTTCCAAAAACAACCGCTTCATCTCCATCATCACACTAGGATTATTTGTCGCCATCGAGGTGTTAGCTAACAGTTTCTTAAAAGCTAATGTCGCTTCCCCTATCACGGTGTTTTGCTCGCTTCTGACGTCTCTGTATATCGCTTCTATTTACGATTATAGCCGCAAACAAGGGCTTTTCTGGGCCATTCTGATGCAAACCATTGGGCTACTGTGTGAGGCCATTCTAGGCTTTAGCTTGACGTTACTTTTTGGCAATGCCTTAACCCATTCCGCGGCATTTACCTTTATCTATATCAACTTACTGGCTATCTTAAGCATCGTCATCAGTTTTTATTTAAAACAGTTGTTCTTGATTGAGCTCAGTGACGCTGATAATCACAACAATCAAGGGGCTTGGATGACCTACTTAGCACTGATTCCCACCATCACCTTTGCCCTTCTCTTTTTTCAGCTGTTTAATAGCACCATGACGGAAAACTGGAACACCACAACACTTATCTACTCCTTTGGCTTTATGGCGATAACGATGATAGCCCTGTACACCTATCGTTATATCATGCTCCAAAACACCCAGCATTACAATACCCAATTGGATAATATCAGATTTCAAGCGCAACTCCACAATCTGCAAAACCTCCAGGCTTCCCAGCTCAATGTGCGAGCATTAAAACACGACCTCCAGAATCATCATATCGTTCTTTTAGCCCTCTTAAAGCAAGGTAAATTAGAAGAAGCCAAACAACTGATTAACAATAACCTAGCACGACTGACTGAGACAGATGATACTTTTTTTACCAACGAGCTAATCTTAAATCACCTGCTCAAGCAAAAATATCAGATTGCTAAAGACCATCACATTTGCTTGTCCATCGATTGCCTTATCCCTTCTGATACCCGTCTAAAAACGGATATTATCGCTATTATCGTGGGAAACCTTTTGGATAATAGCCTTGCAGCTGTTATCCGAAACAAAACAAAAACTGAGAAGAAAATCAACTTGATTATCAATCTCTATCAAGAAAGGCTATATATAGCCATTGACAATCCGTTCGACCCTCAAGAAATACAGTCTCGAAAACAGCGCTATGAAGATGGACTTGGTCTTCGAAATATCCAAGATATCGTTAGGCGTTACCATGGACTCTATCAGCAAGACATCGATGGTAACCTTTACAAAGTCACTATTTTATTTCCCCACGTTGATAGTATTACACATCAGTAAGACTTAATGACAAACCAACTAGCATATAAAAAGCAAGGCAAGCCAAGACTCCAGCCCTCTGGAAACTTAGCTCACCTTGCTTTTTATCATTGTTGTTCATAGTTGGTGCCACATCAAGACTCACCGAAAAGCCCTGACAAACAGAGCGCCAACGCTCTTGAGGGCTATGCTTCTAGGCGCTGGAGGATACTTGCAAAATCTTCGCTGATCTCCTCAAAAGTGGCGGTCACTTCTTGACGGGTCAGGTTATTTTTAAGGCTGGCCTGGCCAGATTCCACCTCACTACCGCCTAATGTCATCACAACTTTTGCTTTAAAAGCATCTGCTGATTTGAATTGCGCCTTAATTTTACGATTTAGGACATCACGTTCTGCGATAAAGCCTTGGGCACGCACCGCTTGAACGAGTTCTAAAGCTTTGGGATTAGCTTCTGCCCCCAAAACAGCAATGTAGAGATCCATATCAGAAGCAACTGGTAACTCAATACCTTGCTTATCAATCACCATTAGGAGGCGTTCCAAGCCAAGTCCAAAGCCAAAGCCCGGTGTCTCAGGACCGCCAAAATACTCTACCAAGCTATCGTAACGTCCACCAGCGCAAATGGTCAATTCAGACTTCTCAATCGTGGTGATAAATTCAAAAATCGTGTGATTATAATAATCCAAACCACGAACCATGTTGGTATCGATGACGTAAGGAATATTGAGCGCTTCTAGCATTGAGCGAACCTCATCAAAGTGGGCTTGGCTCTCCTCATCTAAGAAATCCAAGATAGACGGTGCATTTTCAACGGCAACCTTATCCTCTTTTTCCTTAGAATCTAGGACGCGAAGCGGATTTTCCTCCAAACGGCGTTGACTATCTTTAGATAAGCTATCGCGCATTGGGGTCAAGTAATCAATCAAGGCTTGACGATAGGCTTTTCGACTGGACGTATTGCCAAGGCTATTCAGGTGAAGAACCACATCCTTGATACCAAGATCTGTGAAGAGTTGATACGCCATGGCGATGGTCTCGACATCCGTGGCAGGATTTCTTGAACCAAAAGCCTCTACCCCAATCTGGTGAAACTCTCGTAGGCGACCTGCTTGCGGACGCTCATAGCGAAACATAGAACCGATATAATACATTTTCACCGGTTTTTGAACCTCTGGTGCAAAGAGTTTATTTTCCACATAAGAACGCACAACTGGAGCTGTTCCTTCCGGACGAAGAGTAATGTGACGCCCTCCCTTATCATGGAAGTCGTACATCTCTTTGGTCACAATATCGGTCGTATCGCCAACCGACCGTGAAATCACCTCATAGTGTTCAAATATGGGGGTGCGGATCTCACCGTAGTTGTATTTTTTAAAGGTCTCACGCGCAAAATTTTCCACGTATTGCCACTTGGCACTATCTGCAGGGAGAATATCCTGCGTTCCCTTAGGTTTTTGAAGCTTCATCCTAATCGCCAACGAGTGTAAAGCAAGCTTCAAAAGCAACGACTATAGGACTTCTAACCATCAGCTAGCCTTAACTGAATTTCCCTATAAATAGTCGCTTTAAAGCGTCACACTCTATCCTTTCTCTAGACTTAGTCTCTTTATTTTAACACGAAATGCCAATTTTTTCGATTATCTTTTAACAGGATGTTACCTGCATCTCAACACTACTGACTGAACTTCTTTCAAGTAAGCCAAACATTAACCATGTTTTTAAGACTTTTTTGATAAAAAAGTGTCAAGTAACTTTACTTTACAAAAAAGATATGATATTATGCTATAGTTGGATGAAACATCATCTCTATGTAATGGGGCGATGAACCGCTAAGCAATGCTAACATTGTACTGGTCGTCTGTAACACCCAAACGTATTTCATATCGAAAGGAAGACATTAACATGGCAGTACCTGCACGTCGCACCTCAAAAGCGAAGAAAAACAAACGTCGTACACACTACAAATTGACAGCTCCAACTGTTAAATTTGACGAAGCTACTGGAGATTACTCACGTTCTCACCGCGTATCCCTTAAAGGATACTACAAAGGACGTAAAATCGCTAAAGCTGAAGCTAAATAATAGAAGGGAGATACCATGCGCGTCAATATTACACTTGAACATAAAGAATCTGGTGAACGCTTGTACCTTACTTCAAAAAACAAACGTAACACTCCAGACCGTCTTCAATTGAAAAAATACTCACCAAAATTGCGTAAACACGTTATTTTTACTGAGGTTAAGTAAGAGGTTCACTACACGTCATTAAACGTCAAAACATTGATTTTAAGCGATTTTTGAATTTTTGAAGTTCATTACATTGCAATATAAATCAATAAGAACTCTACCTTTTTTAGATGAATATATCATTTGGATATTGAAGTTAAGCCCTGCTATCATTTCGATGGCGGGGCTTTTTAATATTTGGTACACTAACTTCTTATGGGGACCTCTAAAAACTAATTTTCTAAAATTTAAAATGTTGATTTAACAAGGCTTTCGTAACTCCAAATTCACAATTTTGGGAGTTTATAGAGGTGCCCTTATCTATATTTTGGTGGATTTTAAGTTGATATCTACAAAGTTTAATGTTAGAATACATTCAAAAATATATTTGAATGAGGTGTTTTATGATTCAAAATGTTGTTACTTCAATAATCCTGTATTCTGGGACAGCCGTAGACTTACTTATTATCCTAATGTTATTTTTTGCCAAAAGAAAAAGCAGAAAAGACATCATTAACATCTATTTAGGACAATTTCTGGGCTCTGTTAGTCTAATATTGCTAAGTTTGCTTTTTGCATTTGTCTTAGATTATATTCCTAGTAAAGAGATTTTAGGTTTGCTCGGTTTGATTCCAATTTTCCTAGGCCTCAAAGTTTTGCTTTTAGGAGATTCTGATGGAGAAGCTATTGCCAAAGAAGGTTTGAGCAAAGATAATAAAAACCTGATTTTTCTAGTCGCTATGATTACTTTTGCAAGTTGTGGTGCTGACAATATTGGTGTCTTTGTCCCATATTTTACTACCTTAAATTTAGCAAATTTGATAGTGACTTTACTTACTTTTCTAGTCATGATTTATCTCTTGGTTTTTTCTGCCCAAAAATTGGCACAAGTCCCTTCTGTTGGAGAAACTTTGGAAAAATATAGCAGGTGGTTTATTGCCGTTGTTTATTTAGGATTGGGGATATATATCCTGATTGAAAACAACAGTTTTGACATGCTATGGACTGTGTTAGGCTAGGAGAAAATATTTTGAAAAAAGATAGTATCTGCCAAGTGAATGTTATAAATCAACAAAATGTTACAACCGCAACGAACTACCTTGAAAAGGAAAAAGTCCAAAAATCACTTCGCATTTTATCAAAGTTTACCGATAATAAACAGATAAATATCATCTTTTATCTCCTTGCTGTTGAAGAACTCTGTGTCTGCGATATAGCCTGTTTACTAAATCTCAGTATGGCATCTGCCTCCCACCATCTTCGTAAACTAGCCAATCAAAACATCTTGGACACTAGAAGAGAGGGGAAAATTATATATTATTTTATAAAAGATGAGGAAATCAGAGATTTTTTAATCAACTAGGATAACAATCGCCCTATTCCAGTTCCTTTGTCTATACTTGAAGAACTTTGAGATTTTCACAATGAAATGAACGAGTATCTTAAATTACACAATAGACCTGAAACAAAACTGATTTTTCCAACCATCTACGGTAATTATATGTGTGATAGAAACGAGCGTACAACCCTTAAAAAGCGCTTATCGGCTCTTGACTTGCCAAACTATGGTTTTCATCTATTTCGGCATACGCACGCATCTATGATGTTAAATGCAGGTGCTGATATAAAGGAAGTCCAAGTAAGATTAGGACATAAATCAATTAAGACCACAGTGGACACATATGCAGATCTAGCACCCACAAGAAAATAGAATGCGGTCAATATTTATCTTGAAAAAATGGCACAACTTGCAAGCTAATTCAATGACTACCTTTTTGACTACCTTTCATTATCAAATTTTAACTAACTATCTATAAACATTGTTAAATCAACATTTTCTCCATTATAAAATAATATCTTTGTACTCTTACTGAGGTGAAATAAAACAAACTATAAAAGCTGTATTACACCCTAAACATTATTGGGGTGTTTTTCTATATAAACTAAAAATCTACCAGAAGCAGCAATAAATATAATATAAACCTTTCCAGACTCAGTGAAAGAAGACTGTAAATTTTGAACAATACAAAAAAGGCATTCTCAACGAGAATACCTTTATTTTTGAACATTAAGCTTTGTTCTTACCTTTACGGCGAAGGAATCCTGCCAAAGCAAGACCTGCTGCACCAAGAACAGACAATGTTAGACCAGCCATCTCACCTGTGCTTGGTAATTCTGCTTTGTCGTCTTTAGCTTTATCAGCTGCTTTGTCATCTTTAGCTTTATCAGCTGCTTTGTCGTCTTTAGCTTTATCAGCTGCTTTGTCATCTTTAGCTTTATCAGCTGCTTTGTCGTCTTTAGCTTTATCAGCTGCTTTGTCGTCTTTAGCTTTATCAGCTGCTTTGTCATCTTTAGCTTTATCAGCTGCTTTGTCATCTTTAGCTTTATCAGCTGCTTTGTCATCTTTAGCTTTATCAGCTGCTTTGTCGTCTTTAGCTTTATCAGCTGCTTTGTCATCTTTAGCTTTATCAGCTGCTTTGTCGTCTTTAGCTTTATCAGCTGCTTTGTCGTCTTTAGCTTTATCAGCTGCTTTGTCATCTTTAGCTTTATCAGCTGCTTTGTCATCTTTAGCTTTATCAGCTGCTTTGTCATCTTTAGCTTTATCAGCTGCTTTGTCGTCTTTAGCTTTATCAGCTGCTTTGTCATCTTTAGCTTTATCAGCATCTTCTTTTAGACCAGCAAAGTTGTAGTAGTAAGTGTTGCCATCGATGAAGACTTCGCTGTGCTCACCTTTTTCTGCAACGTAGCTATCTGCCAAGTCTTTAGCAATAGCATCCATATAAGAAGCTGTCACATCGTTGTACTTGTAAACTACTTGTGTGAAGTCTGCAAAGTTTAGAACAAGTGTGTAGTCACCAGTTGCTTCTTCAACTTTTGGCTCTTCTTTCAAACCTTCAAATGTGAAGACATAAACGTTGTTTGGATAAACGTCATATTTGAAATCACCATACTTATCTTTGTTCAACTCAGCAGCTTGTAAAGCTCCTTCGATGAACTCTTGATAAGTAACGTCTGTGTAAACAATTTCACCAAATTGTTTTCCACTAGCATCGTTGTAGATAACTTTGAATTCTTCCTTAGCTGCTTCGTCAGCTTTTGGTGCTTCTTTCAAACCTGCAAATGTGAATACATAAGTGTTGCTTGTAGCATCAACATCATAAGTATAGTCACCGTAGCTAGCTTTTGAAGCATCTGCTGATGCTAAAGCATTCACGATGAAGTCATCGTAAGAAACTGATTTGTACTCGTGTGTTTGCTCTGAACCGTTTGGCAATTTGTAAACAACTTTGAAGTCTTCTTTCGCTGCTGTAGGTTCTGCTTTTGGTGCTTCTGCTAAGCCTTTGAAAGTGAATACATAAGTGTTGCTTGAAGCATCAACATCATAAGTATAGTCACCGTAGCTAGCTTTTGAAGCATCTGCTGATGCTAAAGCATTCACGATGAAGTCATCGTAAGAAACTGATTTGTACTCTTGTGTTTGCTCTGAACCGTTTGGCAATTTGTAAACAACTTTGAAGTCTTCTTTCGCTGCTGTAGGTTCTGCTTTTGGTGCTTCTGCTAAGCCTTTGAAAGTGAATACATGTG